>NZ_JAGGRF010000016.1:0-28367 GCF_018612935.1 Carnobacterium sp. ISL-102 | reverse complement strand
CTGGACAAACAATCTTTAATTTCCATCTTCTTTGTCCTCTTACTACTCAATAATGAGGAAATCTCTACGAGGATGTTCCAGCCCCGTAAAGATTTTCCTGTTTTCTAGTCGAGGATAAACAAGACACTCCAAATTCTTTATTTGAGTTGCACTTCCCAGACACTGGGCTATTTTCAATAATTGACGCAATGCGCGGGATGCTCTTGCTTTCAATTCTTGAAAATCGCTGCGTGCCTAAACGGGAAGTTCCACATCCTTTAGTTGAGTTGCGTTCGACAGGCTCTCGTAAAAAAACATAATTTTTGCGAGGGTGGTACATCCTCTACAAAATTCTTCGTTTTTCTGTCGAGCCTAAGCGTCGAACTCCACATCCTGTTTTTTAGTTGAGTTGCGAGACCCAGACATCTTGTAAAAAAAGATGAATCCCGCCGAAGATGAAACATCTTCTCTGTGATTTCCTATTTTTACTTCATGTCTTTCAGGGTCTCTCCGCATCCTATGCGTTTGATGCGATGATTTTTAATTCGCCTTCGATTGTCCATTTTTTGATATCATTTGGCACTATCAAGTGGGTTCCTTTTTTCAATGGATACTCTCCTGCTTCAACGATCAGTTTACCGTTTCCTTCTAACACACTGACAAGAGTGTACGGAGCTGTTGCGTTAAAATCAGCTTTACCCTTCACTTCCCATTTATAGACGTCAAAAAATGAAGTCTTCACTAGAGTTGTGATCGTTGCCTCTTCTTGTTTTTCTATCTTTGTTTCAGGAGTCGAATCTACATGAGGGACAGTCGTTACATCCACCGATTGTTTAATGTGTAATTCTCTTAATTTTCCTTGGTCATCTTTACGGTCATAATCGTACACCCGGTAAGTCGTGTCACTGGATTGTTGGGTTTCAAGAATCGTGATCCCTCCACCGATCGCATGGATCGTTCCGCTTGGGACGTAAAAAAAGTCGCCTTTTTTAACTTCAATGCGACGCAGTAGTTCATCCCATTTGCCGTCGATAATCATTTGTTCTAATTCTTCTTTTGTCTGAGCGTGGTGACCATAAATAATTTCCGCACCTTTATCAGCATCAATGACATACCAGCACTCTGTTTTACCTAATTCGCCTTCATGCTCCATACCGTATCGATCATCTGGATGAACTTGTACCGATAAATCATCAGCAGCATCCAAAATCTTGGTTAACAAAGGAAAAACTTCTCCTTCTGCGTTCCCAAATACTTCACGATGCTGATCCCATACCTCAGCTAGAGTCAGCCCTTTATATGGTCCATTTTCCACTAAACTCGGACCATTAGGGTGAGCACTTATTGCCCATGCTTCTCCCGTTTTATCACTTGGTAAATCATAGCCAAAAACCTCACGCAGTTTTTTACCACCCCAGATTTTTTCTTGTAAAACAGGTTTTAATAGTAAAGGTTCATTCATCGCTTTTACTCCTCCTAAAATCTATTTGATTCTTCATTGTTTCCTTTTCAGCTAAGTAACAGTCTACTAAACGATCACGCTGGTTAAGGTAATCCGATTTGTTGTCATTCGTTGGATGGACACGATTAGATAAAAATACAAAGGCCGTTTTCTGCAAGATATCTAATATAATAAAAGTTCCTGTAAATCCAGTATGAAACAAATAGTTTTTACTACCTTTGGTCTTTATATCCCAGCCTAACGATCGGTTTAATTTACCATTTGGTGTCCAGTCTTTTAATAATGATAGCACAGTTTTTTCATTAAGAATACGTTTTCTATTGAGTTCTCCTCTATTCAACATCATTTGACTAAAGGTCAAACAGTCTGTTAGCGTTGCAAATAAGCCTGCACTTCCGCAATGATTTCCAAGTATATAAGCTTTAGGGTCATGGACATCACCTCTTATCATTCCTCTTTTGGGGTCCATTTCTGTTGGGGCACATGCTTGTTTATCTCGAGGATGATAGGACGAATCCGTTAAATTCAAAGGTCCGCTGATGCGTCCAGTAAAGACATTATCTAAACTGTCTTTTTCGATTGCTTCAATAATAAAGCCTAACAAGATGAATCCTATATCCGTGTAGCGAACTTCTTTTTCAAAGAGCTTTCCAACTGGCAAATGGAGAATGGCTTCTCGCAACTCACTTGCAGATAAAGTATTTCGATTTGAAATATAGCCTTCTATGCCGGACGTATGAGTCAATAAATGCCTTAGGGTCACTTTTTGATCTGTAAAATCTGTCAAATAACGGCTGACCTTATCATCTGGATCTATTTTCTCCTCTTGCCATAACTGCAAGAAGATAGTCGTTGTTAAGATTACTTTTGTTAATGAGGCAATATCATAAACCTGATTTTCTTTGATAGCTTCTCTTTTTGGTAAAATTGTAGCTGATCCTGCATGGTATTCTAGTCGCTCATTAGTTGTGATAAAACCAAAACTTGCTCCTGGTATTACTTCGTCTTCGATCAATTGCTGGATCATTTTTTTTGTTTTTGGATACATTTTATTATCCTTTCTACTGCTTTTCTTTCTAATAAATCTAGATTCGCTTCTTCATAGTTCATTATAATCGAATAGGTCATTTTCTTCTACACTGAGTTTATCCGTTTCTTTTATCGTAAAACACAAAAAAACCGGCAAGCTGCTTGCAGGTTTGACTATTTATTAATGGGTTGTTGTGATTTTTATGGCTATTCCATTTGTATCTTCTAAAGAAAGGGTTTGTGTTGCTTCATCTAATTGATAACTATAATTTTTTGCATCGAGTTTTTCTTTTATTTGTGCTAATTCATCAGATGATGAAACAACGATTGTAAAGTAGGCTAAGCCTCTTAAGCCTTTTTGGGCTGCCGGAATGTTTCTTCCAGCCCAGACATTGGCCGCGATCTGGTGATGGTACTCTCCTGCCGCGAAAAATTTAGCTTGAGGACCAAATTTAAATTTCAAATCAAAACCTAAAATATCGTTGTAAAATTTTTCTGTTTCTTCTAATTCTGCTACAAACAAATGAACGTGCCCCATATAGGTTCCTTTAGGCATTCCTTGAAAGGCCTGTTTAGCTTCTCCAATAACACCGTCTGCATCCATCGCCTCTGTTACTCCAATGATTTGTCCGTCTTCTCTAATATCCCACATTGATTTTGGCTTATCTCTATAAATCTCAATTCCATTTCCTTCTGGATCATCTAAATACAATGCTTCACTGTACCCATGGTCGCTTGCACCAGTCAATGGATACTTTGATGCTAAAATATGATAAAAAATTTCTCCTAAGTCTTTACGTGTTGGCAATAAAAAGGCCATATGATACATACCAGTTGCACTCGGTTTTTCTCCGATGGTTGGAACCGGCTGTAATTCTAATATAACTTTTTTATCACCTAATGCTCCTAATTGAAGCAAATGTTCAGTTTCATTTTTAATTTCTAGTCCAAGGATCGTTGTATAGAATTTTTTCATATTCTCCATACTTTCAACATTCAATACCACTTTTCCAATGATTGTTTTCGCTGATAAAGTCATTTATTTATTCCTCTTTTCATTTTACTTTTTATTGTTGTTTAACTAAAAATCTTTTTTACTTACTTTTAATAAGTATACATAGAAAGAATTTTATTTGCAAGTTTTTTTAATACTTCTAAATAAAGGAATTGGTGCTATTTTTTACGTTGTTATATCTTAAATAAGCAGATTTCACTTAATTTATGTTTTTTCGTCATACTTTTTTCATAATTGACTACTATACTATGAATATACCAAAACAAAAACCAACTTCTTTATATTTCTTTTTTACTCCTCCAAAGTAAAAAGAAACCTTACCCTTTCCACCTTAGCGTTTCCCGCTAAGGTGGTTTTTTTATGACACAGGGACCCTAAATCGATTTAGATAGCTAAAAAAAACTGAGACAAAATAAATTGTCTCAGTTTTTTTAGGCTGTATGATTTTTTGTATTAATAGATCAATTGGATCATTCACCTGAAATTTTTGGCGGAATAGGGTTTGCTTGTAGCCTAAAATGAAGCACTGTGGGCAAATAACGCCCAAGTGTATCATGTTTGTAAGCTGCTAAAGCAGCAACAATCATGACAACTTTCTCTTTAGGCTTCAGGTGTTCCCTTGGCTCTCCACAAGCAAAACCGTTATTCCAAAAGAAATTTCTTTATAATGTGTCCACACCATTTGACATAGAACCTTTTTTCTTCAGTAGTTTAATAGATAATGTTAGCATTTAAAAATTAAGCTTACCTAAAAAAAGGATTGGTCCTTTTTTCATATCCAATAGTCGTTTCATCTCCATGACCAGGATAAACCCGCATATTATCAGGCAAAGTAAAAAGCTGCTCTTTGATCCCTTTTAGTAATGCTCCTAGATCACTGCCTGTTAAATCAGCTCTTCCAATACTTCCTTTGAATAGTGCATCACCAGAAACAACAAAATCATCAAATATAAAACTGACTCCGCCCGGTGAATGACCAGGAGTTGGAACAACTTTAAATTGAAATCCTGCAATATCATATGTCTTGACTAATTCAAATTCGTATTCGGCAGGCTCCGTTGTAAACGGATGTCCTGAATTAATTGAAAGATTCAAAATAGGATTTCCAAGCCAAGCTTGCTCTAAACCACTAACATAAACTGGGATAGAATACATTTTTCTAGCTTCTTCTAATGCACCAATATGATCATAATGTGTATGAGTCAATAAAATAGCAGTAGGTACCACATTTAATTCATCTAATGCTCTTTTTATCACTACAAACTCATCTCCAGGATCAACGATCAATGCTTTTCCTTTCTGGTAGATAACGTAACAATTTTCTGCAATTCTCCCAGTTGTGATTCTTTTGATTTCCGTCATTTGTGGACCTCCTTTTTTATAAAAACTTCTATTATTAGTTTAGCAGATTTTAGTAAAAATAAAAGCAAAGCAAGTGGCTTATTTTTAGACACCCAAGAAAAGAGGTATTGATCAACTAATCTCTTATTAGACAAATTGACTGTTGTAAAGATCGGCATAGAAGCCATTTTGAGCCATCAACTCATCATGAGTCCCTGTTTCAATTACATCTCCCTGATCCATCACAACAATATTATCCGCCTCGCGAATAGTTGAAAGACGGTGAGCCACGACAAAACTAGTCCTGTTTTTCAGCAGCTTTCTCATCGCTTTTTGAATCAGTACTTCAGTCCGCGTATCAACACTCGACGTGGCTTCATCTAAGATCAAAATTTCTGGATCAGCTAAAAAAGCCCGAGCAATCGTGATCAATTGTTTTTGACCTGATGAAATGTTGCTCGCCTCTTCATTAAGCATGGTCTCATACCCCTTTGGCAATTTGCGCACAAATTCATCTACATGTGCTGCTTTAGCTGAATTGTAGACACGTTCGTCATCTTGACCATATTCAGCACTACCATAACGAATATTATCAAGAATCGTCCCATTGAATAGCCAAGTATCTTGCAAAACCATCGCAAAACGCGACCGCACTTCTTCTCTTGTAAAATCTCGCGTATCAACTCCATCAATTTTGATGCTTCCGCCACTCACATCATAAAAGCGCTCCAGCAGATTGATCAAAGTGGACTTTCCTGCCCCTGTTGGGCCAACAATGGCGACCATTTGTCCTTCTTCAACGTTTAAATTAAAGTCTTTCATCAATAGTGGCTCATCTTTACCCCCATAGCCAAATTGAACATGCTCAAATTGGACTTTGTAAGGCGAATGTTCCACAGGCTTTATAGATGAAGTTTCATTAGTCATCTCAGCTTCATCTAGCACCTCAAAAACACGTTCAGCTGATGCGATCGTTGCTTGGATCATATTGATCAGATTGGCCATTTCGCGAATAGGCTGATTGAATTGGTTTGTATATTGCAACATAGCTTGAACATTCCCTAAAGTCACTACGCCATTTGCAACAAAAATCCCACCTACTGTAGCAACACCTAGGTAGCCTAAGTTCCGAATAAAAATCATCAATGGCATGATGATACCCGATAGAAACTGAGCTTTTCGTGAAGCTTGGAAGAGCTGATCATTTTTTTCTTCAAACTTTAGGATTTCATGCTCTTCTTGATTGTAGGTTTTTACGACAATGTGTCCGGCATAGGTCTCTTCAACTTGATCATTTAACAACCCTAACCTTTTTTGCTGAGCTGCAAATAATTTTTGTGATCTTGGAGCAATCAAACCAATCGCTACAGCGCTTACGGGAACAGTGATCAACGTGACTAAGGTCAACGTTCCATTGATAGTGAGCATCATATAGAGGACAGCAAAAAAGGTGACCACACTATTGATAAATTGTGTGAGGGTTTGTTGCAATGTATTGGCGATTTGATCCATGTCATTTACAGCGCGAGACATGATATCTCCGTTTGAATGCGTGTCATAGTAGTGCATTGGAACGCGGTTCATTTTATCTTTTAAGTCATTTCGCAAGTCATATACCGTTCTTTGCGCCACACGAGTCATTGTGAATTGTTGAAAGTAGCTGAATATAGCTGAAAATACATAAAAGATCGCAACAGTTGTCAAAATACTTGTGATCATTTCAAAATCAATGGGTAACAGCTCAACTTCTTGCCCTGCTTGACGCAATCGCATACCTTCCATTACACCTCTGAAGATTTCAGTTGTCGCTGCTCCTAAAATCTTTGGCGTTTGAGTTTGTAAAACGATCGCACTAACGGCTAAGAGTAATACTATTATGAGCGCCAAAGAACGAGTAGACATATAACCAAGCAATCTGATCAATGTCTCCCAAAAATTTTTCGGTTTGATTGCGCGAACTGGTTTAGTTGGATCAGGATTGTTTTTGCTCATGACATCTCCTCCTCACTCATTTGAGATCTCATTATTTCTTGGTATGTTTTATTTGTCTGCTTTAATTCCTCATGTGTTCCTTTGCCGACCAATTTCCCTTCTTCTAAAACAAGTATCGTGTCGGCTTGTATGACCGAACTAATTCTTTGAGCAATAATCAAGACCACAGAATTTCTCGTTTCTGAAAGCAAAGCTTTCCTCAAAGCTGCATCCGTTTTAAAATCAAGTGCGGAAAAAGAATCATCAAAGATCAAAATATCGGCTTTTGCGACTAATGCTCTAGCGATATTTAATCGCTGCTTTTGCCCGCCAGAGAAATTCCCTCCACCTTGTTCAACTACTGCATCTAAGCCTTCAGGCAACTCTAATACAAAGTCCGCTGCTTGAGCAATTTTTAACGCATGCCACATTTCTGCATCTGTTGCATCTGCTTTTCCATACTGTAAATTTTCACGAATCGTTCCTGTGAACAGCAAAGCTTTTTGCGGTGCATATCCTATAAGACTGCGCAATGCTGTCTGCTCCATTTTTCGGATATCAATACCATTTATTTTGATACTTCCTGATTCAATATCATAAAAACGTGTGATCAGATTTGCGATAGTTGATTTACCAGAACCTGTACCTCCAATGATTGCGACCACTTCACCTTTTAAACCTTTAAAATCGATTCCTTCTAACGCTAATTTTTCTGCTCCTGAATAACGGAAATTCACATTTTCAAATGCTAGCACTTCCATCGTCTGTTTTTGAATAGCAATTGGTTTTTTTGGATCTTTTATTTTACTTTCCATCGCTAAAACTTCATTGATGCGTGCTGCTGAGACTTGTCCTCGCGGAATAAAAATAAAGACCATCGCCAACATCATGACGCTTATTAAGATTTGCATTGCATAGGTCATAAAAGTAACTAAATTCCCAACTTCCATATCTCCAGTGCTGATATAGGCTCCACCAAACCAAATAATAGCAATATTCGTTACACTGACGATCAAAGTCAGTGTTGGAAACAATAAGCTCAAAATCGTTTGAGCTTTAATAGATGTTTCAGCAAACGATTTGTTAGCTTCATCAAACCGTCTCGTTTCAGAATCATTCCGATTAAATGCGCGAATGACCCGGATCCCTGTCAGTCCTTCGCGAAAGACTAGATTTAAGTTGTCTGTTTTCTTTTGCAATGATTTGAAATACGGCACTGAGAAATACATAATAAGTCCTATAAAAACAACTAATACTGGGATGACATACATGAAAATCTGGGCTAATTTTGGTTCACGACTGTAGGCTAGTGCTCCTGCCCCTACTAGCATGATAGGAGCCATGATCATCAATCTCAACATGATCATTGTAACCAATTGAATTTGTTCTACATCATTAGTCGTTCTTGTAAGTAAAGAAGATGTTCCTACTTTGTCCATTTCATCATTTGAGAAATAGGAAACTTTCCGGTAAAGTTCACTACGCAGTTTTTTTCCTAACCGTTGTGATTGTTGTGCGGCCAAATAAACATTTACGAGCGCAGCAAGGATACTAAGCAATGAGAATCCCAACATTTTAACGCCTACAGAAATAATATACTCCACGTTTCCAGTCGATACACCATTATCAATAATATCGGCGGTCAAAGTTGGAAGATACAAGTCTCCAATAACTTGAATGAACATAAATAGCACCGCTCCAAAAACAGCCCAAATGTTCAATTTTTTTATTAGCTTAAACATATCCTCTCCTCCTTAAGTTATTGGTTAGAACTGAATTTCACTCGTAAATTATTTCGTCAAATTTTAGTTATTTTGATTTAGAGTTTTATTGTCAGCATATCCGTTTATATTTTTTTGATAACGCTTCTTTTACCTTTTAATAAGTTAAATAAGTTTAATTTCATTATATCCTGTTCTTTTTCAAATATCAGCTCTTTGCATCTAGACCTTCTCTTTTAATAACATTTTGTTACTTGCTGTTTAAGATCAACTTTAGTAGAATACTAAAGAGATGATAAAGAAAAGGCTCTCAAAAAAAAGTGAAAGAAGGAGTTTATTTATGCCAAAACTATTAGTTGTTCGTGCTCATCCACTAGATAGCAAGACTTCTCGTTCGATGCAAGTAACTGATGCTTTCGTAAAATCATATATTGAAAATCACCCTACAGATAGTATTGAAGATATCAATTTATATGATTTAGCAATCCCCGATATTGATCGTGATTTATTGCAAGCTTGGTCAGAACTTAGTAGTGGAACTGCTTTTGATGAATTATCTGAAGCTAAACAACAAAAACTTACATTATTTAATGGATACACAAATGGCTTTTTGAATGCTGATAAAATTATTATTGCTAATCCTTTATGGAATTTAAATGTTCCTACTCGTTTAAAAGCATGGGTCGATACAGTCACCGTTGCTGGAAAAACATTTAAATACAACGAAAAAGGTGAATCAATTGGACTTGCTGGAGATAAGAAAGTTCTTCACATTCAAGCAAACGGCGGAGTTTATGGTGGAAAAGACCCTGCTAATCAATATTTAAAAACTATTTTAACCTATATCGGTGTCACTGATTTCCAAGAATTATTTGTTGAAGGTATGGATCATACACCTGATAAAGCAGCAGATATTATGGCTGTGGGAATCGAAAAAGCGACTGCCTTAGGAAAAACATTTTAATACTAAAAAAAGCCAGCACCCGGTTTAAATCCGGTACTGACTTTTTTTTAGTATTAAATTAGTCTTCCAATTTTTTATTTTCAGCTATGACTGGCGAAGGAGCAGGATTTTCATCACTCTCATATAAACCAGTATGTGTTTTATACCATCTGAAAAAGTGGCTAACAATGACTTTCATGATAGCATATCCGGGAATACCCAGAATAACGCCTGGAATCCCGAAGATTTTCCCAGCAGATAGTAAGACCGTGATGATCGTCAAAGGATGCACTTCTAAATTGTTTCCTAAAATTTGTGGCTGAATGAATCTTCCTTCAATCGTTTGTTCGATAGCGAATACGATCAGCACTTTGATCAGCATACTTGGAGAATCCACCAAGGCAAACACAACGGCTGGAATCGTAGCAAAAAATGAACCCAGGTAAGGAATTAAATTTAAGAAACCTGCCAGCACACCTAGTGTTACGGCGTATTCTAATCCGATGACTCCAAATCCTATCCAAAACATTAGTCCAACAAAAAAAGCTACCATTAATTGACCACGTATATATTGGCTTATTTGTGAATTGATTTCGCTCAACAACTGATAAGTTACAACTCTCATTTTTGAAGGCACCATTTTCATCAAATGATACGGGAGATTTTTACCGTCTTTTAATAAGTAAAAAAGAATAAATGGCATGGTAACGATCGCAATCACAATATTTGTCACTGCACCAACGACACTTCCAATACTAGCAAAAGTTGAATTTAAAACACCGTCTGCTTGTTCTGAAACATTGGATAATAAATTAGTGTTAAAATCAGACAATTGTGATTGAAACTCAGAAATTACATCATTCCTTAATAAACTATCTATTTGAAAAACAATATTTTCTAAATAAATAGGCCAATTTTCAATAATACTGCTTGTTTGCTCTTGAATGATTGGGATCAATATGGCGATGCCCCAAATAATCAAGGCTCCAATAACAATAAAAATCCAAGCGATTCCTAGTAAACGTGGGATTTTCTTTCGCTCCATCCAATCAACTAATGGATTAACCAAGTAATACAAGATCCCGGCAAAAATAACTGGTAAACCAATAATGCTTAAAAAATCTCCTATTGGTGAAAACAAGTAAGCAATTTTTGAAAATACTAGTAAATTCAGGAAAATCAAGAGTGAAATCAATAAAATAGAAACAACTTTATTGTCCAAAATCCATTTCCAAAACCAGGTCACTTTCTCTCTGGTTTTTCCTTTTAGTTTTTCTTCACCCATACCTTCACCCCTCTGATCCTATAAAATCTACCATCAATCGTCGTAGCTTATTTTAGTACCGACTACTACTTCTGGCAACTCATGTGGCGACAAATAGATGCTGCTCTCAATTTGATCATCTTCTATAACTTCTGAAAAAGACAGTGTGGCATGACCAATTGTATTTAAGTTTTCATTCACTAAACTTCCAACTGTTTTGATCGTGTATACTTCTTCATCAAAAGAAATCGTATGACCCGGTTCTAATTTTATATTTCCTGCCTCTTTTTCGAAAGATTGAATAATGGCCACAGTACGAATATCCTTTGTAGCTTTTTCTCCAAATAAAATAATCATAGGATCTTTTTTTCTAATAGCATCTTCTCCGACTGCCGTTACTGTTCCAATCAACATAATACTCATTCCTTTCTTATTTCAAATTCCTTTACTCTTATTTATTTTACCATATACTTCCTTTTAAAGGGTATTAAATGCTAGCTTACATCAGCTATCTATTTGAACTCAAAAAAAGCTGACTATTCCTTTAAAAAAACACTCATACTGTTTGCTACCTGTTGGATAGACTGGTATGATAAATTGAGATAAACTATCCAATAATGGAGGTGAATTTTATGGATTCTACTAGCAATGAGCAACTTTTAAAAATAGACCAAGCTGAAAAACAAATCAAAAAACTTCGTCATCCTTCATTTATCTTAAAGAAACAAGAGGATGATTTACTTATAACTGTAACTCTAACAAAAGATTTTCCAACTGAATTCAAAGAATTTTTCATTTTACATAGAGAAACTGGAGAAAAGTATCCGTTTAAAGCAATTGATGCTAATGGAGAGTATTCGTTCTCAGTTGATATACGTTCGTTTATTAAAAAGCATGTTCCTACAGATCCAAAGGAACATTTCGAATTTCATTTTACTCTTCGTTATTTAATAGATGGTCAAGAAATTGAAAAAGATGAACCTTTGTCGCTTAATCGTTTTAATCATTATGAATCATACGGTTTGACAGAAGTTCAAGACAGTGACCATCACCTATATCCTTATTTCAGCAGAACGTCTCAAGGATTTTGTTTTACGGTCAATATCCCCGTGAGAAGTGTCCGCTATATTCAGGATTCAAAAATAGATTCAATTAATTTAAAAAAACACATCTTAACTCTTGCAGGTACACTTGTTACAAAAGCCATTCAAATCAATCGAATCGATACCATTATGGTTGGGAGAAAATTTGGCCATCGTCAAATCATTCATTCAGATCATCAATTGACCGATGCAGAAGATAGAACGCATTTAAATTATTATGACTACCAAATTAATTTAGACTTAGCTGAATGTGCACGTGAACTTTTTTCCAGCAATTCCAATGATGAAGATTTCGATTTATACTTTGAATTGTACCTAAACGGGTTTTTTGATCCTACTATTATTCACGTCTCTAATCCCAATAATGCAAATGCAAAGAGTCATTACCATCACTTTTCTTACTCTTATGGGAAAAGAACCCTGCTGTTAGCACCTAATTTTACCGGTCAATCAAATGATTTCATTCTTTCGGTAACGAATTTTGAAAAGGAAACATTTGAATATATGAAAGAGCTCTTTCTTGTTGCTCCAATTTTGCGGCCCATTTACAGCAAACGAGAAATCTGGGTCATTGGCGAAACACCTATGGAAGCTAAAAATAATAGTTGGGCTTTTTTCCGCTATGTGAGACAATACCATCCAGAAAAAGAGATCTACTATGTCATTGATCGAAAGTCACCTGATTATGCTAAAGCAGCTGACCTAGACGAAGATCATCTTTTGATTTTCAAATCAAAAAAATACATTTGGACATTGTTGATGGCTCAATTGCTGATCACAACGGAAAAACCTTATACTATCATGCCAACACGAAACCCTCTGTGGCTAGCTGAATTAGCTGCTAAAAAGGTTGTTTTACTACAGAATGTTCTGGGATCACAAAATATGAAAACGATGTTAGAATACAACACTAAGCTTTTCAAAGCGGATCTAATGTTTGTTAGCTCTAAAACAGAAAAACGTTATGCGATTGAAACCTTAAACTTTCCAGAAGCTAAACTTTCCATTACAGGTTTGCCGCGTTTTGATGAACTTTTAAAAGATGGACCCGATTCAGCTATGAAGCAACAATTACTGATTTTCCCAATGGAACACGAGTCTGGTTTACATTATCAATCTGATACTATTGATCAAATGGCTTTGTCTTTTATTTCGTTGCTGAAAAACCCAGCATTTTCAGATTTTGTTCAGCAATACCAACTTGAGGTCGTAACTGCTCTACCCTCTTCGATGATTCATTATATTGAAGCCTTTACTGATACAAATTGTACGTTAGTCCTTCAAAGTCAAGAAGACATCCAACAATTGATTAAAAATAGCAAAGTTTTGATAACGGATGCCGATCCAATTGCTTTTGATTTTAGTTTTCTTTTAAAACCGGTTTTATTTTATCAGCCAGAAATTAGAAATCTTCCCTTAGAAGAACTGTTTAATTCCAACTTTACTTATTTAAATGAATTGCCAGGTGAAGTAACAACTTCTGAAGAAAATCTACTTCACTTGCTACAACAAATAGGCATAAATCAATTTAAAATCACTCGTAAGAATCAGCAAAAAGCAGATGCACTGCTTTATTATCATGATACACAATCCAATCAACGAATCTATGAAGCTATTTCAGACCTTCTTCATTGATTTTAAAAAGTGTCTTTCATTAAGCGATGCTATACTTTAAAATGAAACCTGTTACACCATACTAAGGAGGCTTTACAATGAAAGAAACGATGTATTTAGGAACGTATACTAGAGGAAACAGCGAAGGTATCTATGAAATTGTATTAGACACCAAAACCAAACGATTAGAAGAAGCCAAGCTAGTAGCAAAAATTGGTAATCCTACTTATCTTGCATTATCAAATGGAAAAGATATCCTTTACGCTGTAAGTAAAACAGAATCAGGCGGCGGACTTGCCGCTTTCAAGAAAAAACCGGCAACTACTTATAAAAATACAACGACCTTTTTTGAAAAAACAAGCGAATTGATTGTAGAGAATGCTGCACCACCTTGCTACGTTGCCTATGATGCAGACCGCTCACTTGTCTACACAACCAGTTATCATGATGGGTTTGTCTCTGTCTATAAAACAGACAGCAAAGGAAACCTAACTTTAACAGATGTTAAGCAGCATGTAGGTTCAAGTGTTCATGAAAACCAAACAAAACCTCATGCACATTACCTTGATCTGACACCGGATCGTCATTACGTGGTTGCTTGTGATCTAGGGACAGACACCATTTATACTTACAAGGTTTCTGAAGATGGAAAACTAGATCTAGCTGTTACTTATAAAGCTAATCCAGGTACCGGTCCTCGTCATTTAGTTTTCCATCCAAATGGTAAGTTTGCTTACCTTGTTGGAGAATTATCTAGCGAAATTATCGTGTTAGCCTACAATGCTGCTGAGGGTTCATTTGAAACAATCCAAGCTGTTTCTTCCATTCCAGAGAGTCATACTGCTTTTAATAGCGGGTCGGCCGTGCGCATCACTGAAGATGGAAAGTTCTTATACTCATCTAATCGCGGTCACAACTCGATTGCTGTGTATGCTATCAATGAATCAGGAAATTCACTTGAACGCATTCAACTAATTGCTTCTGAAGGGAATACTCCTCGTGACTTTGCACTAGACCCTACTGAACAATTTACAATAGTTGGTCATCAAGATTCAGATAAACTGACTTTATTTGAGAGAGATGCTGAAACAGGACTTTTGTCTTTGCTTCAAAAAGATGTTTACGCTCCCGAGTGTGTTTGCGTTACTTTCTAATAAATTTTGGATAAGTAATTGGATTAAACCCGTCAACACTAAAATTGATAGACTCAAAACTAATACAGACTTGATATCAGGTTTGTATTAGTTTTTTTATTTTACTTCAAATTAAGTTATCTCTAATTAAACTTATTTATTGTAAGCTTTTCAATGTTGTGTTATAGTCTATTTAAAGCTTCTCATTCAGCAATAATCATTTGTCGAAAGGAGGATTTCTCAAGTGATCAAAAATGTTCATCATATTTCGGCTTTCACCAAGTCTGCTAAAGATAATCATTTTTTTTATACGACTATTCTTAGTTTGCGTTTCGTTAAAAATTCTGTCAATCAAGAAAACACGGCTATTCGTCATCTTTTCTATGGCGACTATCAAGGAAATCCTGGAACTCTGCTGACTTTCTTTGAATTAAAAACTGTCGGTCGTGCCTATAATGAAAATAATTATTTTTCAACTGTCACACTAAAAATCCCCAAAAGTACTTTACCTTATTGGAAAGCTCGTTTAGCCCACTTTTCGATTCAAACGACATTGGATAAGGAGCAACATCGTTTGTCTTTTAAAGATTCGGATCAATTTGATCTGGCATTGATAGAAGTTGATGATGTGATCCCTGCTGCAAATGCGACTAAACATTCAGACATCCCAGCTGCGAACCAAATTATTGGTATCTTTGATATTTCACTTAAAGTTGAACGACCGGATGAAACAGTCTCCTTTTTGACTGAATTTTTAGACCTGCCGTTGACCAGTCGAACGTATCAAGTCCAAGACACTCAGCAAGGTGTCTTTACAACCATTGATTTTAGCCGAAAAACACCTTTATCTCGGATGGGCAGAGGATCCATTGATCATATTGCATATACTGTTGCATCAACTGATGAGCTTGAACGTTTGTATCAAAAGGCTTTACAATTACAGCTGCCAATCGATCAATATATTGAAAGAGGCTACTTTAAAAGTTTATATGTGAGAGAACCAAATGGGTTAAGAATCGAGATAGCCACAGCAACACCTGGTTTTACGCTAGATGAATCAATTGAAGAATTAGGAAACACACTTGCACTACCAGACTTTCTAGAAAATAAACGAGCAGCAATCGAAGCTCAATTGGAGGATTTTTAAAATGAACGGATTAAAAGGGATACATCACGTAACGGCTATCACAAGTAGCGCAGAAAAAATTTATGACTTCTTTACAACTGTTTTGAGTCTTCGCTTAGTTAAGAAAACGGTGAATCAAGATGATATCCAAACCTATCACCTTTTCTTTGCAGATGATAAAGGCAGTGCTGGAACAGATATGACTTTCTTTGATTTTCCTGGTATCCCAAAAGGGTCAAAAGGTACAAATGATATCTCTAAAACATCCTTCCGCGTACCAAACGATGCTGCTTTAACATACTGGGTAAAACGATTTGATAAATACAATGTATCCCATAAAGAAATTACAGAACAATTTGGCGTTAAGGTTTTGGCTTTCCATGATTTTGATGATCAACAGTATCAATTGATCTCGGATGAACACAATACTGGAGTAGCTTCTGGTACCCCTTGGCATAAAGGTCCCGTTCCAGATGAATTCGCTATTACCGGTCTAGGCCCTATCTTTTTACGCGTTAAAAACTTTGATTCTATGAAAGAAATATTGGAAAAAGTCCTCTTGTTTAAAGAAATCGCTAAAGAAAATCAGGTTCATCAATTTGAAGTTGGCGAAGGTGGAAATGGCGCGCAAGTGATAGTCGAACATAGTGAACTGCTCCCTGATGCTCAACAAGGATACGGAAATGTTCATCATGTTGCCTTCCGCGTAGAAAATCGCGCTGTCCTAGAAGAATGGATCCAACGAATGGATCAATTTGGTTTGCCAAATTCTGGTTATGTAGATCGTTTTTATTTTGAATCTCTTTATGCCCGTGTTTCTCCAGGTATCCTATTTGAATTTGCAACGGATGGTCCTGGTTTTATTGATGATGAAGAGAACTACGAAATATTAGGGGAAACATTAGCCTTACCACCGAAATTTAGAGATCAACGTGCTGAGATTGAAAAATTGGTTCGTCCGATTGATACTGTTCGTAGTACTAAATTAATTGAAAAAGAGTATTTGGACTAAAATAGAGCTGTAGATTACTTTGTGACTTATGTTTAAAATCAAACTTTAGGAAGTGGCCAATCATGTTTCACTATAAAGCAGAACAATTAAATAAAAAACAACAATACAAATTTGTCAGCGGGAGCGTGATCCCACGTCCAATCGCATGGGTAACCTCATTATCAAAAGATGGTTCAGTAGTAAATGCGGCTCCTTTCAGCTTTTTCAGTGCTGCCTCAAATGAACTGCCTTTGCTGACTGTTGCTATTTTGAGAAAGGATGGCATGATCAAAGATACAGCTCGCAACATCCTTGACCAAAAAGAAGCGGTCATTCATATCGTCGATCAAGCTGTGGTTGAAGAAATGAATCAGACTTCTGCTCCTTTACCTCCTGATCAAAGCGAACTTGATCAAACGCAGTTGACATTGGTAGACAGCCTCAGCGTAAAGGTTCCTTCTATTGCAGAAGCTAAAATTCGTTTTGAGGGTGTCCTCCATCAATATGTACCGATTAAAGATGAAAACGATAAGATCGTAACGGATTTCTTTTTCATTCGTGTAACGGATTTCTTTTTTGATGAAACGATTTTTGATCAAGAAAAAGAATACATTTTAACGGATAAATTAAACCCTGTTGCACGACTTGCAGGTAATCAATACGCTACATTAGATGAAGAATTCATGATCGTTCGTCCTAGTTAAATTAAAAAGAGCCGCTCAAGAATAATTCTTGAACGGCTCTTTTATATATTGTTTTAAAACAATATATCGATTAGTTAGTTTTGTACCAAACTATTTAAGCTATACAAATACACCCCAAAAGCTAGATTTTACTCTAGCTTTTGGGGTGTATGTCAAAAACAGCTTCAATTCTCTAAATCTTTATTATAAGTACGTTTATTATTTTGCTGTAATAGTTCCAATCTCTGATGAAGCAGAAGCTTGTCCTTTGCCGCTTAAAGAGAAATCAGCCACTTTATCCATGTTTGTAAATACGACTACCATAGCGTTGTTTTTCCCAGCAGCTTCAAGAGCAGCTAGGTCAACTGTAGAAACAAGTGTTTCAGGTGTTAATTGATCTCCTTCAACTACAGCGTTAGTGAAAGGTCCACCATTTAATTCAACCGTATCTAGTCCCATGTGCAATAAAACTTCTACTCCATTTGGAAGTTCTATTCCAATTGCATGTTTAGTTGGGAAAACACTGACAACTTTACCAGTTACTGGAGAATAAATCTTTCCATCTGTTGGAATGACTGCATATCCGTCCCCCATCATTTTTTGTGAAAAGACTGGATCTGCTACTTCTTCAATCGAAATAACGGTTCCATTTGCAGGTGAAAATAATTTTACCTCAGTATTTGCTTCTATTTTGTTTCCTTTTTTCAAAAAATCAAACATTCCCATTTCAATTCCTACCTTCTATAGTTTATGGGCTGCTTCTCATTCAATCAACCGCAAGCAGCTTGCCCTTAATGATACCATAAATAACCTCTTAAAGAGAATATAAAAAGCTAGCTGCTTGATCAGCTTTTGTATTTTATTCACTTTTTTTGAAAGTTAAATACACTGTATTTATTTCCAACTCTTCACTATTTGGCCCTATCATTAAATCAAATTCTCCTGATTCAACTGATACTGATAAATCTTGATGTGTATACTCGAAGTTTAGCTTATTTAAATTAAAGGCAACAACAGTTGATTCACTAGGCTCTAGCGAAACTTTTTTAAATTTTTTTAGTTCCTTGATTGGGCGTACTACTTTCCCTACCTTATCCCTGATATACAGTTGGACTACTTCAGTACCTGCTACTTTTCCGTTATTTGTAATCGTCACTTCTATCTTGACTTCATCTTCTTGGTTTGTTGGAGATTTAGTTAAGGTAACTTCCATTGGGCTATACTTGAAATGTGTGTAACTTAAGCCATGACCAAAAGGAAAAAGTGGACTATTATCAACATCCAGATACCTTGAGAGAAACTTATCTTCTTGATTTAGCGCTGTTAAGGGGCGCCCAGTATTGTCCTGGTTATAGTAAAGAGGAACTTGTCCAACCGCTTTTGGAAAAGACATGGTCAATTTACCACTTGGATTTTTTTTACCATACAATAAATTAGCCACCGCCGAACCAGCTTCGGTTCCTGGAAACCAGGCTTCTAGGATACTGTCTACATCTTGGATAATATCCGTTAAATCTAACGGCCTGCCATTAAAAAGTGTCGCTACTATCGGCTTATCTAATGTACGCAGTTTTTTGATCAATTGGATCTGTTCAGACGGTAACTTAATCTTGCTTCTGCTCGCTCCTTCACCGCTCATATAAGAAGATTCGCCAACCACAGCCACAATAATATCAACATCAGTCAGATCTGCCAGCCAGTCTGCTTTTATTTCTTTTTGCGCATCAGCGACTGTTTTCAATACGATCGATTCTTTTGGTATATGCTGCAGGAGACCTTCGTATAACGAAACACTTTCATTTTGTTGTCCTTTCCAAGACCATGCACCTAGCACATCTTTTGCTTGTCCTTTAGGTACGATCAGAGCTACTTTTTGATGGATACTTAAGGGCAAAACTTGTTCTTTATTTTTCAATAAAACCATTGATTCTTCAGCCATTTCCCTGGCTTTTTCTCGATGCTCCTGACTAAACACTATTGCTTTTTCCTCTGCACTATTTGCCCCACGATAGGGATCTTCAAATAAACCTAAATCATTTTTCAAAGTTAAGACTCGCCATACGGCTTCATCTATCAGCGTTTCGCCGATTTCCCCTTCATCGATCAACTCGCTTAAATAATTTAAATAGGCACCTGTCATCATCTCAATGTCTACACCAGCTTCGATCGCTAATTTACCGGCTTCCTTTAAATTCTCGGCGATGCCGTGAGGGATCATTTCACCAACTGCTGCCCAATCAGAAATGAGGACTCCTTCAAAACCAAATTCTTTTCGAAGAATATCGCGCATTAACCGCTTATTCGCTGTAGCAGGAACACCGTCAAGTGAATTAAAAGCGGTCATAACTAATTTACTGCCTTCATCGATCCCCGCTTGGTAAGCTGGCAGATACATGTCTCTTAAGGTTCTTTCAGACAATTCGACTGTGTTGTATTCTCGCCCAGCTACTGGTGCACCATATCCAGCAAAGTGTTTAATACATGCCGCTATACTCAACTTATCGGTCGCCAAATTTTTTCCTTGGTACCCTCTAACAAAAGCACGTGCATATAGTTGATTCAAATAAGGATCTTCACCTGTAGATTCCATTACTCTTCCCCAACGAGCATCGCGTACTAGATCGACCATTGGTGCAAAGGTTACATGTAATCCTGCAACGGCTGCTTCTTTTGCAGCAATTGCGGCACTCTCTTCAATCAAATCAGGATCCCATGCACAAGCCATACCTAACGAGATTGGAAAAATAGTGCGGTACCCATGAATCACATCCGCCATAAATAACAGCGGTATACCTAAGCGACTTTTAGCCAAATGCTCTTTTTGGATCGCTATCAACGTTTGAGCGCCAGAGATCCCAAGAACTGATCCAATTGTAGCCATTTTTTCAGCTGATAGATTCATTTCATGCATCGGACCAGTATTTTCACTGTCCTCTTCTTTATAAAACTCACCCGCTAATTGAACCATTTGACCAATTTTTTCTTCTCTCGTCATGTTGCTCAGCAATTGTTTAAGTTGATTTGAATTCATATAATCCTCCTCATCACATTTCTATTTTTTTCTAATCAAAAATAGTCATTTTTTACTGATTTTGAACAGTTCATCTATTCAACCGCTTTCTTAATGCAACTGTAGCATCATTTTTTTTGTTTCTCAAATGATACCATCTAGAAAATATGCTATAGTTGACCAGTGTTACATAGAAAGGACGATAAAGTAGATGAAAAAAATTAATAAAGGTCTTTTTCTTTCCATTATCATTGCTCTGATTGCCACACTATTAGGAAACTTTTTCCCAATTATTGGCAGTGCTGTATTTGCTATTATTTTAGGGCTCGTCATAAACAACACCCTAAGGATCCCTGCTGATTTTCAGCCAGGTATTAAATTTTCTTCAAAGAAAATTCTACAAGCTTCAATTGTATTGCTTGGATTTAGTTTATCTATCCAAGATATCAAAGCAACCGGGCTATCTTCCTTAAGTGTTACGATCGTCACAATCACGGTTGCTTTTATTAGTGCTTTGTTGATTGGGAAATGGTTAAAAATACCAACAAACACTAAAGTTTTGATTGGTGTCGGAACAGCTATTTGTGGAGGTTCAGCGATTGCTGCCGTTTCACCGATCATTGAGGCGGATGATGATGAAATTGCTTTATCTATTTCAACCATTTTTTTGTTTAATATTGTAGCTGTCTTTCTCTTTCCTTTTTTAGGCCACTTGATGAACTTGTCTGATGCCGGATTTGGATTATGGGCTGGGACAGCGATCAATGATACTTCTTCTGTTGTTGCTGCTGGTTACAGCTATAGTGAAGCAGCTGGGGATCATGCGACGATCGTAAAATTGACCAGAGCAACTTTGATCATTCCAATCTCATTGATCATAGCTGGATTTCAAGTTTATAAAAAAAAGCACCTAGCTGAAAAGGTTTCTTTGAAACAAATTTTCCCTTGGTTTATTTTATGGTTTTTGGCGGCTTCTTTAGTCAGCAGTTCAGGTTTCCTTCCTGAGGCTTTTATAACAGCAGCCAAATGGCTCTCGCGTTTCATGATTGCCATGGCATTAGGCTCGATCGGCTTATCGGCTAACTTAAGAGCCTTATTAAAGACCGGAAAAAACCCAGTTCTGCTTGGTCTGGCTACTTGGTTCTTTGTTGCCATCAGCAGTTTACTTGTCCAGTTCTTCCAAGGACAACTTTGATCTGTTACTAACAAGAATACATCGCTATTTTTTAGCACAATATAAAGAAACCCTTAATATTCGCTAAATACTATAGGATAACTAGTGGAATTTGGGTATACTTAGGTTTGTGCTTTTTAATTTTACGTTTTGATTTGAAAGGAGAACAACATGATTTTTATTGAATTATTAAAGGCTGTATTTTTAGGGGTCGTCGAAGGAATCACCGAATGGCTGCCCATTAGTAGTACTGGACACATGATTTTGGTAGAAGAATTCATCCAATTAAATGCTTCTGCTGAATTTAAAGAAATGTTTTTTGTAGTCATCCAACTAGGTGCTATTTTAGCTGTTGTCTTACTTTATTTTAACAAGTTGAACCCATTTTCACCAAAAAAATCCACTCAAGAGAAGAAAGATACCATGTCGATCTGGTACAAAGTACTTGTTGGGGTTCTTCCAGCAGCTGTTTTAGGCTTACTTTTTGATGACTGGTTGAACGAACATCTATACAATTATTGGACAGTTGCTATTATGTTGATCGTTTACGGAATTTTATTTATTATTATTGAAAATCGTAATAAAGGAAAAGAAAGTTCAATCAATTCGTTTAAGGATTTGACCTATAATACAGCCTTTTTAATCGGGATGTTCCAAGTTCTTTCCTTGATTCCTGGTACTTCTCGTTCAGGAGCAACGATTCTAGGTGCTATTTTGATCGGTACTTCTCGTTTCATTGCTACAGAATATTCTTTCTTCTTATCTATTCCTGTCATGTTTGGCGCAAGTTTCCTTAAGCTGGTTAAATTCGGTTTCGAATTTACGGGAATGGAAGTCGCTATTCTTTTAACTGGTATGCTAGTTGCATTCGTCGTTTCGGTTATCGCGATCAAGTTCTTGATGGGCTACATTAAACATAATGACTTTAAAGCTTTTGGCTGGTACAGAATTATTTTAGGTATCCTTGTGCTCGGTTATTTCGTTCTTTTTGGTTAAAAATATTAGCTGGGACAAGCAACTTATCCTACTAGAAAACTCATTTTCACTTTTGATGATTTATTTCATCAAAAGTGGGGATGAGTTTTTTAATTGACTAGTTTATCAGCTGCTCTCCCGTGAAAGCAACTCAAAAAAAATCTTACTCTTCCATTGTATGAATGGAAAAGTAAGACTAGAAACTAGTATACGGTTAAGAATCATCCGAAATTTTTTGATATCGAAACGACTATATTAGAATGGAGTTGAACGAAGAAATTTTTTCGCTGTATTCTCACTTTATAAAAAACGCTTCATATAAGGCTTTCACTGCCAGATCTTCATATTTTGCTTGGATCCCAAATATAACACTAACTTCTGAAGCCCCTTGGTTGATCATGTCAATATTGATATGATTTTCAGAAAGAGCTGTTGCTGCTTTAGACATCGTGTACATTTTCTCACGCATGCCCTCCCCGACGATCATGATCAACGCAATATTATGTTCAACAGTCACGCTGTCTGCACACAACTCTTCTTTTAATTGAATCAACAATGAGTGTTCTTCTTCGGTCGTCATTTGATTCGTCTGTAAAATAATCGTTAAGTTATCGATTCCTGAGGGCATATGTTCATAACTGATTCCTCTTGCCTCCAGTATCTCCAATACTTTGCGTCCAAAACCGATCTCACGGTTCATTAAATACTTATCAATATAAATACTGCTAAAGCCGCTTGAACTGGCAATACCGATCACGCCTTGTTCAGTCAATTGGCGTTCTTTCATGATGCGGGTCCCCGGAGCAGATGGATTATTTGTATTTTTGATTTGAACTGGAATCCCTGATTTAAATGCCGGCTGTAAAGCTTCATCATGTAAGACTGAAAAACCACCATATGAAAGCTCACGTATTTCACGGTAAGTCAGTTCTTTGATGCCAATAGGATTTTCAACTACATGAGGGTTAGCCGCAAATATGGCATCTACATCTGTGAAATTTTCATATAGATCTGCTTGGATCCCATTTGCCAAAATAGCGCCAGTGATATCTGAACCACCTCTTGAGAAAGTACACACTTTCCCATCTTTTGTATACCCAAAAAAACCAGGAAAAATGATAACTTCTTCGCTATCGCGTAATTTAGCTAACTGCTCATAACTCTCAGGTAAAACTTGAGCATTTCCTGGTTCATTGGTTACCATCAATCCAGCTTCTTTAGGATCCATATACCGAGCTGGTACACCTTCTTGGTTAAAATAAGCAGCTACTAACTTTGCATTATTATCTTCTCCACTTGCTTTAAATGCATCTAAATAATAATTGGGTTCATTTTTATTGCCTTTGACTAAGGAATCTAAGTTGCTTCTTATCTCATCGATGATTTCTGTTCCTAAACCTAATTCCTCTGCAATATTTTGGTATCGGTCAATGATTTTTTCTAGTACGGCACTAAAGTCATGGCCGACAAGAGCTTTCATACCAAAACCAATCAACAAATCTGTCACTTTTTCGTCCTCCGCTGAACGCTTACCAGGAGCTGATACTACAACTATTTTGCGTGCCACATCTTCTTTTACAAGTTGGACAACTTTTTTCAACTGACTTCCTGAAGCTAAGGAGCTTCCACCAAATTTAATCACGTTCATCAGAGTAACACCCTTTATCATTTTTATTTGATTTCATTTTATATCTATACTATTTGAGAAATTGACGTATTCCTATATTTTGGACTGTTTTTTATTGAGAATCAAGTCTTTCTGTTTATTTAAGTAAAAATGCAGCAAAATTTCGTTTATTTTATCTAATTTTTTTTTAGTAATCTATTTAACATCATTTTGACATCAAAATAATACTTTAGTCCCTATTTAATTCATTAAAATAGGCTTATAATATAGTTGTTATCGTTTTTACAATTCTTAACTATTATACCGCACTTATTCTATTACTTATTATGGGAGAAATCAAATATGAAAATGTATAAATATATCCACTATCTTTTAGGATTTTCCGTTATTGCTCAGTTACTGGGAAAATCTGTTTCAAATAGAAAAAAGTGTTTAGCTAAAAAAAATTCTCTTCAGCAACCTATATCCTCTTTTGTTGGAACTTGGAGCAGTCAAGAACATAAAACACGCTGGCTTTTAAAAATAACACAAGACGGCGATCTTCACATTAATAATCATCTTATTAAAGGAAGCCTCACATCTATTTCAGATCAGCAGCTAGTCTTCACTGATCACTACGGGTATAAATTGATTGCTAAACGCCATGAAAACAATACATTGTTATTTTATGACGAGGCCGATGAAAAGAACTATTTATTTGTTTTATCAGAGTAAAATCGATCCATGATTTCAACCTCATGGATTGGTTTTACTTTTTCTATTCTCTTAGTATTTGCTATTGAAAAAAAATCCTGTAGACGTTATGGTATACTCAGTAGTCAAATTATTTTCCACTGTCTAGAAAGGAGTACTGCACTTGTTTCAATACCTTCTAATCGGGTTGGTCGTCTTTTATGTGATGGGTAATTTATTGGCTTTACGTCATTTTGGTGCCTATGATTTTGAAAGTCAATTTGTCCGTATCTTTCTTGTAAATGATCGAAGGATCATAAAAAATATCAAAGAAAAGCCGACTGTTCCATTAATAAAAAAATTAAAACAAATCTTTAGCCTTCAACTGATTGCAAAGATTTTGATTTATTCTCTATTTGTTCATTTTTATCTTGGAAATAATACATCTGTGAGTGTTTTTGTATTAGCATCTTTATTCGTCTGTAATATTCTTTTTGACCTCCATACGAATAGAATCGTTAATGCAGCAAATAAACTTTAAATAAATTTAAAACAAGGAAAGAGCTCTAAAACGAGGATGTAAATCTTCGTTCAGAGCTCTTTCTTATTTTGTCCTGCCTATTGTTTCACCAAGAGCTGTATAGTTCTTATTCAGCTTCGATGTAAGCATCTTTGTAGCTATATTTAGCTCCAACTTGGTAGTTGTAGATATCTTTAACATTTTCTTTTTGCAATGTTGCTGCAGCTCTTTGGTATAGAGGAGCTACGCCAGCTTCATCTAGCAAGATTTTTTCAGCATCAAGCAAGTTTGTCCAACGTGCTTCAACATCTGTTGCATTTTCACCTTTTGATAGAGCAATTAATTCATCAAATTCTTTATTGCTGTAGCTAGAACGGTTATATGGACTTTCAGTCGTCATTAGGTCAATGAAGTTTACTGGATCAGCAAAGTCTGCACCCCATCCGCCTAAAGCTAGATCGTAATCTTGATTTGTTTGTAATTCCAAACGAGCTTTAAATGGAACATTTTTCAATGTGATCTCCACACCAGGTAAATTAGTTTCAATCTGGTCCTTCATGTAAGCTCCAACTTTTTTATTTGTCTCATCATCATCACCAAGTAATTCTAATGTTACAGTATCTGTTCCTAATTCAGATTTAGCTGCTTCCCAATATTCGTTAGCTGCCTCTGCATCAAAAGATAGGTAATCGCCTGACTCTGCACGGAAATCATCTCCAGTTGTTGGATTTGATGCTAATCCAGCGGGAACAAGTCCACCTACTGTTTGAGAACCATTCGCTAAGATTTCGCTGACCAATAATTCATGATCATAAGAAGAAGCAATCGCTTTACGTAAGTTTTCATTAGCTAACGGTGTTTCTTCTTCATCTCTTTCTTGATTCAATTGAAGATAAGAAGTTCTCGCTTCTGTTTCAACAGTGTAATCTGCATTATCTTTATATTGTTTAGCAAATTCACCGGTTAAATTGACCCGATCGATTTGACCAGAATCATATAGATTTAGCGCTGTTGACGTTTCTTTAATAACTTCTACATTGATTTCTTCTAAAGTAACGTTTTCTGCATCCCAATAATCTTTATTCTTTTCGTATGTCCAATTTAAGTTTGTTCCGTCCCAATTACTAAATGTGAATGGTCCGTTAAAAATCATTGTCTCTGCTGAAGTACCATATTTATCTCCTTGTTCTTCTACAAATGCCTCATTTTGAGGGAAGAATGTAGGAAATGCCATTAAAGAAATAAAGTAAGGTACTGGTTTCTCCATTGTAACTTTTAATTCGTAATCACTTACGGCTTCTACGCCTAATGTTTCAGGATCAGCACCATCAGAAATAATTGCTGTCGCATTTTTGATTCCTTCGAATAGATAAGAATAAGAAGCCGCTGTTTCAGGATCAGCTACTCTTTTCCAAGCATATACAAAATCCTTAGCTGTCACAGGGTCTCCATTTGACCAAGTAGTATCTTCACGCAATTTAAATGTGTATTCCAAACCATCTTCACTCACAGTTGCTTCTTCTTGAGCCAAAGCAGGAACTGGCTGACTATCTTTGTCGAGGCGATATAAACCTTCATTTATATTATTAAACACGGTGAAACTTACAGTATCAGTTGCTATTGCAGTGTCCCCTGTAGGTAATTCAGCAATTTCAACTAAATTAAGTACTTGCTCTTCTGCTAAATTTCCTTCACCTGAATTTGAACTACTTGTTTCACTATCTGCTTCATTTCCACAAGCTGCTAATAAACCTGCTGTCAATAATAATGCACCTGATTTCCACCACTTCGTTTTTCCCATGTTAAATCCCCCTGTTTTCTTATCTTATTTTAATCTCTCTCTAATCAAATTAGAACTTGATAATAAATATACACATTTTTATTATTATTTGCAAGTTTTTTTTAAAGTTTTTTCCTCATTAACTAACTTTTATTGACATCTAAACATCTTTACCTTTATGCTTATCATTAGTAAGTATCAATTAAGGAGTGTTGCAGGATGAAAATAGAAGTATGGTCAGATTTTGTTTGCCCGTTTTGTTACATCGGTAAACGTCATTTAGAAGCAGCCCTTAAGGACCGTTCGGATGTAGAAGTTGAGTTTCATAGTTATGAACTAGATCCCTCAGCTCCTGAGCAAGTTGACGGTAAAATGGAAGATTATTTTGCCGAGTATAAAGGAATGAGCGTAGAACAAGCCCAATCTATGATCCAACAAGTTACTCAAATGGCTAATAACGTTGATTTAGATTACGATTACGACGCTATTCAACATGGGAACACCTTAAAACCTCATCGTTTATTTCAATTTGCCAAAGAACAGGGCAAAGGGAATGAATTTATGGAACTAGCTAAGAAAGCCTACTTTATTGAAGGTAAATGGTTAAATGACGATGACTTTTTAGTTCATTTGGCTACCTCTGTTGGTTTAGATGAAACTCGTGTTCGAGACGTGTTGGCTTCTGAGGCTTATTTAGATGCTGTACGTTTGGACCAAGCACAAGCTGCTGAAATTGGCATTCAAGGCGTTCCCTTCTTCGTTATTGATAAGCAATATGGCCTTAGTGGCGCTCAGCCTATTGAAATATTTGAACAGGTATTTGCGGATATCGACGCTAAAAAAATATGATTGCATAAAAAAATGACAGGAATCTTTGCAATAGAGGGTTCCTGTCATTTTTTATAATACTTGCTTGATAGGTAAATAAAGTTACTTAAAAAATAGTGCTGGTGTGGCAAAGAAATTTCTTTTGGAATAAAAGGTTTGCTTGTGGAGAGCCATGGAAGCTTTACATGGCTACAGGCAATCCCTATTCCGTTAGAAATTCCAAGTAGTGCCCCCAACTGATAGTGAGCGTACAAAAAAAGAGAGGGGAAATAACGAGGCTGCTGAAAAAGTCAGATAGAAATATCTGGCTTTTTTGCTATTCATCGAATAGGACAAGCAGTATAATGAAAGAAAAAATGGGGTGACGAGGATGTTACGTAAACAAGTATCACAAAATTCTAGTACG
>NZ_JAGGRF010000015.1:0-14829 GCF_018612935.1 Carnobacterium sp. ISL-102 | reverse complement strand
GCTTCTACTCTGTTTTTTGCCGTTTCCATTGGGTCATCCGTTAACCAATCTCTTTGATTGACGCCTTTACCAAATGGATCTGACCCATCATTTGTAAATGTATGCCAATAAGCCACTGAGAAACGCAACTGTTCTTTCATGGTTTTTCCTAGTACTACTTCTTCCGGATTGTAATAACGGAATGCGAAAGGATTTGTTGATTCGGCACCTTCATATTTAATTTTATCGATAGATGGAAAGTATGTCATAATGTATAGTCCTCCTAATTTTTATTAAAGTAATAAATCTTTTCGTTTGTTTGTTCGTCGTACTAACTTAATTAATCATAAAACTTTATTTTTGTTTTGTCAACGTTTTCATTTGTTTTTTTCTTTGTTTTTAACATGAACTTGATTCTTCTTTTGGTCGGAAATATTTATAGATAAATATCTCAAAATAAATTTTTTAGTAAAACAACTCTTAGCTCCTTTATCCTTTTACTCCTCCCGCTGAAACACCACCTATAATGTATCTTGATAAGAGTAGATAAATCATCAGTAAAGGAACGATAGACAAGGATATGCCCAAATACATGCTTCCGTACTCTGTTCTATAGGTATCTGTTTTAAGTAATTGCATCAACATAGGCAAGGTATACTTATCTTGTTCATTGATCAATACTAATGGCATTAAAAAGTTATTCCAAGAAGCTACAAAACTAAAGATCCCCATAGTTGCTAGACCTGGTTTAAGTAATGGTAATATAATCGTATGAAAAATTTTGAGTTCTCCCGCGCCGTCCATTCTTGCTGAATCTGCTATTTCTTTCTGATAAACAGTTTCTAAATACTGTTTCATAAAAAACACAGTTGATGGAGCAGCAATAGCAGGAAGAATCAATGGAATATAACTATTCAATAATCCTAACTTACTCATAAATTGATAAAATCCTACCATACTGACTTGAGGTGGAATTAGTATCAAAAACATAATCATTGAAAACATAAAGGTTTTCCCTTTAAATTTATAAGCGGTTAACCCATATGCTGTTAAAGAAGAAAAGTATAAAGTTAATATTGTAGATAGACTTGCAATAATAAAACTATTTGTATACCCGCCAAAAATATCGAAACCTTTATTCATTAGTACATCCCAATTATACTTTAAATTGCTTCCTGCAAATAAAGATATTCCTTGTTGAATCTGTTCAGAAGATCTAGTTCCATTTGCAAGTACGATCCAAAAAGGAATAATACTAAGAAATGTTAATATTCCAAAGAAAATATATATCAACATTCTTTGTCTTTTAGCAATTAATTTATCATTTTTCATTCAATTCACCTTTTTTCTTTAAAAAATCTAAAAATACATAGACTAAAAATAATTGAAATGACTAAAAGAACTACTGATCCAGTTGAAGCAATGTTTAAACTTCTGCTTCCTTGGAAAGCTTGTTTATAAATGAAGGTCATCAAAGTTTCTACACTGTTACTAGGAGCTCCATTCGTTAATAGGAGTGGAATATCGAAAATCTGTAACCCACCTATTAATGATGTTATTAATACATAAAGTGTAATTGGTTTTAGTAATGGTAAGGTGACCCCTTTAAAAACGTCCCAATCACTAGCTCCATCTATACGAGCTGCTTCAAATAGCGACTCATCAATACTTAATATCCCTGCTAGTAGAACAATAGTCGTTTGTCCATACCACATCCAAAATTGAATGAATGAAACAATTAATCTGGTTCCCATTACGCTTCTAAAAAAATCAAACGGAGTATCTAATACTCCAAATTTAAGTAGCAACATATTAAATGGTCCAGCAGGATAACTGAACAGAGAATAGAAGATCAGTGCTACAGAAGCGGCTGTAATAATATTTGGCAAATAAAATATTGTTTTAAAGAAACCTGTTCCCTTCAAATTTAATCTTCTATTTGAGAACCAAAAAGCTAAAATCATTGCCAAAACGATCTGTGGTATAAAGTTCATTGTCCACAAAATAAGTGTATTTGTTAGAGACTTGAGAAACAAAGCATTATTAAATAGATTAATAAAATTCTGAACACCTACTAATTTAAATTCTGTATCCCAACCACTTAAATCAGTAAATGAAAGCAAAATGGTATAAAGTGTAGGATATAAATTAAAAAATAGGAAAACTAAAAAAAATGGTACTAGAAAAATATAACCATAATTGTTATAACTTTCTAAACTCTTTTTTTTTCTTTTAGTTTTCTCCTTACTTAAAACAGTGTCTTCTCTTAACACGGTAGAATCCTCCTAACTCTTTTAAAAAAGGGATAGCAATTTCTAGACATTGCTATTCCTCATTTCAAGTCTTAAAGCTTAATCAATTTCTAAATCTGGATAAGCATTTTTTGCTGCATTTTTAAAGTCATCTATAGCTTGGTCAAGTTTTATTTCGCCTTTTGAGTAAGGGATCAAAGCTGAATCATTGAAAAGCGTATTTAACGTTTGATCATATTCTGTAACAATAGAAGCATCAATGGAATCAATTTGTTCTGCAAATTGTTCATAGTGATTTTGGCCACCTAAGAACTCTTCAGAAAAGTCTCCTTTTATTTCATCGACTACAGTACTATTGGATACAACATCTCCAGTATCTTCAGCCCATTGTTTCAAAAATTCAGGGTCAGTAGTTAAATATTCGACGATATCTGCTGCTGCTTCCTTATCATCAGATGTTTCTGTAACTCCCATCCATGTACCACCTCTAAAGTACGTAGCCGGACCTTTTACCATTTTCCAATCACCTTCAGTAGAGTTTGAAGCATCAGATGATTCTGCATTAGGTTTTAACCAGAAATGTAGTCCCCATGTAGGTAAGCTGTAACCAAATACTTTGTTATTAGACATTCCTGAAAAATAGGCCTCACTTTGAGGAGGAGCATCTAACATTAGACCCTCTTCATTCATTTTCTTTGCTAGTTTCAATAGTTCTGTAATATTATTATCAATTTCAAGTTTATTGTCTACTACCCAACCTTTTTCTCTAGTACTGTAGAAAGGAAAAGATAAATCTTCTATACTAGATATCATGTCTAACTCACCATTTGAAGCTTCATCTATTTTTTTAGCTGTTTCATAAAAGCCATCCCAAGTAGAGATTGCTTCTTGCATCTTTTCAGGACTGTCTATACCAAGATATTCTTTAGCAAAACTATCTCGGTAAAAGAATGCTCCTGGCGCTGCCTGCCAAGCATTTGCGACTTGTACGCCATCTTTGTTCGTGCCTACTTCTTTAACATAATCATAAGTATTTTCTAAATTTTCAGATAAACTAGAAAATTGATCTAAATCGGTCAACATACCAGACTCAACATATTTTTTTGCAAAGTTTCCTTCCATCAAAATGACATCCGGTGCGTCTTTAGATCCTAATATAGGGTCTAACTTTGCTTCAAATTGCTCTGTTGGCGTAGTAACTACATTAATTTTGTAATCTAAATCTGGATGGCTAGGTAAATAATAATCGTTTACCATTGTTGAAATTTCATCAGTAAACGACCAAATTTCTACTGTTTTTTCACCGTTTTTTTCATTAGTACTTTTTTCATTAGCGCTTCCTTCCTCACTAGTATTGCCACATGCTGCTAAGAGAGTTACCATACTTGCGGTTAACAGAATACCCCATTTTTTTTTCATCTTCTTACCTCCATTAGTGTATAAAAATTGGATTCCTTTTAATTAAAAGATTACTAGATAAAATTTAACTGTATATAAAGAATTTACCTTTCACCATAAACAAAAATTAAAGGTCCTCCTTTTCGTTTCACTATATATTTAATACTCTAATTCAGTACATTTCTTGTTAAATTAGAATAATTTTTATACGTATACCATTTTTGTCTATGTAAAGATTTTTATGCATGAATAAATACTTATAAAATCAATAAAACTAAAAATCTTGTTTTTTTGCTAAAAACACTTTATAGATAGGATTCTAAATCGTTAAAAACGAAGCAATTAGTATTATAAGTATCTCCTCATCTTTCCCCCCTATTAATAGTCGATTTCTTCAGTTAGTTTATTTAATGAACTAACTTACAAATAAATAATAAATCCTTTTGATATTTTTGTCAAGCGCTTTCAATTCTATTTAAACAATATATTTTTGTTAATGTATCTTATTTAATATTCTGAATATAAATGAAGAAGTTTTCAATTCGATCTTTTCTGCTTACTAAAATAACCACTCAATAAAAATAGCAAGTGCTTATAAAACGCTTGTTTTATAACTACTCGCTATTTTAAATTTATTTTAGAATTACAAATCTACAGTAATCATATAAACTTTTATTCTGGATCAACAAGATTTTTTTATATTTCTTTTAATAATCAGTATTTAATTTTCTTTCTTTTTCTTATTGTAAATATCAATTGCAACAGCAAATAATAATACTAAACCTTTAATTGCTTGTTGCCAATCCACACCTACCCCCATTAAGGACATTCCATTGTTTAGAAGGGCCATAACCATTGCTCCTACTAATGCACCAATTACAGTACCTATTCCTCCAGAAGTTGATGCCCCTCCAATATAGCATGCAGCAATAGCATCTAGCTCAAAACCATCACCTGCAGAGGCAGAAGCAGCATTTAACCTAGCTGAGAATATCAATCCTGCAACAGCTGCCATAAAACCCATAAACGCAAAAGTCAAAAACTTAACTTTTTTTGTATTGATACCTGAAAGAGAGGCTGCTTTCTCATTTCCACCAATAGCATAGAGATGTCTCCCCACTGTTGTTCGACTAGTGATGTACTTAGCAAGTAAAGCGAAAGCCACAACAATAATTAACACATTAGGAATCCCTTCATAATTCGCTAATACGTAAGTAATCCATGTAATTGCGAGAGAAAAAACTATTAGTTTGCTTATAAAATATGATTTTGCTTCGATTTCCGCACCGAGTTTTTGATTTTTATCTCGATCTTTTAAAGATATAAATACATATCCTACAGTGATTGCAGCTCCTATTAAAAGAGTAACGATATGAAGACTTCCATTAAACAAATCCGGAATAAAACCGCTTCCAATAGATTGGAAAATATCTGGATAGGATGCTATCGTTTTTCCATCTAAAATAACAATCGTTAATCCTCTAAATGTTAGGAGTCCAGCTAAGGTTGCAATGAACGCAGGTACATTTACGTATGCAACCCAAAAACCTTGCCATGCCCCAATTGCTACTCCAATTAACAGACAGATTATTACTGAAATTACAGGATTTAAGTCATAATTAATAATTAGCATAGCACTAATCGCACCTGTAAAAGCCATTACTGATCCCACAGATAAATCAATATCACCTAATAAAACTAACATCAACATTCCAATCGTCAAAATAAACACATAACTATTTTGTAAAATTACATTAGTAATATTGATTGGTCTCAAAAGTATTCCATCAGTCAATATCTGAAATAGCACAATAATTACGGCAAGAAAAATGTACATACTATATTTTCCAAATATATTTTTTAAAGATTTTGAGAAGTCATTACTACCTGTTCCCGTTTTTTTGATTACACTTTCGCTCTTCACTCCTATTTCCTCCTTCTAAACTTTTAATGTCATGTATTCCATTAACTTTTCTTGATTTGCATTTTCAATATCAAACTCTCCAGTTAATTTACCTTCATTCATTGTATAAATTCTATTGCATATTCCAAGTAGCTCAGGTAATTCAGAAGATAATACGATTACAGACTTCCCCTGATCTGAAAGTTCTTGTATTATTTTATAGATTTCATACTTCGAGCCTACATCAATGCCACGAGTTGGTTCATCAAGAAATAAAACATCTGGCTCTGTAGCAATCCATCTACTTAATATTACCTTTTGTTGATTACCACCACTCAAACTTTCTACATTTTGAAATATGTTATTAGATTTAATATTTAATTTCTTTTGATAATTTTTTGCTTGTTGTATTTCTTTATTTTTATCTATTACTGAGTTTTTGGAGATGTTTTCCAAACTTGCAATAGATATATTATGCATAATATCGTCAATTAAAATTAATCCATCGCCTTTTCTGTCTTCCGTTACATATGCAAAACCATTTTTTATAGCGTCTTTTGTATTTTTTATATTAATTTCTACTCCATCTTTAATAATTTCCCCGGAAATGTTCAGTCCATAACTCTTTCCAAAAATACTTTTAGCCAATTCAGTTCTTCCGGCACCCATTAAACCAGCGAAACCGATAATTTCCCCTTTTTTAACATAGAAGTTAACGTTATCGACTACTTTTACATTTGCTCTCAAAGGATGATATACAGACCAATTCCTAACTTCTAAATAATCATTGCCTATTTTACTAATGTGTTCTGGATATCTATTTTCTAGACTTCTTCCAACCATACCTTTTATAATACGATTTTCTGTAATTTCATTTTTATTTTTAGAAATTGTTTCAACAGTTTGACCATCTCTTATAATAGTCACATGATCAGAAACTTCGATTACTTCATTTAACTTATGTGAAATAATAATAGAAGTAATTCCTTGTTGTTTGAACTGTAATAGTAATTTCAAAAGATTTTCACTATCTGCTTCATTCAATGATGCAGTCGGCTCATCAAGAATCAAGAGCTTAACCTCTTTAGAAAATGCTTTAGCAATCTCTACTAATTGTTGTTTCCCAACTCCAATATTTGCAACTAGTGTTTCAGGATTTTCTTTTAGTCCAACGATATCCATTAGATGCTTAACCTTTTCAAGCGTTAATTGTTTATCTATAACACCTCTTTTAGCTTGTTCATTACCCAAGAATATATTGTCTGCTATCGACATAAAAGGCACCATTGCAAGTTCTTGATGGATAATAACGATTCCTTCTTTTTCACTACTTTTAATTCCATCAAATTGGCTGGTCTTACCTTTATAAACAATATCACCCGAATATTCACCAAAAGGATACACACCACTTAATACTTTCATTAGTGTAGATTTCCCTGCGCCATTTTCGCCTACTAGTGCATGGATTTCTCCACTTTCAACTGTAAAGGTTACATTATTTAATGCTTTTACACCTGAAAATTCTTTTGTAATATTGTGCATTTCAAGAATATTTGACATTTCATCACAACCTTTATTTAAAATGTAAATCATCCCTATATTCTATTTTATTAAGAAATAAGGACGATTTTTGTTTATTTGACGTCTGATTCTTCTAAATATCCTCCATCGATCAATATTTCTTGATAATTATCAATATCAACAGATACTGGATCAACCAAATGAGTTGGAACAACTATCTCATTGTTATCGTATGTTTCTGTGTCATTTACTTCTGGTTTTTTATCATTTAATAGGGCATCAACCATTTGTGTTGTAATTTTTGCTAATTTAGAAGTGTCTTTAAACACAGTCATTGTTTGCTCTTCATTAATAATTGATTTAACAGAAGCAGCTTCTGCATCTTGTCCAGTTATAACAGGCATTGGTCTTGCATCGTCACCATAGCCCATACTTTTAAGTGAAGAAACAACCCCTTGGGCAACTGCATCGTTAGGGGAAAGTATAGCATCTACTTTAGTTTCATCTGAGTAGCTACTAGTCAAAAGATTATCCATCCTTGTTTGTGCAATTGAAGAACTCCAATTTTCAATAGCTATTGTTGCAAAATCAGTTTGGTTACTTTTCACTATTAATACACCTTCATCAATATAAGGTTGAAGAATTGACATAGCACCTTCAAAGAAGAAATGGGCATTGTTATCATCTGGTGCTCCAGCAAACAATTCTATGTTTAATGGTCCTTTTTCTTTTTCTAAATTCAAATGATCAGCAATATATTCTCCCTGTAGTTTACCAACAGTAAAGTTATCAAAAGTAGCATAATAACTAACTTTATCTGTATTCATTATTAGTCGATCATATGCAATTACTGGGATTTCTTGTCCAGCAGCTAAATTAACAGAATCAGATAAAACTTCTCCATCGATAGGAGCAATAATTATCGCATCCACGCCTTTTGTAACCATATTTTCAATTTGTGAAGCTTGTGTTTGAATTTCATCTTGTGCATATTGAATATCCGTTTCGTACCCTAAGGCTTCAAATTCAGCAACCATATTGTTACCATCTTTTTCCCAACGTTCAAGAGATTTAGACGGCATTGAAATCCCAATCGTTCCTTTATCATCTTCAGATCCACTTGCATCTCCACAAGCAGTATTTAATGTTGCTAAAGTAATCAATGAGAAAGCTAAAATAAATTTTTTCATAGTTTTATGCTCCTTCTTATCCTAATTTAGTATGTAATGAATAGTTAAATACGAGAATAATAATCTGGTTTATTTCAAATAAAGAATTTGAAGATTTGTCTCTATTTAGTACAACCTCCTCATTACGTTGATTTAACGACAGTAAACGAATAGTTTTGCGAAATCCCTCTTCCTTAACTAGGAAGGTTCTTTATACTATCCTCCTTTTTTTGTATAATAATTAAAATATCTCTGGTTGGTTAGTTTGATAAACTAACATAAATAAATAATAGTTCATTCTCTCCTTTTTGTCAAGCGCTTACATAGCGCATTAATGAGCTTTTATCCTATATTTTATTATTAATACAAAAGTATGGTTTAATATTTCATATGTGTTAAATTTATGGTACATTTAGTTTGTTAGCTAAACATACTATTTTAAATGAATTTACCTATTCTATTGAGTTAATTATTAAAGTATTACTACTAAATATTTGATAAGATAAACTAATAACAAAAATAAAAACAAAAGGGATTGATTTCAATGATTGCAGATAAATATACAATCAGAGAACAAAATGAAGCAATTGTTTTAACAAATATTATAAACCATTCGAAAATATCACGTTCTGCCGTTTCTAAACGTACTGGTTTAAATAAAGCTTCTATATCAGAAATTGTAAAGAAGCTCATGAATGATCAAATAATCGATGAAATTGGTATCGGTAGTGGGTCTTCTTCTGGAGGAAGAAAACCTATCTTGCTCCAATTAAATAAACACGCTGGAGTTTCCCTAGGAATCGACGTAGGATATGATTATGTTTCTTCTATGCTGACCTACTTAAATGGAGAGATTTTAAAGGAAAAAAGAACTACAGGTACTTTAATTACAAAAGAAAATGTAGTAGAAATCATTAAAGATATTATTGAATCATATACCCATTTAGCAACTGAACTTCCTTATAAAATTGTCGGTGTTACTATAGCAATCCATGGAATCGTTTTTGAAAACAATATCTTATTTACTCCTTATTACAACTTAGATAAAATCAACTTATTTAAAGATTTATCTAAAATTACAGATATTCCTATTCATCTAGAAAATGAAGCTAACTTGACTGCTCTTGCAGAAAGTACATTTTCATCAAAAAAGAATAACCTTGTGAGCGTGAGTATCAATAGCGGTATTGGTGCTGGTATTGTTATGAATGGTTATTTATATGGTGGTCTCAACGGAAGAAGTGGAGAAATTGGACACATGACTCTTTACCCCCATGGTCTAGCTTGTCCTTGTGGAAATCATGGTTGTTTCGAACAGTATTGTTCAGAAAAATCGATCATGAATCAATTTCAATCTTTAAAAAATGATTTTTCTTTATCAATTGATGATTTAGTCCTTTTATTTGAAAGAAATGATGAACAAAGTTTGAATCTTATCAATAAATTTATTGATAACTTAAGTATAGGTATTAATAACCTTATTGCCACTTTTGGTCCTGAAATCATTTATATAAACAGTTCTTTAACAAGAAAAATCCCTTGTATTTTACCAACAGTTAAAGATAAAATGGTAAGCTCATTTAATAAGGATACTCCCCTTTACGAATCTCAGCTTGGAACTAAAGCTTCACTTTTAGGTGCAACAGCCTTAGCTATCAAAAATTTCTTAAAAGTAGATTATTTAGATTTCCGCGTTTAATCGTAATTCTTATTAAATTTGGTTAAAGAAAAATACCGTTGTGGATGAACTTTTTCGACATGCTTTAGATAAAGAAATATGCTCTTTTTCAACTACTGATGAACGGATAATTAATTTTTGGTGTGGATGAAGAAATTCATTCATGCCTATTTTCATAAATTTTTTTAAGAAAAAAGTGGCCGGAAGTATTGCTTATGAGTGTGAAAATCCCTGTAAAATTATATGCCCTCTTTCATTTAAATTATAAAAAAAGCAACGTGAGACAATTCGTCCACGCTACTTAAATTAGATTTTATTTTAGATTGTGCATACTTTTGATGCATAGAATCTGTTCATCAATTTATATTTTGATCTCTATGCTTTCTTCAACTTTATCTTCTTTAATGATTAAAATTCTGTTCCAATACATTAATAATAGTGCAACGACAGATGATACAGCTACGCCGATCCATTTATATTTTGAAATCTTTACAATTACAAATGGTAACCACGAACTGCCGTAATCAATGCTCGAAATTAAACTTGATCCTTCTGGAACAGAAAAGTTTGCTGCAGCAGCAGCTTGTGTAAAGATAGGAGCAATATTTGTTCCTATTAAAAGTCCTCCGGAAACGATTATGATACCGACCACTAATGTTCTGAAGAAATCTCCTTTACATAGTGGAGCAATTAAAACAAACATAAAAGGCAACCCAGCTAAACTTGCAAATGGAAGAAATTCATTTCCTGGAATAAGGAAAGCTAATAGAATCGTTATCGGAACCATCACAAGTGAAATAGTTAAAGTAACGGGATTTCCTACACCAACTGCTGAATCTAAACCAATATACAATTTACTATTTCCTTTAAATTTCTCTTGAATTTTTTGTTGTACAGTCTCACTGATAGGCATTAGGCCTTCCATCAAGACAGCTGCCATTTTGGGAGTTAAAACCAAAACTGCTGCCATAACGATTGCAAGATTTAGTGAGTTTTTAATATCATATCCGGCCACTATCCCTAACAAGATACCTACCAATGTTCCTAGAATTGCTGGATCTCCAAATATTCCAAATTTTTTTTGAAATTCTTTTTCATCCAGTTTTATTTTGTTGATTCCCGGTATTTTATCCATAATTGCATTCAATACAAACGCAATTGGAGCAAATGAGCCTGTGAAAGCATGTGGAATTGATATTCCAGGTAATCCTAATTCTCTCTCTACCATTGGTGCTGTTCTATCTGCTATAACCATAATGATGATCATATTGATTGCTGCCATGATTAGACTGACGATAATGTCATTTGTGATCAGATATACCATTGAACCCGTAAAAGCAAAATGCCAATAGTTCCAAATATCCACGTTTATTGTTTTTGTAGTCTTAGTGAAAAGCATAAGTAAATTTACAACGATACAAACTGGGATTATTAGTACCCCTATCGCTGAGCCAAACGCGATTGCACTCGCTGCAGGCCATCCTACATCAAGTACTCGTAGGTTTAACCCAAAGTTTTGGACCATTTGTTCCGCTGCTGGTCCTAAATTGTCAGTCAATAAAGAAATGATAACATTTAATCCTGTAAAACCTATCCCGACCATTAAACCTGATTTTAATGCTTTACCAAATTTAACACCTAATACTAAAGCAAAAACGGTAAAAATGATTGGCATCATTACTGCTGCACCTAGATCAACTAAATAATTCAATATCCCCATAATGTCACTCCTTTATTTCATTATTTATAGTTTCTAATATTTGAATTTTGCTTTCAGACTGTAATAAAGCATTAACAAATTGTTTATTTGAAAATAAACCCATTAAATTACTTAACACTTGGACTTGGCTTTCTTTTTCCTTCACTAATAAGAAAAAAAGTAATTTAACCGAAACATCGGCATCTCCGACCATTTCCTTAAACATAATACCCTTATCTAATTTAACAACGGCAATCGCTTGTTTTTTGATGTGTATCGCATCTGTATGTGGTATTGCGATACCACATACTTCTGTTTGTAACCCTGTTGGATATTTCATTTCTCTTTGCTTCAGTGCTTCTTGGTAACTATCATAAACGTATTCCTTTTCCAAAAGATCTTTTGAAATTTGATTGAAAAGATCATCTTGTGAATGATAACTTTCATTTAAATATATTAAATCTTCTGAAAACATACAATCCCTCCTACAAATCTAACGTTTTGATTACATCATCAATTATTTTATCTATCCCTATTCCTGTAATTAAACCCAAACCAGAAAGAACTGGCACACCATATCCACTTCCTCCTTGTGCTGTTGTTACAATTAAATCGTGTCCGCTTACAGTTGAAGGCAATTCAGCTAAAGAAGTTTGTGTGAATTTCACAGAATCTGCTTTACCTCTAGCTTCCAAACCATCTTTTAATTTTCTTAATGCTACCGTACTAGTGGCAATACCTGCTCCACACGCTACAATTATTTTTTTCATTATCTTTTCCTCCTAATTAAATAATTTTTTCAAGTAATTGAAATTTTTTTGTTTGATAAATTCGTCAACTTTGTATTGGTAATCAACTTTTTCATATATTTCTAAAAATAATTCATTGTATTCTCTTATCGCTTTTTTATCCACGATAATCATAATGATCAATTGAACTTTCCCAAACTCCCATAATATTGGATCTTTTATGATCCCAAAACAGATAGAGGAACGAAAAACTTTCCCGTCCATATTATGGGGTACACATACTCCATTACCAATTTCAGTAGTCGCCATATCTTCTCTAGCATAAATTGATTCTTTACATTTTTCATCTATAAAACCAAGATGATAAAGTTTATCTGTCATTACAGATAAGCACTCATTTTTTGTCGTATAATTTAATTCCGCAAAAAACAATTCTTCATAAAATAAACTGGAGAGAGAAAACTCATTGGGACCATAAGTTATAAATTCACGAATTTTTTCCATATCATTGTCACTAACAATTGGTGTAATAACTACATCTGGAATTAAATATTTTTTTGGCAAAGGTACAGTAGATATAATAATATCAATATTTGCAAACTCTATATCATCTAGTTGATACATTGCATACACACCAACAACTTTTATATTTGAATTAATCTTTGATTGAAGTTTAGCTTTTAATAAAACAGAAGTTCCTAATCCGGTTGTACAAACTACCACAGCCCGTATTTCTTTATTTGATTGAATTGAATTTGCCCTTTCAAGAGCACCGCAGAAATGTAAAGTCAAAAAACCTACTTCATTAAAATCAATTTTTATATTGAATATTTTTTCTAGCGAGCTGGATAAGATTTTTGCTAATTGCATCGGAAACGGGTAGTTGTTTTTTATTTCTTCAATTAGTTCGTTATTGATTGGCATATTTAGCCGAATTCTATGCAGCGCACTTTCAAGATGTAAGAGTAAGCCATTTTTCAAGATGTCATCCTGTCTAAAATCTAATTGATACATTTCATTAATTTCAACTAGGACTCTTTCGAGCAATTCGCTTTCAGGAGTCTTTAATCTATTGCTTAGTGTGTCCTCACGTATCAACATTCTTTTTTGTCCCAAAAGATGTAAATAAATATTAACTATTTCATTTTCAGGAATATGCAAATGAATTCTGGTTTCTATTTCTTTAGCAATTGACTTTGCACAACAGTATTCATCAGATTCTTCTTCAATCATATTTGGTTTTTGATCAATGCTACCATTATCTAGCCTAAGTCTCGAAATGGCAATTTCGACATGTATGATCAGGTTTCTAAAGCCTATATCAGTTATCGGAATATGATATTTCCTAATATTCCAGATTATAATTTCTTCGACAGAAACTTTATCTGTAGATGATATGCTGAATATTTTGTCTAAATGCAATTCGCTTTGCTCAAGAACTAAATAATCTACAATTAATTGGCGAATATTTTTTTCTTCTCCTTTTAATTTCAACCCTTTATTTGAAATTTTGGATAGCTGAAGGTTATACCTTTGCAGGACATCTTTCACACTATTCATATCCTTTTTAAGAGTTGTCAAACTTACAAATAATTCATCTGCAAAATTTTCTAAGGTGTACTCTTTTTCCTCCATGCTCAAAACAGCAAATTTTCTGATTATCCATTCAATCCGTGACTGTTGCATATTTGGAATCAAAGCATCCTTATCTTCATAATCTTTAAAAACAAATTGGATAGCCTTTTTTGACTCATAAGGAATGGCATACCCTTTTCCTCTTAAAGACTCTATCTCATTTGTCTTCAGCTCTTTCAACAGCATATTGATACTTTTAATTTCTCTCTGCACTGTTTTCTTTGAAATTGTTAACTCTCCTGCAATGTAATCGCTTTTAATATGCTCGTCACTTTTTAATAATAAAGACAATAATTTTTTTTGACGATCCGAAAAATTCACCATGGGTTCCGCTCCTCATAAGTACACTTTAATCGTTTTTCAGTATCTATCATAGACTCTTAATGTCTCTTGTCAACGGACATTGCTGTACTACGGCTTTTTTTCATCAGATTTTCATACTATTCTATCCTTTTATAGAGTGACCGAATTTGTTTGTATAGAGCTATAAAACTGCCTGAATTCTATTATCCTTGGCCTTTCGATCCTCTTTCTATTCAGTAATTAAAAGCAAACAAAAACTCCGCCCTCATACAAAAGAATTTCCTTTTGTGTACGGACGGAATCATTGATTCCATATTGCTCCCTTATTTTATGAAACTTTCACAGTTTTCCTTTTTTAAAGTGACGGTTTGTCAAATTAAGTGCAACACCTTTTCCATAAACGCTTCGTATGCTGTTTTCCAGTCCAGGCATTTTCTTGGCCGATTATTAATCAAGCAAAGAGCCTCTTCAACTTCTTCGGTGAGAATAGTATCAAAATTCGTTTGTTTTGGGAAAAACTCTCTGAAAAGGCCATTGCTATTT
>NZ_JAGGRF010000014.1:0-5366 GCF_018612935.1 Carnobacterium sp. ISL-102 | reverse complement strand
GCTTCTACTCTGTTTTTTGCCATTTCCATTGGGTCATCCGTTAACCAATCTCTTTGATTGACGCCTTTACCAAATGGATCTGACCCATCATTTGTAAATGTATGCCAATAAGCCACTGAGAAACGCAACTGTTCTTTCATGGTTTTTCCTAGTACTACTTCTTCCGGATTGTAATAACGGAATGCGAAAGGATTTGTTGATTCGGCACCTTCATATTTAATTTTATCGATAGATGGAAAATATGTCATAATCAATAGACCTCCTAATTTTAACATCGTTAATAGGTTTGTTTGTTTATCAAACTAACCTATTAACTTAACTATAATCTTATATAATTAAGTTGTCAACCCTTTCATTTCCAATATATACCGATCTTCTATAAGAAAATATATCAAAAGTTTTTCTATACATAATAATTTATTACTTACTTTTATTCCAAAAAGAAAAACAGCTCTTTCAGAAAATACTTTTTCAACAGAAGATGACTTTGTTAGTGTAAATACTAATAGCGGTATTCATGCTAGTATTAGTATAAATGAATTTTTGTACTATAGTCTAAATGGAAGAAGCGAAAAAAACAGCGTGAGTCATTTATCTCACGCTGCCTAAACTAGATTTTATTTTAAGCAAATTTAACTCATCCACACCATTTGACATAGAGCCAAAGTTTATATATCACTCACTAATTGTTTTCGAACTTGATTTAACTTGAAGGATATACAACTGTTTATTATTCTACATCAAATGAGAATAATGTTTGTTTTTCATATGTTTCGCCAGCCTCTAATATGATTGATGGTAACTCTCGATGATGTAACGATGCCGCCGACGATTGCGTTTCAAAACACACTCCTGAATATTTTTTTGATGTACCTCCAGATAATTCAAGACCCTCTACTAAATTCTGGCCTGTATACAGAACCATACCAGGTTGATTAGTTTTAATCTTAAGAATTCTACCGCTTATTTCTTCTCTAACAACAACATTCTCTTTTTTATCATGATCGAATATAACGTAATGATCATAACCGTTACCCACAATTCTATTTTGCCCTGTTTGAGAGGTTATTCCATCACTAATTTTTTTCCCTTTTCTAAAATCAAAATTTGTATTTATTGCATCTTTAATTTCTCCAGTAGGAATTAATTCTTTATCAAGCTCAAGAAATTTGCAACTATCTATGATTAATCGATGATTATGGATAGTACTATCTAAATTTCCTGATAAATTAAAATAGGAATGATTTGTTAACGTTACTGGCGTTTTTTTATCTGTAGTTGCCCAATAATCAATTATAAATTGATTATTATTCGTCAGTGTATAAGTGACCGATACATCCAGATTTCCTGGATAAACATTTTCTCCATCTTTTCTTAAATAGCTTAGAGTAACACCTACACTATGATCTTTTTTAAAACTTTCAGTCTTCCATACAATATGATGGAATGAATCTGTTCCACCATGTAAATGATGATTGCCATCATTCTTTTCCAAATTAAACTTTTCTTCATTAAGTGAGAATTTAGCTCCTTCAATCCTGCCAGCAACGGGACCAATTATGGCACCAAAGAAATTTTGATCTGACTCATAATCTTTATAGTCTGAATATCCTAAAACAATATTTGCTATATTGCTATTCTTATCTGGAACTAAAATTTTTGTGATTATTCCACCATAGTTTAAAAATTGTACTTCCATTCCTTTATCATTGAGAAGGCTGAATAGTTTCCATTTATTATTCACTGTCTGAACTTTTATATCCATCTCGCACCACCATACTTGTTTAATTACAATTTATATTTAACGGAAAAAATCTTTAGTACTTGGATAAATTTCATTATATTTTTTATAGAAAATTTTGTATTTCTCTACATTTTCTGGTATTGGAAAAATCTCTTTCTTATAAGAAACAACTTTTTCTGCACATTTTTCCAAATCAGCAAACCAACCTACTCCTACGGCTGCTATCATAGAGGCTCCCATAGCTGGTCCTTGCTCTGTCGACATCGTTACAATCGTTGCATCAAAGATATCTGCTTGCATCTGTAACCAATCACTATTTTTTGCTCCTCCACCTACAGATACAACTTTGTTAAATGATTTACCAGACTTTTTCTCCATTAAAATTTGTGAATCTTTTAATGAGTAAGTAATTCCCTCTAGTACAGCTCGAGTAAAGTGATTCTTTGTGTGGTTAGCATCAATTCCGATAAAAGTTCCTCGAACTTTACTATCCACATATGGAGTACGTTCTCCAACAATATAAGGCGTAAAGTACAATCCGTCCGAACCCACTGGTATAGTATCTACTTTTTTTAGCAATTCATCATACGTTTCATTTTCTGCAAAAGTATTTTTGTACCAGGTCAGACTATGTCCTGCTGCTAATGTAACCCCCATCGAATAGTAGGCATCCTTTGCAGCATGGTTAAAGTAATGTAAATCACCTTCATAGTTCTTATCACCTGTCTCTTCATATGATAAAAAGACTCCTGACGTCCCGATACTTGCTAAAGCTAGACCTTCCTTAACAATACCAGATCCTACAGCGGCACATGCATTATCTGCTCCACCTGCAAAAACTTCTATTTTGCCTTTTAAGCTTAATTTTTCAAGTAACTCTTCGCGAACTATTCCGATACAATCAGTAGAATATACAAGGGATGGGCAAATCTGTTCATTTATATCAAACGCTTTTAATATTTTTTGACTCCATTGTTTATTCTCAACGTCTAATAATAAGGTTCCTGAAGCATCAGAATATTCCATCTGTTTATTTCCAGTTAACCAATATCCCAAGTAATCTTTAGGTAGAAGAAATTGTGATACTTGTTCCCATATCTTTGGCTCATTCTCTTTCACCCATAATATTTTAGGTAGCGTGAAACCTTCTAGGGCACGGTTCTTTGTAATAGTAATTAAATCTTCTTTTAATTTTTCTGTAATTTCTACACATTGTTTAGTCGTTCTCACATCATTCCACAAAATAGCATTTCTTAAAACCTGATTTTTGTCATCTAGTAACACTAAACTATGCATTTGCCCCGAAAAACTGATACCTTGAATTCCTGTACTTGCTTCTGGAACTTCATCAATAATTTCATGTATTACTTGCTCTGCAGCTTTCAACCATTCTGTTGGATTTTGTTCACTATACCCAGGTTGTGGTGAAATTAAAGGATAGTTTGCTGACTTTGTAGTTATAATTGTTCCATCCTTTGTCATTAATAAGCCCTTTAAAGAACCTGTACCTAAATCTAATCCTAATACATATGTCATATAATTTTCTCCTCACCTTGTTAGAATTATTTTTACACTATATATCTTTTTCTTTCTTTATTAAAAATGATTACTTCACTTTTACACCGGTATAAATAAAACCTCTTACAGCCTAGTTTAAGAAATTTTGTCTTAAACTGCTGTAAAAGGTCATTTTTACTATCTATTTACTGTTTGTTCTAATAAATCGATTTTGATTATTTTTCCTTATAAGAGAAATAATCAAAATCAGCTTCTAGTTCATACCCAGAATAGTCAACATTCGCCATTCCTACAAACGCACCTGTGAAAAATCCACCGTAAGATTGGTTGACATAATCATCAGATAAAATTTTAGCATCCAATTTCACTGGAATATCTATCCACATGATTCCATCAAAGGAATAGGAATAGGTATAATAGTTGGTACGTACTTTTACTTTCAAATAAATATAATCAACACTTTCGGGTACTTTAACAGCTTCTTCTTTAAGAAAACTTGTAAGTTGACCACGGTTATTCTGTGTAATTTCAATAACTCGCCCATTGATTTCATTCCATGTAACTTGGATCATTGACCAATGTTGAGTATTATAATAATTGACCAGTCCGGCCATCTGCTGGTGCGTTGTTGGCTGATACATCACTGCTGTCTCTGCATCAAATTCAAATGCTTGCCAGCGACGAGCTACTAAGGCTTGTTCGTGCTCATTTGTGAGAGAACCACGACCTACCAAACGAAGATGTCCTGGATTGGCCTTCAAGGATCCCAAATAATCGTTAAAAGGAACTCTTAAGGTATTAAAATGAATGTTTAATTCTTTTTTATCAAAATCATCTTTTTCAAGATAATTTAATTCAAAAAGCGTTTCAATTGCATCTTTTGGTGCTTCAACTTCTTTAGCACCTTGCTTGCCACCAACAATCATGGGCCATTTTTCTTCGTCCCATTTTACCTTTTGAATAGCTGTTTCTCTCCCTAATGTACACCATCCTCTAGGCTCAGTTACTGATTCTATTGAATGATGCCAAGGTCTCCCAGTCAAGTGGGCAAAATACCATTCTCCACCAGGCGTTTCCACTAAGGAGCCATGTCCACATTTCTGAAGGTAATTCCTTGGAGAATCATATGCCGTTAAGAATGCATCACCAGGTTGAGTTTTGTAATTTCCAAAGAGATCTTTTGAACGAGCGACAACTTCTTGATGTGTATAAACAGTTCCACCCTCTGCAGCAAAAAGGTAATAGTATCCGAATATTTTATAGATATGTGGTCCTTCAACTAATCTAACATCTGTACCCTGATAAATAATTTTAGCAGTTTTAGGCAACAATTTTTGTTGCTCCACAGAATACTCAGTTAATTTTATTCCATTAAAAGAATGATGATACTCTCGATGATCCCATTCCATTTGAACAAGGTATTTTTTCCCGTCATCGTCATGAAATAGTGATGCATCAAAGCCAACACCGTTTAATTTTATCGGATCACTCCATGGTCCATAGATATTTTCTGCAGTAGTCAAGTAATTAGTCCCGTCTTTAAATGAACCCTCAATGACTTTTACGTCTGTATATACTAACCAAAACTTGCCATCGACATATGAAAGGTCAGGAGCCCAAATTCCGCCAGAATCTTTGTTGCCTTTCATATCCAGTAGCGTTGTTGTTGACAATGGGTGCGTAATTAATTTCCAATTGACTAAGTCTTTTGATTCATGAATTTGTACTCCAGGAAACCATTCAAATGTTGAGTTTGCAATATAATACGTATCGTCTACTCTAACAATTGAGGGGTCTGCATTAAAACCTCTTAATGCAGGGTTTTTAATAATCATATCCTTCCTCCTCGTTAAAATTATTTATTAAATTAAGTAATCATTTAATTTTGATTTAACGTATTCAATATGAGTTGATTCATTTTTGATTTCGTCATGTTCTAAAGCATAAGTTGTCAATGTTTCTAAATCTGCTTTCCCAGAAATAATATCTGAACCAATACCTGTTTCATAACTTGCATAACGTTTTTCTTTTAGTTCATCTAAGAAGCGCGTTTCTTTTATTTTGGCAGCTGCTTTTAATCCTCTAGCATAAGTATCCATTCCTG
>NZ_JAGGRF010000013.1:0-85873 GCF_018612935.1 Carnobacterium sp. ISL-102 | reverse complement strand
AAAACTAAAAGCAAAAAAAACATGGCTTAAAAAATAGGTAACTAACTTCTATATAACAGAATATGGTTAAAAATAAAATGAGAGAAAGCCAGTGATTTTCACATCACTGGCTTTCTCTCTCGCACTGAACGGATCTATCCAACGCAATCACTGGCTCTAAAGTCCGCACAAGTGGCTCTAATCTTTCGCAATATTCAAGTAAAGCAAAAAAATATGCTTAAATTGATTGCTTCATATAGAACGCAAAAAAAAGATGTGGTATAAAACATTTCTGAAAAATATACGAAAAGGTCTTGAGATTTTTAAGAGGTAAGCTGATTTACATCAAGCTTACCTCTTTTTTTTGATTTATATGTCTATTAAAATACCGTTCTAGTTTGCTGATGTCTGGTGGGCCTGAAACGATAGCTTACTCTTTAGTTGCGTACAGATGCACCAGTATAATAATCAAACATTATATGTACATAGGTTTATGTATATTCTATCTTGATTACAGATCAACCTTTTAACGAAAGTTTTTTTATTGGAATTGTTTTTGGAAACTGTTTGATCTAATTAAAAGACACGAGGTGGAATCGAACCACCACAAGGCCCCTAGCCGTGCACTAATATAGGTATTTAAATGATTATTCTGAATCTTCTGTGGTACTTGGTTCTTCAGCCACGGTAGTTGTTTGAGTGAAGGTGTCGTTTAAATTACTGATTTGACGACCTACATTCTTTGTTCCAGCAAATGAGCTGATTAAATTGTTGATGTCTAAGCCCGTGGCATCTTTAAAGGCCTCTTGAGAAGCTGCCAATGTATTTAGGGCTGTTTTAGTGATGGCTGATGCACCATTTCCGTTTCCGCTATCTACAACTGTGATTTTGTCAATGTTACTCAATGGTTCAGCAGCAGCACGAACGATTGCAGGATAAGCTTCAATCAGTAAGGTTGCAATGGCTTCATCACCGTATTGTTTCAAGGCTTCCGCCCATGCTGTCTTGCTGTCTGCTTCAGCTTGACCGATTAAACGAATACTTTCGGCTTGAGCCATACCATTTAATTCGATTTCTTTGGCTCTCGCTTCAGATTCAGCAATAGCTTTGTTTTTATCAGCTTCGGCACGTTGCTCAACAGAGTAACGCTCAGCATCAGCTTTTTTACGGACAGTTGCGTCGTATTCGCGTTCTTGCTTGATGGTTTCTTTTTCTTGCAATTCGATTTGTTTTTCGCGTTCAATGATTTGAGCGTTACCCTCTTCGATGATAACTTTTTTCTTTAATTCAGCTTTCTTTAAATCATATGCACTTTCAGCTTCAGCTTTTGCGATATTTTGTTCTCTGCCGTATTCAGATATGCGAAGACTTTTCACTTTTTCAGCTTCGGCAATCTGTGTTTGTCGTTGCAATTCAGCTTCTTGAGACAGTTGTTCAGCTAGTGCTCGTTGAATACGTGTTTCTTTATCCGCATTCGCTGTTTTGATATCGGCATCTCGTTTAACTTCGGCAATACGTCCTTGACCTAATGAATCTAGGTAACCATTTTTGTCCGTTACTTCTTTTACTGTAAAAGATAAAATAACCAATCCCATTTTAGCTAGATCGCCAGATGCTTCATCTTGAACATTTTGGTTGAATTTATCACGGTTTTGATAAATATCTTCAACAGTCATGCGACCTAAAATCGAACGCAAATGTCCTTCTAGGACTTCTTTCGCTTCGCTTTCTAATTGTTCTGTTGACTTACCAAGATATTGTTCAGCGGCTGTTGCGATATCTTCTGATGTGGAGCCGATTTTAATAATAACGGTCCCATCAACTGCGACCGGAACACCTTCCTCGGTATACACTTCAGGTGTGCGCACGTCTAATTTAGACGATAATAATGACAACTTATGAACGGATTGAATAATTGGCCAAACGAATGTACCGCCTCCGCTAACGATTTTCATTTTATTGCCCGTATTGGGATCAATATAAACATTTTTGTCGCCTAATGCTGTACCGCTGATAATTAAGGCTTCTGCTGGAGAAGCTGTACGGTAACGACTGACCAATGCTACTAGTAAAACGATTGCGATGACGACTGCGCCAACGGTTCCGAATAATGCTGGATTCATGTGTAAATTCCTACTTTCTCGTGTCTGATTTTGATAGTGGAGTTATTTTTTTTGTTTCTTATTCCATGTCGGCATTGGTTTGCCGATTGTTTTAATGCTGTTTGTATAGGGAAGTACATAAAGAATGTTGTCACTGATATCCATAATCAATACGTTCTCATTTTTTGGAATATCGGTTATGCCATCCGTATTGTCATAGATTTTAGCCATTTTGTTAACCCTTGTAAAACCAGTAGAGACGATGACTTCGCCTGTTCCATTGAGTGTAATCGGAATGGATACTTTCGCTTCTTTGCCTTCTAATTCATAGATTGAAGTAATGCTTGAATTTTCTGCACGATTTTTAAAGGGCAGGATAACGAGAATATTCATGAGCATAATGATAATCATACTGACAAAAAAGATACCCGCAAATAACCAAATGGATACGATTGAGCGATTGGTCAAGAGGATCCCGTATGTAATAAAAAAAGCAATCATACCCGTGACAAAGAAATCACTGATGTCGTAAAAGCCGACACTGATAATATCTTTTAGCGGTAATGTCAAAATGGCTAATGCTATACAGCCTGCAAAAGCAAATTGTAAGTACAGTGGGTCTTCTAAGATAGTGGTCAGCACTTTGTGTTCACCTCCTTTCAATAATGAGTTGCTGTATGACCCATTTGTTTATCGAAGAAAAATCTGAAAATAGGGGTCATTAGTCGCTTTCAACGCCTATTACGGTAACACCTATTAGCTTAATGTATATCTAGAGTATGTATTGGATTTATATAAGGAAACCTTGCAATCTCAATCATTTTATTGTACTAATCAATGGCTATAATAATTGTTTTGTTATATATGACAATCTCTTTTGAAATCCCGATTATTCCATACATATTTAGCGTAACCAGATTAACGGTCTACTAACATAGATGATACTCTAATTAGAGGAATAAAAGAAGAGTCTAATATAAAAAATCAAAGGCATCCCTTTGGTGCTATAAGTAAACAAACAGAAACAATCATATAGCTGCATTTGGAAAAACTTGTTTTTTTCTGGACAGTTTTTTTGAGGTTCTATGTTGGACCTATTTTAAAATTTATCATAACGGGTGGATGGTGGAACCAGAGTTTAATAATGGAGCGTCGCCAATTTGGGTTGATTCCGGAAACAGATGAATTTTTTCTACTGGTAGAATTATTATTTTCGTCATTAGAGGATGAAATATGCTATTTTTTGGATTATCCATCAGAATTAACCGGATAAGTTACCTAGACAGATTAAAACGGGCTTAATAACGAACGAATAACGTTTAATTTTATAAAACGTTTGTAAAAGTTTGTTGTGTTGTGCTATATTGAACGTGAGAAAATAGAGCGGAGGAAAATGCATGGATACCATTATCTCTGTAGTTATGGGGAGCACTTCTGATTGGGAAACGATGAAAGACTGTTGTACGATTTTAGATGAATTTGAAATACCCTATGAAAAAAAGGTGGTGTCAGCTCATCGGACACCAGATTTGATGTTCAGCTTTGCTGAACAAGCAAGGGAGTCCGGAACAAAAATAATCATTGCAGGAGCTGGAGGCGCCGCTCATTTACCGGGCATGATCGCAGCAAAAACAACATTGCCGGTCATAGGCGTACCGATACGATCTCGAGCACTTAACGGGATGGATTCATTATTGTCCATTGTACAAATGCCAGCGGGTATACCGGTTGCTACTGTGGCGATTGGGAAAGCAGGAGCCGCGAATGCAGGACTTCTTGCTGTTCAGATCCTAGCTATTGAAGATAAAAAATTAGCAAAAAAATTGGAAGTAAGACGTGATAGGCTTAAGAAAAACGTAATAGAAAGTAGTGAAGAACTTGTATAAGTCGCTCAAACCAGGAGATACTATTGGAATTATTGGAGGCGGGCAATTAGGAAAAATGATGGCTCAATCAGCAAAAAAGATGGGATTTATTGTTGGTATCTTGGATCCTAATCAAATTTGTCCAGCAGCTCAAGTGTCTGATTGGAATATCCGCGCTGATTATGCAGATAAAGAAGCTTTACGTGAATTTGCGAGAAAAGTAACGGTTCTAACATTTGAATTTGAAAATATTGATGCGGAAGCATTGCGAGAGATGGAAGATTTGTCAGCTATCCCGCAAGGTAGCGAAATAATAAGCATTACGCAAGACCGGATCAAAGAAAAACAGTTTTTAGAGTCTATTGGGGTTTCAATTGCAGCTTTTGAGGTTGTGAAAACAACTGACCAACTGAATGGTGCACTTGGAAAAATTGGCTATCCCTGCGTCTTGAAAACAGCGCGTTTTGGATATGATGGTAAAGGGCAAGTTGTTTTGAAATCTGAGGCGGATAAAGCAGAGGCAGAAGCATTGATTGCTGATAATAGTTGTATTCTGGAAGCTTGGGTACCTTTTTTGAAAGAACTATCGGTCATGATTGTTCGCAATCAAACAGGAGAAGCGACAATTTTTCCTGTTTCTGAGAATATTCACGTAAATAATATTTTACATGAAAGCATTGTACCTGCCCGGATTTCTCCTGTAGTAAGCAAAAAAGCCGTGGATACGGCTAAACAAGTTGCTGATGCTTTGCAATTAGTTGGCACGTTAGGAATTGAACTATTTTTAACAAAAGATGGTGGCATCTTTATCAATGAACTGGCACCACGTCCACATAATTCAGGGCACTATACGATCGAAGCAATGTCCTTTTCACAATTTGATGCACATATCCGAGCGGTAGCTGGGTTGGCGATGCCAACAGCCCGCTTACTTTCGGATGTCGTTATGGTCAATATACTGGGACAACATTTAGAGGACAGTTTAGCTTTCCGAAATAAAAAAGCGGACTGGTCGTTTCATTACTATGGTAAAAAAGAAATGTATCCGAATAGAAAAATCGGACACATCACTATTTTGACGAACGATGTAGAAGCAACATTGATTGAAATAGATAATACCGGGATCTGGAATGGAGGAAGCAATTAAGATGATTACACGTTATACACGTCCTGAGATGGCCAAGATCTGGTCGGAACAAAATGGCTATAATAGTTGGTTAGAAGTTGAAATTTTAGCAGTTGAAGCTTGGGCTATTTTAGGTGAGATCCCAACAGAAGATGTTAGAAAGATAAGGTCAAACGCAACGTATAATATTGGTCGCATGGAAGAAATTGAAAAAGAAACTAGACATGATGTCGTAGCTTTTACGCGATCCGTTTCTGAATCATTGGGTGATGAAAGAAAATGGGTCCACTATGGATTGACGAGTACCGATGTTGTCGATACTGCATACGGTTACCAAATGAAACAAGCGAATGATATTATTCGTAAAGATTTACAAAACGTACTGGAAATTATTGGAAACAAAGCAAAAGAACACAAAAATACAGTATGCATGGGCCGTACACATGGTGTCCACGCTGAGCCAACAACATTTGGCTTGAAATTAGCTAATTGGTATTCTGAAATCAAACGCAATATCGAACGTTTTGAGCACGCAGCTGAGGGTGTCGAAGCGGGCAAAATAAGTGGAGCAGTAGGAACATTTGCGAATATCTCGCCTTTTGTGGAAGAATTTGTTTGTAAAAAGCTGGGTATACGACAACAAGAAATTTCAACGCAAGTATTGCCCCGAGATATGCATGCTGAATATCTTGCTGCAATTGCTTTAATCGCAACGAGCGTGGAGCGTTTTGCTACTGAAATTCGAAGTTTACAAAAATCAGAGGTACGCGAAGTGGAAGAGTTTTTTGAAAAAGGACAAAAAGGTTCTTCAGCTATGCCGCATAAACGTAATCCTATTGGTTCCGAGAATGTAGTTGGCCTAGCACGCGTTATCCGAGGTTACATGGTGACGGCATATGAAAATGTAGCTTTATGGCATGAACGCGATATTTCTCACTCTTCTGCAGAAAGAATCATCTTACCGGATAGTACGATTTTATTGGATTACCAATTAAATCGTTTTGCGACTATTGTAGAGAAATTGACTGTTTTCCCTGAAAATATGATCCGTAATATGGATGCGACATATGGTTTGATTTATAGCCAACGCGTATTATTGAAATTGATCGACCATGGAATGAATCGTGAAGAAGCATATGACTTGATACAACCTAAAACGGCTTATTCTTGGGATAATCAAATAAGTTTTCGGTCATTATTAGAACAAGATAAGACCATAATGTCTAAATTAACCATAGAGGATATCAATGATGCTTTCAATTATGAGTATCATTTAGATCAGGTCGATCGTATTTTTGAAAGAGTAGGATTAGTAAATCAATAGGGAAGACTGGGGCTATTGCTCCGGTCTTTTTTAATGAAGTAAAATAATTTTAGTTATTTTACTTCATTAAAAAAATAAGGAATATTTCATTGACAATCAAAGGTTGGATGATACAATTAAAGCGAATGATTTGACATTATTAAAAAATAATGTTCGTTAATTGAGAGGGTGGAATAATGGAAAGAAAAGAATTGCTCTATACCGGGAAAGCTAAAAAGATGTATGCGACAAATCAAGAGACGGTTCTTTTAGCAGAGTATTTAAACCAAGTAACTTCACTAAATGGCGCTAAAAAAGAAAAAATTGAAGGGAAGGGAGAACTGAATAACCAAATCACGGGTCTAATATTCAACTACTTAGCTGAAAAAGAAATTGCAAGCCATTATATCCAAGAAGTGTCTAAAACCGAACAATTGATAAAAAAAGTTGAAATGATTCCTTTAGAGGTCGTTGTCCGTAATACGTCGGCCGGCAGCTTTGCAAAACGGTTTAGTATGGAGGAAGGAATCGATTTGCCTTTTCCAATTATTGAGTTTTATTACAAAAATGATAAGTTGGATGATCCATTTATCAATGACTCACACGTTAAGATGCTGAACGTTGCGAAAGACGAAGATGTCATAGAAATAAAAAAGCAAGCATTGGAGATTAACGCTGCCTTAGTTGAAATGTTCAGAAAAATCGCTATTCGCTTAATTGACTTTAAGATTGAATTTGGGAAAACAGCTGATGGAAAAATCATCCTCGCCGATGAAATATCCCCGGATACTTGCCGTTTATGGGATATGAACACAAAGAAACATCTGGACAAAGATCTTTATCGCCGTGATTTAGGCGACGTTATTCCTGTTTACGTAGAAGTATTGCAAAGGCTGAAAAACATGTGACTAAACGAATCAATCCTTCAAGTAGATAGAGGGTAACGAAAAAATTTACCAATATAAATCAAAAGAGAAAAGTGAGGCGTTTCATCGTGTATAAAGTAACCGTTTATGTAACTTATAAAGATTCAGTTCTGGATCCACAAGGGGAAGCAGTCAAGGGTGCGGTTCATCGTATGGGATATGAGTCGGTTGAAAATATTCGTATTGGGAAATATTTTGAAATTCAAGTTTCTAAGGATGAAGATGATATCGAGCAAGTAATTGAAGAAATTTGTGACAAACTTTTAGCAAATGTCGTAATGGAAACATACCGGTATGATATTCAGGAGGTTGAAATTTAATGAAATTCGCAGTCATTGTTTTTCCTGGATCAAATTGCGACTTAGACATGTATGCAGCTGTAAAAGATATTCTAGGGGTAGACGCGGAATACGTTCAGCATTATGAAAAAAGTTTGCAAGGGTTCGATGCAGTGTTACTCCCAGGAGGATTCTCATACGGCGATTACCTGCGTACGGGAGTTATTGCCCGATTTTCCAATATTATGGATGAAGTCATCCGGTTCGCTCAAGAGGGAAAGCCTGTTTTTGGAACGTGTAATGGATTTCAAATTTTGACAGAAGCTGGGTTATTACCGGGAGCATTACGGCGCAATGATTCACTGAAATTCATCTCCAAACAGCAAAAGCTAAAAGTAGCAAATACGCATACGTTATTTACAACAGCGTATGAACAAGGAGAAATCATTTCCTTACCTATCGCACATGGTGAAGGGAATTACTACTGCGATAAAGAAACGTTGCAGCAATTGAGGGACAACGATCAAATCGTCTTTACTTATACGAACGATAACCCAAATGGAAGCATCGAAAATATAGCGGGCATTATCAATAAGCAAGGGAATGTATTGGGCATGATGCCTCATCCTGAACGAGCTGTTGAAGAATTACTGGGTTCTGAAGATGGGTTAAAATTATTTCAGTCTATGTACAAAAATTATCAGAAGGAGCTGTGCAAATAATGGTTTTCTTGGAACCGACACCCGAGCAAGTAAAAGACTTGAAAATATATCGTGAATGGGGATTGACCAACGAAGAGTACACAACTATCAGCGAGGATATTTTGCATCGGTTACCGAACTATACTGAAACAGGCCTGTTTTCTGTTATGTGGAGCGAACATTGCTCTTATAAAAACTCAAAATCGACGTTACGGAAATTTCCTACTTCAGGGGCACAAGTGTTACAAGGACCCGGTGAAGGTGCTGGTATTGTTGATATCGGTGACGGCCAAGCGGTGGTTTTTAAGGTAGAAAGCCATAATCATCCCTCAGCGGTTGAGCCATATGAAGGAGCAGCTACTGGTGTCGGAGGTATTATTCGCGATATTTTTAGTATGGGAGCCCGTCCAATAGCAATTCTTGACTCTTTGCGTTTTGGTGAGTTAGACAATGAACGCACAAAATATATCTTCGAAGAAGTGGTAGCTGGCGTTAGTGGTTACGGGAACTGTATCGGAATTCCAACGGTTGGTGGAGAAACGGTTTTTGATCCTTGTTACAAAGGAAATCCTTTGGTAAATGTGATGTGTGTCGGCTTGATCGACCAAAAAGATATTCAAAAAGGGCAAGCTAAAGGGACCGGGAATACCATTATATATGTGGGTGCAAAAACGGGACGTGATGGTATTCATGGAGCGACTTTTGCTTCGGTTGAATTCAAAGAGGAAGAAGAATCACAACGTTCAGCTGTCCAAGTAGGCGATCCGTTTATGGAAAAATTATTGATGGAAGCTTGTCTAGAATGTATTTATGATTATTCTGACGCATTGATCGGAATCCAAGATATGGGAGCTGCAGGGCTTGTTTCATCAAGTGCTGAAATGGCTTCAAAAGCGGGTAGTGGTTTGATTTTGAATTTGGATAAAGTCCCACAACGTGAAACACATATGACTCCTTATGAAATTATGCTTTCTGAATCGCAAGAGCGGATGCTGTTGTGTATCAAGAAGGGCGAAGAACAACGTGTTATCGAATTATTTGAAAAATATGAATTAGAAGCTGTTAACATCGGTGAAGTTACAAATGATGGGTTGTACCGTCTGTTTCATGATGGAAAAGAAGTAGCTAATTTACCCGTTGATGCTTTAGCAGAGGATGCACCAGAGTACATTAAACCGATGCAAGAGCCTGCTCGTATGGCTTTGTTTTCTGCAATGGCAGACTATCAACCAACCTTTATGTCTGCTGCGGAAACGTTAGTAAGCTTGTTGCAACAAGCAACGCTTGCTTCAAAGAAAAATATTTACCAAACCTATGATTCGATGGTTCGTACAAGCACTGTTGTTGGACCAGGAAGTGATGCAGCTGTTATTCGCATACGTGGAACGGAAAAAGCACTTGCCATGACGACTGATTGTAATAGCCGTTACATCTATTTGAATCCTGAGATTGGTGGGAAAATCGCTGTATCAGAAGCTGCTCGTAATATCGTGGCTAGTGGTGGGAAACCATTGGCGATCACCAATTGTTTGAATTACGGGAATCCTGACAAACCAGAGATTTTCTGGGAATTGAGCACTTCGGCAGATGGTATAGCAGAAGCTTGTCGTTTATTGGATACCCCTGTTATCTCGGGTAATGTATCGCTTTACAATGAAATGGATGGCGAAGCTATTTATCCGACACCGTTGATTGGAATGGTCGGTCTGATCGAAGATAGTAAACATATCACAACCCAGGCATTTAAAAATGCCAATGATCGCATTTTCTTGATTGGCGATACAAAAGCAGACTTTAATGGGTCTGAATTACAAAAATTAGAATTAGGAAAAATTGAAGGGAAACTGATGGACTTCGATTTGACAATTGAAAAAGAAAACCAAGACGCTGTTTTGAAAGCCATCCAAGCTGGCCTGATAGAAAGTGCCCATGATTTATCAGAAGGTGGTTTAGCAGTTGGTCTGATGGAAAGTGTCTTTGATACGACACTAGGATTTGATGTAACAGTTGCGATGGATAAAAAATGGTTATTCAGTGAAACGCAATCGCGGTTCATATTAACCGTGAAACCTGAAAATGTTTCTGCATTCAAAGCGCTAGTCAAATCTAATGCGACAGATATCGGAACAGTAGAGAATAATGGGCAAGCGAAAATAGTCACGAATAATGAAACGATTCATTTAGCGGTAAAAGAAGTAGAAATGAAATGGCAGGAGGCTATCCCATGTTTGCTGAAACAAAAAGCTTAAATGAAGAGTGCGGAGTTTTTGGCATTTGGGGCGATCCAAGCGCTAGCCAACTGACTTATTTTGGATTGCATAGTTTACAGCACCGTGGACAAGAAGGTGCAGGCATCGTGTCTTGCGATAAAGGAAAGCTAATGGTTCATCGCAATCTTGGGTTGATCAGTGAAGTCTTCAAAAATGTAGCCGATCTTAAACGATTGTCAGGCGATCGTGCAATCGGACACGTGCGCTATTCTACATCTGGACAGAATAGTATCGAAAATGTACAGCCTTTCTTGTACCATTTCTATGATTTAGATATTGCTATCTGTCACAATGGAAACTTGGTTAATGCCAAGAGCTTGCGACGTAATTTAGAAGAAGATGGAGCGATCTTTCATTCGACTTCAGACACAGAAGTATTGATCCATCTCATTAGACGCAGCCAGAAAGGCACGTTGATCGATAAAATAAAAGAAAGCCTGAACCTTGTTAAAGGTGGCTTCACTTATGTTCTCATGACGGAGGAAAAAATGTTCAGTGCTGTTGATGCGAACTCGTTGCGCCCACTTGTTATTGGGAAATTACCAAATGGGGCATATGTGATGGCAAGTGAAACGTGTGCGATCGATACGATTGGTGCAGAGTTTGTTCGTAATATTAACGCCGGAGAATTGGCAATTATTGATGTCGATGGCTTGACGATTGAAAAATACACGGAGGATACAACCATTTCCATCGCGGCAATGGAATATATCTATTTTGCTCGACCAGATTCGAACATAGCTGGTGTGAATGTGCATACGGCCCGTAAAACAATGGGGAAACGATTGGCAGTAGAATCCCCTATGGTGAATGCCGATATCGTTATTGGTGTTCCTAACTCGTCATTATCGGCAGCTAGCGGTTTCGCTGAAGAGAGCGGCATACCTTATGAGATGGGGCTGATCAAGAATCAGTATGTAGGACGTACGTTTATCCAACCGACACAAGAACTACGCGAATTGGGTGCGAAAATGAAATTATCCGCCGTTAAAGGAGTAGTACAAGGGAAAATTGTTGTCATGGTAGATGACTCGATTGTCCGAGGTACAACAAGCAAGCGAATTGTCACATTATTGAAAGAAGCCGGAGCGAAAGAAGTCCATGTTCGCATCGCTTCTCCACCCTTGATGTATCCAAGTTTTTACGGGATCGATATCAGCAAGTCAGCTGAACTGATTGCCGCAAGAATGACCATTCCCCAAATATGTGAGTCTATCGGAGCAGACAGTTTGTCATTTCTTAGCCAAGAGGGACTGATTGAGTCAATCGGATTGAAATTTGATATGCCCTACTCAGGTCTATGTATGGATAGTTTCAACGGTGATTATCCAGCAGGGCTATACGACTATGAAGAAGATTATCTGAATAATATGACTGAAATCCAAAAAGAAAATCTTAGGGGAGGATAACGATGGGGAATACCTATGCGAAAGCGGGTGTAGATGTCACTGCTGGTTATGAAACGGTCAAACGCATCAAAAAACATGTCGAACGTACGAAACGACCGGGTGTCTTTGGTGAAATCGGTGGATTCGGCGGTCATTTTGATCTTAGTGAACTCGACTATAAAAAGCCCGTTCTTATATCTGGGACAGACGGTGTTGGTACAAAATTAATGTTAGCCATTGAATCTGAGAAATGGGATACGATTGGAATCGATTGTGTTGCGATGTGCGTCAATGATATTGTGGCACAAGGAGCAGAACCACTTTATTTCTTAGATTATATTGCAATCGGGAAAAATCATCCTGAAAAAATCGAGCAAATTGTAGCTGGTATCGCAGAAGGATGCGTCCAATCGGGAGCGGCTTTAATTGGTGGTGAAACAGCTGAAATGCCAGATATGTACGATCCTGAAGATTTTGATCTGGCAGGATTTACAGTGGGTATTGCAGAAAAAGAGGCCTTATTATCTGCTGCATTAGTCAAAGAAGGTGACTGTTTGATCGGGCTGCCTTCAACGGGTATCCATTCAAATGGTTATTCCTTAGTACGAAAAATCTTCTTTAAAGATAACGCGTATACATTAACGGATAAAATACCTGGATTGGATAATCAAGAGTTGGGTGATGTTTTATTGACGCCAACAAAAATTTATGTGAATGCTTTGCTGCCATTGATAAAAAAGCAATTGCTTCATAGTGTTGCACATATCACAGGGGGCGGATTCGTTGAGAATATCCCGCGGATGCTTCCTGAAAATGTACAAGCTCAGATCCAATTAGGGAGCTGGCCAGTATTGCCGATTTTTCAGACGTTGCAAACAGTCGGCAAGATTCCAGAACTTGAAATGTACGAAATATTCAATATGGGGATCGGCATGGTTCTTGCTGTTGCTCCTGAAAAAGTACCGGAAGTATTAGCTACCCTTGCAGCGAATAATGAAAAGGGATATGTGATCGGTTCGGTAGTTTCAAAAGAATCAGAAGAAAAGGTTGTTTTGAAAGAGAAGCAACTATGAGAATAGCTGTATTTGCTTCAGGAAATGGTTCCAATTTCCAAGCGATAGCAGAGGCAATTGCCTCCAAACAAGTAGATGCGACCATTTGCTTCCTGTTTTGCGACAATCCGAAAGCCTATGTCATAGACCGTGCAAAAAAAATAGGCATCCCTTATACTGTATTCAGTCCGAAAAACTATGATAGTCGCGTAGCCTATGAGACTGAACTATTGAAACGGCTTGAAATAAATGAAGTTGATTTGGTTGTATTAGCAGGATACATGAGAATTATTGGACCGACATTGCTAACGGCGTATGCAAATCGTATCTTGAATATCCATCCTTCATTATTGCCATGCTTTCCTGGTAGAAGCAGCATTCGAGACGCTTTTGAAGCAAATGAAAAGAAAACTGGTGTAACAGTGCACTTTATTGATGAAGGGGTAGATACTGGACCAATTATCGCACAAGAGCAGGTTGAAATTTCACCTGAAGACACATTAGACTCTTTGGAGGCAAAAATACATCAGGTAGAGCACCGTCTTTTTCCGCAGGTCATTCAAGAATTGATTGAAAATAAAACCATTAACAAGAGTGAATAAAAATTGAGGAGTGGCGTATAGTGACAAGAGCATTGATCAGCGTTTCAGACAAAGCAGGTATTGTACCATTCGCACAAGCATTAGTGGCAAAGGGTATCGAAATTATTTCAACTGGCGGAACTAAGAAGGCATTGGAAGAGGCAGGTATCCCGACAATTTCTGTTGAAGAGGTGACTGGATTCCCAGAAATGATGGATGGTCGTGTTAAAACGTTGCATCCACTTATCCATGGTGGTTTATTGGGGAGACGTGATTTACCCGAACACATATTAGCAATGGAAAAACATAATATCATACCGATTGATTTTGTAGTGGTGAATCTTTATCCATTTAAAGAAACCATCAGTAAAAAAGATGTCACCTTAGAGGAGGCCATTGAAAATATTGATATTGGCGGCCCTAGTATGCTGCGCAGTGCTGCTAAAAATTATGCAAGTGTGACGGTTCTGACGGATCCAGCTGATTATAGTAGCGTCATCAGTGAATTGGAAGAAACAGGAGCAACAACTTTAAAAACACGTCAAGCTTTAGCTGCAAAAGTCTTCCGTCACACCGCCAGCTATGACGCATTGATCGCGCAATATTTGACCAATAGTGTTGGTGAAGAAGAACCTGAAAAATTAACGTTGACCTATGATTTGAAACAAAAACTACGCTATGGTGAAAATGGACATCAAGTCGCTAATTTCTATCAAGAAACGCTTGTTGTACCATTCTCGATTGCAAACGCTCATCAATTACACGGGAAAGAATTATCGTACAATAACATTAAAGATGCGGATGCAGCCATTCGTATCATACGTGAATTTGATGGACCAGCAGTGGTCGCAGTCAAACACATGAATCCATGTGGAGTGGGTATTGCTGAAACGATTGAAGAAGCTTTTGATCGCTGTTATGCAGCTGATCCAATCTCTATCTTCGGCGGGATCGTAGTTGCCAACCGTCAATTAGATAGTGTGACAGCAGAAAAGCTGAATAAGATGTTCTTAGAGATCGTTCTTGCACCAAGTTATACAAAGGAAGCCTTAGCTATTTTATCAAAGAAAAAAAATATTCGTATCATGACCTTAGATTTCTCAGCTGCAAAAGTAGGCGGCAAAGAAGTTGTTTCTGTATTGGGCGGTTTATTAGAACAAACACAAGATATCAGTACCGAAGATATACCGGCTAACTGGGAAGTCATGACAGACCGTAAACCAACCGAAGAAGAAATGAACGCTATGGACTTTGCCTGGAAAATAGTTAAGCATGTAAAAAGTAATGCTATCGTGCTGGCAAATAGCAAACAGACCGTTGGGATCGGGGCCGGCCAAATGAACCGTGTCGGATCCGTTAAGATTGCGATCGATCAGGCCGAAGCAAGTAATGCCATAGAAGGTGCAGTATTGGCTAGTGATGCGTTCTTTCCTATGAATGATAGTGTTGAATTCGCAGCACAACATGGCATCAAGGCGATCATTCAACCGGGTGGGAGTATCAAGGATAAAGATTCTATCGAAATGGCGAATAAATACGGCATGACGATGTTGAAAACAGGTGTACGCCACTTCAGACATTAAAAAATAGACTAAAATGACTGCTGCTGAGCCGCAACGAGCGATAGTTCGAGTAACTCAAGGACGATTTTCATTTGAGTAGCCGTAACGAGCGCTAGTTCGAGTAAGTGAAAGTCGATTTTTATTTGAGAAGCCGCAACGAGCGTTAGTTCGAGTAACTCAAAGTCGCTTTTCCATTTGAGTAGCTGCAACGAGCGCTAGTTCGAGTAACTGAAGGTCGCTTTTCCATTTGAGTAGCTGCAACGAGCGTTAGTTCAAGTAACTGAAGGTCGATTTTCATTTGAGTAGCCGCAACGAGCAATAGTTCGAGCAACTGAAAGTCGGTTTTTCATTTGAGTAGCTGCAACAAGCGTTAGTTCGAGTAACTTCAAATAGAGGATCATTTTATTTTACTCCATGATTCATTAAGTCGCTCTTGTTGTTCGATATTTATTTTAATCATCTCAACCTTTCTCAGTTAGTCCAAAAATCAGAATAGTTATTAGTTTTCAAACACATCCTAATCGAATAAAAAAAAGTTGGAGGATTACGCAGATGAAACTTCTTGTTATTGGTAGTGGTGGCCGTGAGCATGCCATCGCAAAAAAATTCACAGAAAGCTCATTGGTGGAGACTGTTTATTGTGCTAAAGGGAACATTGGAATGAAAAAAGATGGCATCCAATTGGTTGACATTGCAGAGAATGACCATCAAGCGTTGATTCATTTTGCAAAATCAGAAAAAATTGCTTGGACTTTCATTGGACCGGAAATAGCTCTGTTTGAAGGGTTGGTCGATGCATTTGATAAAGTTGGATTAAAAGTCTTTGGACCAAATAAAAAAGCAGCAGACTTAGAGTGCTCAAAACAATTTGCAAAAGATTTGATGAAGAAATATGCTATTCCTACTGCAGCGTATGAAATATTCGAAGACTATCATGCAGCGTTGGCTTATGTTGAAGAACAAGGCGTACCAATTGTCATCAAAGCAGATGGTTTAGCTGCTGGAAAAGGGGTAGTCGTTGCGATGACCCTGATGGAAGCAACGAATGCTTTAAGCGAGATGCTATTAAAAGGGAAATTCGCAGCGGGCAAACCGAAAGTCGTTATTGAAGAATATCTTGAGGGTGAAGAATTTTCTTTGTTTGCTCTTGTAAATGGTACAAAATACTATTATACCGGAGTTGCCCAAGATCATAAACGGGCCTATGATGGAGACAAGGGGCCGAATACGGGTGGTATGGGTGCTTATTCTCCAGTACCGCAAGTTTCTGATGCCTTGATTCAAGAAGTTTTGGAAACAGTTATAAAGCCGACTGTTAACGCAATGGTTGCCGAGGCACGTCCTTTCAAAGGAGTCATTTACGCTGGATTAATGATGACAAAAAAAGGGCTGAGAGTCATCGAGTTTAATGCCCGTTTTGGTGATCCTGAAACCCAAGTCATTTTGAACCAGCTGGATTCTGATTTGGCACAAGTGATCGATGATATCTTGAATGGGAAAGATCCTGTTATCAAATTGCATACGGACCGCTACACTCTGGGTGTTGTTGTTGCAGCTGAAGGTTATCCTGAAAAAACCATAACCGATATCCCGTTACCGCAGATGAACATAGCAGGTTCAGGTTGCACCATTTATCATGCGGGTATGAAGCAAGGAAAAAGCTGTCTCATTTCTGATGGAGGCCGTATTTTTTTTGTCGCAGCTCAAGGCTCAACACTAAAAGAAGCTCAAGACAAGGCTTACCATTATTTAACTAATAATCCAATCGCGCATACGTTCTATCGTTTTGATATTGGCGAGCAAGCCATCCAGTTTACAAAATAAGAGTACTAAAAATGATGCAAGCACTAAATCATTTTACTAGTATGACTCTTTTCTAAAAATGCTCTACAAGTGTTGTAGGAGTAACATACATTGGAATTGAAAATTCATGAATTTTTTTATAAATGATATGGTAAAATAAAAAAGTCGCAAAGGATGAGCTGTGTTGTTTATTTTTAAGGAGGAAATTATGAAAAAAAATTCATTTTGGTATGTTACACTCGTATTTGGTACTGGTATTTTTATGGCATCCTACAGAGTAGTTGGAAAAAATAAACGATCAAAAAATTTGAAAGCTGAGGAAGACGCTGCCAAGGAAACTAAAGGTGGAACAGGTACTTCAGAACAGACTTATGCTGATTTTAGTGATTTGAACGATGATTATGATATCATCATCGTTGGCGCAAGTGGTGCAGGGATGACTGCAGCTATTGAAGCAAAAGATGCCGGTTTAAATCCGGTCATTTTAGAAAAAATGCCTTTCGCTGGAGGAAATACGGTGAAATCATCAAGTGGTATGAATGCTTCTACTACTAAATTCCAAGAGGCTGAAGGAATAGAAGATAGCAATGATGCTTTTTACGAGGAAATTTTAGCGGGCGGTCATGGGACTAATGATAAAGCGTTGCTGCGTTATTTTGTGGGTCACTCTGCCGCCGCTATTGATTGGCTAGATCAAAAGGGCATCAAATTAAATAATTTAACGATAACTGGCGGCATGAAGCAAAAAAGAACTCATCGTCCATCTGATGGTTCGGCAATTGGGAGTTATTTGATTAAAGGATTATTAAAAGCTGTCCACAAACGAAACATTCCCATTCTTGTAAATGCAGCTGTAACAGCTATCAATAAAAATGAGGGCAAGGTTGATCAAGTAACTGTTGGAATAAGTGGAGAAGAACCTAAAATACTGACAGCAAAGGCTATTATAGTTGCAACTGGAGGATTTGGGGCAAGTAAAGAAATGATTGAAAAATTTAGACCAGAGTTAAAAGGCTACATATCAACTAATCAAAAAGGCAGTACTGGTGACGGGATCAAGATGATCGAAAAGCTGGGTGGCCAAGCAATCGATATGGAACAAATTCAAATCCATCCAACAGTTCAGCAAGATGAAGGGATCTTAATAGGCGAAGTGGTTCGTGGTGAAGGAGCTATCCTAGTAAATCAAGCGGGAAGTCGGTTTGTTAATGAGTTAGATACGCGTGATAAAGTTTCTGCAGCGATTACTGGTTTACCGGAAAAATCAGCTTACTTGATTTTTGATCAAGGGGTACGTGACCGCGCAAAAGCAATCGAATTTTATGATAAAAAAGGGTATGTTAGTAGTGGTAAGGATCTAAAAGAGTTAGCAGAGAAGCTTAATATACCAGGCAGTCAATTAGCTAAAACAGTTGTCGCGTGGAATCAAAGTGTTGCTGACAAGAGAGACAAAGAATTTAATCGTACCACTGCAATGGAAGACGGCTTAACTAAACCTGATTATTTTGCCATAAAAATTGCCCCCGGGATCCACTACACAATGGGTGGTATCAAAGTAAATACGCGAACCGAAGTTTTGAATAAAGAAAATCAACCGATTGAAGGTTTGTATGTTGCAGGTGAGTTGGCTGGAGGATTACATGGGAATAACCGTATTGGAGGGAACTCAGTTGCCGAAATTATTGTGTTTGGGCGCCAAGCCGGTCAGCAAGCTGCTGAATATGTGAAGAACCAATACTAAGAGAAATAAATTCGGTAGAAGCATACTTCAGCTATTTAATTGTATCAACTCATGTTATAATGAAGAGCTTAAGGAAATGAAGATCTTTACTTATAACGGATGCCAAGCAAGCCTCCGCTTAGCAATAAAATATGGAGGTGTAAGAGAATGAATAAACATTGGACTATCGAAACTATTCAAGAATTTGTTAAAAAAAATTCAGACAGTAAATTGTTAACGACAGAATATCATGGTTTTTCGCAAAAACTACAATTTGAATGTGCATGCGGCAACCATTTTGAAAAATCATTCACGAAATTTAAAAATAAAAATCAACGTAAGTGTGAAGTTTGCCAACCTCTAAAAGAAGCACTCTAAACCTAAAATGCATAAAATAAGTGCCAACTTCTCTTTAAGAGAAGTTGGCACTTATTTTTTTTGTGTGTAACAAATGGTGTTGGTTTTTCAAGAGAAATTGCTTCTGGAATGAACAGGTTTGCTTGTGTAGAATCTAAATCAGTTTTGTTTTCACAAAAAAAAATAGGTGTGAATGAATTTCTTCATCCACACCTAAAATTGTACAGTTCCTTAACTCAAGTATGCGAGCCTTTAAAGATAATTAGTTATTTTTTACCTTAGCGAACGGATCAAGTTGTTTTCCAAGATAAATCGGTGCCATTTGATGCTATAACTTTCTTGTACCAGTCAAATGAATCTTTTTTAGAGCGATCCAGTGATCCGTTTCCTTCGTTATCTCGATCGACATAGATCATACCGTACCTTTTTTTCATTTCTCCAGTGGTAAAGGAAACCAAATCAATAATTCCCCAAGGTGTGTAGCCCATTAGATCGACACCGTCATAGTCTACTGCTTTTTGCATAGCTTTGATGTGTTTAGTCAGATAGTCTATTCTTTCTGGGTCGTGAATTTGACCATTTTCATCCAGCGTATCAACAGCTCCAAAGCCATTTTCAACAATAAATAGAGGCAATTGATAACGGTCATAAAGGCGGTTCATTGTGTAACGTAAGCCTTCTGGATCAATAGCCCAACCCCAATCACTGGTTTTAATATAGGGGTTCGTTACCGCATTAGATAGGCCTCCATTGACTACATTGCCTAGATTATCATTCGTTACATCGGTTTTAACAACGGTAGACATGTAATAACTGAAGCCGACGTAATCAACAGTCCCTTCTTTAAGAATCGCCAAATCGCCTTCTTCGATGCCGATCGTATACCCTTCACGCTCAAATTCTTTTAGCGCATAACTTGGGTAATAGCCTCTAACGTGAACGTCTGAGAAAAAGAAACGTTGATGCATAGCTTCTTCTGCAGCCATAACATCTTTAGGATCACAGGAATAAGGATAAATCGGAACATGTGAGATCATACAGCCAATCTCAAAATCGGGGTTGATTTTCTTCCCAATGATCACTGCTTTGGCACTTGCTAGCAATTCATGATGGCCTACTTGATACATGACTTCTGTTGGGTTCTCACCGGGCTTTACGTTCACTCCAGAGTTGGTCCAAAGAAAAATCGGGTTATTTGTATCCATTTGATTATTGATTTCATTGAACGTCATCCAATATTTTACTTTATCTTGATAACGGTTAAAACAAACTTCTGAAAATTTAAAAAAATAATCGACTACTTTTCTACTTCTAAAACCGCCATACTCTTTTGCTAGATGCAAGGGCATTTCAAAATGAGATAATGTGATTACCGGCTCGATACCATGAGCTAATAACTCATCAAATACCGCATCATAAAATTTTAAACCTTCCTCATTAGGTGTTTCTTCATCGCCATTTGGAAAAATACGTGTCCATGAGATAGATGTTCTCAAACATTTTAGTCCCATCTCTGCAAATAATGCGATATCTTCTTTATAGCGATGGTAAAAATCGATTGCTTCATGATTAGGATAATATTTAGTAGGATCAATCGTCTCTGTGATCTCTCTAGCGACACCATGAGCTCCTGCTGTCATAACGTCAATAACGTTGGGTCCTTTTCCACCAGCATTCCAGCCGCCTTCAAATTGATGGGCTGCTAAAGCGCCGCCCCATAAAAAATCTTTTTTCATATCTATTTCCTCCTAAAGTTATATTTTATGTAGCCATCTTTATAAAAATTGATGCAAAAAGGCTGAGATAGTTACGATGACTCGATTTAATATTCTTATTTTGCTCGTGATAGGGTCACTTCTTATTTTAGGTATCCGACTTAAAGGTTGTGCATTTACATAATAATTGTAAATGCACAATTTGTCAATGCACAAACAAAAATACTATACATGGATGCATAGTATAGTTATAATAGGAATAAAACTATAGAAAGATATGGAGATAACTATGCTTAAATACCAAGAGATAGCTTTAAAAATCGAAAAGAAGATTCATTTTGAAAATTTAGCACAAGGAAGCCGACTGCCTAGTTTGGGAGAACTTATTACGCAGTATCAGGTGAGTAAGAGTACGATCGTAAAGTCTTTAGCTATTTTAGAAAATCGAGGTATTATTTTTCAAGTTCAAGGAAGTGGGATTTTTGTTAGAAAAAGAAAAAGAAAAGGCTACATTAATTTTATGGAGAACCAAGGATTTACACATGATTTAGAAGAATTTAATTTGACTTCTACTATTCTAAACTTAGAAATTATTTATCCTAATGAAGAAATTATGAATAATTTAAACTGTTCAGCTAATGAAGAAGTGTATTGGGTCAAAAGAATTCGCTATATTAATGGACAAACACTATGTGTTGAAGAATCTTATTATAAAAAAGAAATTGTCCCTTATCTAAATAAGGAGATCTTAAATGATTCTATTTTTGAATACTTGCAAAATGCATTAAATATCAATATTGGTTTCTCTGATAAATATCTAAAAGTTGGGAAAATCAACACCGAATTAGCTGCTCAATTGCAACTCCCTGATAAATCACCAGCTTTATTTGTAGAAGAACTGTTCTATTTGAATACGGGTGAACCGTTTGATTTTTCTAAAACCATTTATAATTATGAGCATTCACAATTTTTTCTGCAAGGAAGCAATGCAAAAAATTGATTTAGATACTATATCATAAAATGATTATATCCAAGTATGAAGAATGATGCTGCCTTTTGTGAATCAACTGTTTCATTCATGATTCAGTCCTTAAATCAAACAGAAAAACGATCAAATAATAGTGAAGCAGTGTGAGTGATTTGTCTCATACTGTTTTTTTGTCTAAAAATAGGTGTGAATGAATTTCTTCATCCACACCCCAAATTATAGACCCATAAAAATTAAAGCCGTTGTCATTAAAAGCAATGAAATAATGATGCTGATAGAAGATAAAAAGCCTGAAAGGGAGGTTTTATTTCCATAAGCGACCATATTGATAGTAGAAACCGTACCAACGGGTGCAAGGGCCACTAGAACCAAAGATAACCGAACGATTTTTGGTAAAGGCAATAAGAAATAAAAAATCAGGGCAAGTGAAATACCTAAAGCGTAACGGGTAAAAAGAAGTTTGGCTACTTTTACTAAATCTACTCGAGAAATGGTGAGTTCTAAGTAAAGGCCGATCATGAACATCGATAGAAAAGCATTTCCGCTAGCAAAAAGCTCAACTACACCAAGAACACTTTCTGGAATCGTCATATTTACGAGTGCCAAAATAATCATGGCAATGTAAGTAGAAAAAGACGGAGAACGGAATAAACTGAAAATAACGTCTTTTACGCCTCGTGTTCCACGCTTTTGACCAGTCATTTTATCTGCTAGAAGAGGAGTACCGCCAAAGATCATTAACGCATTTCCGGTATCAAAGCTTCCGATAAAAGGAATAGCTTGAGGGAAGAAGCCTTGTACAAAAGGAATAGTGAAATTCCCGATATTGTAACCTGCTTGACTAAACATCATCAGAGCTTGATCAGCTGAACTCTTTTTCCGCCAGAGGAATCCGCCGATAGTGATCAGTAAAAAATTTGCCAATAAACCTAACGACATCAGGATGATCAAAGTACTGTTGATCTCAATTGTATTGAATCCAATAATGATAGTGGCCGGCAAAGTTAAATTGAGAATGATTTTTGAAACGGTATGTCCATCCTTTGTTTCTAATAGGCCAAAAAATTTAAATAAATAGCCTACTAGAATAATCAATAAAAAGCTGATGGCTTGTGTGAATACGGCACCCATTAAAAACTCCACTCCTTTTTTAAGTCTAAATTTCCTATAGGGATAGCCCTTTATTTTCTTTTTTTAGAAGTCTGATTGTAGAAATTATAGCATACAACCAATTGAATTGAGGGTGTAAAAAGTGAATTAAATGACAAACGAGTTATTTTTAATCTGAAATAACTTTAAAAAGAAAAGCTGTTTTTTAGCTTCAATTCTATTTGAAGTGCTTTCTCCATATTCTCTACACAATAATACGTTATCTTGATAGTACAGATTGATAGAGGCTGAGGGATGACCAGTTTTGGAAATAGTAGATGCTGTTTTTTTCAGCGGATAGATCTACGATTCGAAAAGCGCCATAAGACAAAAGTAACTAAAAAATGAATAATCTCTACTTACTTAGCCTAATCCTTAGTCATACTGGAAGAATCAAGAAAGGGTGTAAATAAAAATGAATAAAAAAATAATTGGAGTCGGAATACTTTCCTTTGTTTCGCTCACTACGCTTTCCGCTTATACTAATGTTCAAAGAGAAGCAGGAGCGGATACAACTAACCACACACAACAAATGAGACATCAAGGTCAGCATATCAGTGAATATGCTTCTAACAATACAGGAAGCGCTGCTAGCCATAAAGGTTCAGCTGTCCGTAACTACACTAATGTATACAATTCCGACATCATACCCACAAATATAGAACCAGCAATGGATCCAACATACGGTCCTGGTGAAGAGGTCATCATCACAGAAGACCATATGCCTGGAATGATGGGAGCCCAAGCAGAAATAGTAGGTGCTTTTGCTACTCATGCATATTCCGTAAGCTATTCCCCTACGGATGGTGGAGAACCGGTAAATGATCATAAATGGGTCGTACAGGAAGAAATTGCAGACGCAGGAGAAGAACCATTTGAAGTTGGAACTGAAGTCATTTTGAAAGCCAATCATATGCCTGGCATGGACGGGGCAACCGCAACGATTGAAGCGGTAGAGGATACGACCGTTTATGTAATAGATTACCAACCAACAGATGGCGGCGAACGAGTTCAAAATCATAAGTGGATGACCGATAGCGAATTAGCACCTGTTGACGCGGAAGTAGAATCTGACATAGAAGAGGACAATGTAAACTTCGATGATATGGAAAAATTCATGGAAGAGGGCGATGTAAACTTCGATGATATGGAAAAATTCATGGAAGAAGGCAATGTGAATTTTGGACGAATGAAATCACATATGAGTGAAACGCATCCTGATCTAAATAACCAAGAATCAAATGAATGGTACAAGGAAATGCATAGAACTGGTGGTTCATCTCAAAGTAGTAATTTTAGAGGAATGGGCAACATGTATTGAAAATTCTGAGTTGGTCAGAGTAATTGGCCTGCTAGTACAGAAATTTTAAAATAGTATGATTGGAGGAAACTAGAAATGGGTTTATTCCTAATTTTGGCTATCGGTTTCTATCTATACAAAAAAGATGAAGCACAAAAATCAGCTGCCAATAGTCAAAAAGAGAGCAACAATAATACAGATGAAATAAAAAAAGTGATTGATTATAGATATGCATCGGGTCAGATTTCTACTGAAGAATATGACAAACTAAAAGCAATATTGTAAAACTGAATTCGATCAAATAGTTATAGACTGGAGACGTTAGGATGATGAACGGAGGATATATGGGTTACTTTGGAAATGGTGGATACAATGGCATGCAGCGAGGATTTAATTCGTTTGATAAGATGGCAAATGGTTCTCCTCTACTGACAGTGCTGCTAGTTGCGCTTATTGTCGTTGCACTATACCTCGTTTTTAAAAAAAAGAAACAACAAACGACAGTTTCAGCATTGAATACAGGGAATTCTACAGTTACTGAAGCTGAAGAAATTGCAAAATTACGTTACGCTCGTGGTGAAATAACTGATGAAGAATTTCAAACTATATTGAAGACATTGAAGTTGTAATAAGGTGCAATAGCTGCAATAAATGTACTATGATACACGATCATATTGCATCAGCTAGTAGTAACCGGCAACCTATTAAAATTAATAAGGATCAAAAAAATGACTTTCATATTAGTTCAATATGAAAGTCATTTTTTATGCGCTAATCTTTTGAGAAGTGAACAGGGATAAATAGAACTAACATGTTGTCTTTTGTTAGGTTATACTACGGAAATTCCGCCAGTATTTCTTTCGCAGCATATAGAAAAAAAGTGAAAAAGGTGCACTTACGGAAAAAAGAACAGACACAACTGGAAACTGATTAAGCAACAATAAAAATCCGCCAGCTGTAATTATTATGCCCAACGATTGTGCGGGGAACAGCCATGGGAGTAATAGACTATTCTTAAGTTTTGTCCAGAATGGTCTATTAAGTACTTCGTAAAATAAAAAATAATAACAAGTTACAAGAAAAATAAGAACCGTGAAAAATGCAAATACAATGAAAATGGAGGGCGCAAAGCGTATGATTGCCCAGAAATCGACCCATAAAAATAGATAAATGCCATAAAATAAAAAGATAAATCGGTTGCTTTCTTTCCAAACGCGTTTATATTCCTTGAAGAAGAACGAACTTACTTCAATATCTCGCTGATTCCATATTTGCTCTCTTAGAACAGCGCAGAGACTCAGGGTTGCAGGGCCGATACCTAGAATAATGCCTCCAGCTAGTACACCTAGCAACCACAATAAATTTAAATAGACAAGGGAAGATAACCACTGCATTCCAAGCATTAAAGTATGAATTAACGAATTTTCTGATTCTGACATAAAGCCCTTTACACCCCTTTTAATTCTTTTTGTTAAGACTAATGATTCTTCTTTATAATAGTAAACGTTAACAAGGTTGTCAAATCAATGTTTATATTTAAAAGTTATTGACAATTATCCCTAAGATGGGTATATTTAAATTAGTAAAACGCTTTACTAATAAAAGCAGCGAGGGAGAAGAATACATATGGCTACGATTTATGATGTTGCAAAAGAAGCAGCTTACTCAATTTCAACTGTTTCGAAAGTGCTGAACAACAGCACCAATGTGAGTAGTCGAGCCAGAAAAAAGGTTTTGGAAGCTATCGAGACCTTGGATTACGTTCCGAACTCGTCTGCGCGCACGTTGGCAACCAAAAAATCAAATATGATTGGAGTGGTGTTCTCAGAAAATTTAGGTGTTGGTATGGCTCATCCGTTTTTTGGACCAGTAATTGAAGGTTTTCGGAAATTTGTTGATATGCATAATTATGACTTGTTATTTGTATCCAGAAGTATCAAAGGGGAAGAAAGCTACACGAACCAGCTAATTCGCAGGGGTGTTGATGGTATTGTTGTCTTCAGTACCGATTCAGATCAATCTGATCTGAAAATCTATCGTGAGTTGGGTATCCCTTGCGTCTTTATCGATATGGATGTAAATGATTTTAATTCTGTATATAGTGATAACTATCATGGTGCACTAATGGCAGTTGATCATTTAGTCGCATTAGGGCATCAAAAAATTGCGCATATACACGGAGAAAGTACTGGATTTATTGGTGTAGAAAGAATGAGAGGCTTCAACGATGCGATCAGTGCACATGGTTTAAACACACCAGAGGAGTACATCATGAATGGTGGTTATTACTCAGCGGATGGTGGTCGAATGGCCATGATGAAATTGCTTCGCCTAAGTGAGCCTCCAACCGCGGTGTTTGTATCTGGAGATCAAATGGCGATCGGGGCGATCCAAGCAATCAAAGAGTATGGTTTACGTGTTCCGGAAGATATATCGGTCGTGGGATTCGACGATATCGAGATCGCTAAATATATGGAACCAGCTTTAACAACTATCGCTCAAGATAAAGAAAAAATCGGTCAACAAGCAGGATTATTGGCGATCGAAAGTATTCTAAATCCGAATTGTTTGCCTGTCAAGAAGACGATTCCCGTGCGATTGATCAAGCGTGAGACAACAAGACAAGTGAAAAAATAACGAATTTTTTTATTATAGAACGGTAATAAAAAAATTTGCCGAAAGTGTAAAGCGCTTTACATGTAAATGAAAGCGCTAATCTAACCAAAGAGGAGCAATCAAAAATGAAAAAATGGGTAAGTGTTTTGAGTGTAGCAGGTTTGGGTTTAACGCTAGCGGGTTGTGGAGAGGATAAACCAGATTTAACGATAACGTCCTTTACAGATGAGTTGCAGGGGCCAATCGATAAGTTTGAAGAAATTAATGATGTTACAGTTGAACTCCAAATTATTCCGACTGCGGATTATCGTCAAACAATGCAACCAACGTTAGAAAGCGGCGATGGAGCACCGGATATCTTTACCGGAGAAATTGCGTACATGCAACAATGGCTCAACGCCGACTACTGGACGGATCTTTCGGCAGAGCCCTACAATGTGGATGAGTGGGAAGATGAATATGTGGATTATGTTTATGACTTAGGTAAAGACGAAGATGGCAACGTCCGTGCAATGTCTTGGCAAACGACACCAGGTGGTATTTACTACCGCAGAAGCATTGCAAAAGAAGTATTAGGTACAGATGATCCAAAAGAAGTCGGAGCAATGATGGCAAACATGGATGATTTATTTGAAGTTGGAGCAAAAATGAAAGAAGCAGGTTATGCTCTGTTCCCTGATGAAGGTTCTATATCTAAATTCACCAGTTTTGCAACAGGTGGCAGCGACCCACAACCATGGGTAAATGAAGATAACGAACTAGTTGTAACTGATGAGCGTCTTTCTTATTTTGACTATGCGAAAACATTAAGAGATGAGCAGTATACTGCTCTTGCACCAGCATGGTCACCATCTTGGTATGAATCTTTCAACGGCCCAATCAACTATAATATGGGTTGGGAAGAATTAGAAGGAGAAGCAGCGACTGCAGCAGAGGCAGAAGCAAATAGCCAAATCGAAGTATTCTCAGTAGCACTTCCAACATGGGCACTGGATGCTGTTTTCAAACAATCATCTAATGCAAATGCGGGTGACTGGGCTGTCACAAATGGCCCTTCATCTTACTTTGAAGGTGGAACATGGTTAGGCGTTTATGAAGGATCTGAGAATAAAGATCTAGCCTTCAAATTTGTCGAAATGATGGTACATGATGAAGAATTCTTGACAGAACGTGCTTTAGAAACGGGGGATGTACTAAGTTATAAACCCGTAACAGAAGCAATCAAAGATGATATGTCAGATGACTTCCTAGGCGGTCAAAATCATTACGAATTCTTCTTAGAAGAAGCAGAAAAAATTGATGCTAACGTCGTAACACCTTACGATCAACAATTGAATGAGTTATTTGGGACACAAGTCGGAGCTTATGTTGAAGGTGAGATCAGCAAAGAAGAAGGGGTTCAAGAATTCTATAACCAAGTTAACAATGCCTTCCCAGATATTGTTACACCTGATGAAAAATAATTCACAGATAATCTGGGGTTCTTCCAAAGAATCCCAGTTTTTATTTAGTTTAGAGGAGGATCGAAATGGGAAAAAATTCAAATAAAGCTTATCTGTACATTGCCCCATTTGTTATAGTATTTTTAACATTTAATATTTATCCAATTTTGTTGACCTTTTACTTCAGTCTCACGAGCTATAGTGGAGCTGGGGGCATTGACAATGCAGCCTTTGTCGGGGTAGAGAACTATTTACGTTTAACACAAGACAAGTATTTTATTGAATCATTGATCAACACGCTGATTATCTGGGGAAGTGGTTTTTTTATTCAATTAGCAATTGCATTTGGTTTAGCCCTCATTTTCAGTGATATTCAGCTTAAAATCAAAGGGGTGGGCTTCTTCCGGACCCTCTTTTACTTACCTAATATTATAACCGTTGCATCTGTAGCCCTCTTATTCAACTTAGTATTGGACTGGAATTATGGTGCTTTGAACCAAATGCTGCTAGATACCGGCATTATCAACCAACCGATCAATTGGCTCAGTGATGCAGTCTATTCCAGAGGTGCTGTTTCAGCAATCAATACATGGATGTGGTTTGGTCAAACCTTTATTATTCTGTTAGCAGGAATCAGCGGCATTTCGACAGATTATTTAGAGGCAGCTATGATTGACGGTGCCAACTGGTGGCAACGATTCTATCATATTACCTTACCGCAACTGAAGCCAATAATGCTCTACGTCATGATCACTTCTCTTATTGGAGGTTTGCAAATGTTCGATTTACCGCTGTTGCTGACTGATGGTATGGGTGCACCACGTGGGGCATTGAGCACGATGGTTCTCTACTTGTACAATCAAGCCTTCAAATACAATAATTTCGGTTATGCATCTGCAATTGCTTATGGTTTGTTTATGATTACTGTTGTTTTCTCCATTATCATATTCCGAACTATGAAAACTAAACCGGTTAAGAAAGGTGTCTAGTTATGAAAAATGATAAAGCAGTTAGCATTGAGCCGGTCGTTGATCCAACCGTTGCTCCAATCGGGAAAGTATTTAAAAACCGTATCAAAATTTTGAAAGTGATCCTCTATATCTTTTTGATACTATTATCCGTCATTTCCATCATCCCCTTCGTTATGATGATGGTCAATGCGACTCGTTCAAACACCGAAATCATTCGAGGCTTCACATTGGTCCCTGGGACATCATTCTTCGACAACTATGATGTGTTGATCCGCTACATGAACGTCTGGCGTGGCTTCGCAAACAGTTTGTTTGTTGCGACAACCGTGACCGTACTGAATGCCTATTTTTCAGCATTGACTGCCTTTGCAATGGCTTTCTACGAGTTCAAAGGAAAAACTTTTATTTTCGGTGCTTTTCTAGTCGTTATGATGGTCCCAGGACAGCTTGGACTTTTAGGACAATATGAATTGAACAGTACTTTAGGAATTCTAGATACGTATTGGCCTTTGATCATTCCAGCGATTGCTGCGCCTTTCACAGTATTCTTCTTTCGCCAATATTTGGTTTCTTCAATGCAAATTTCCATTTTAGAAGCAGCCCGGATCGACGGTGCATCAGAAATCTATATGTTCCATCGAATTGTTTTACCTATCCTAAAACCTGCGATTGCGACCCAGGCAATCTTCACTTTTATCGGAACATGGAACAACTATATGACGCCATTGATCATGTTAAGAACACCAAGTAAGTTTACCTTGCCAGTCATGATGGGTGCTTTAAGCGGTTCCCCAGTGGCAATGAACTTAGGAGCGATGTACTTAGGAATTGCTATTTCAGTAGTACCGATCATGGTAGCTTTTATCTTCTTATCAAAACACATCATCAACAGTATCTCGGCTGGTGCTGTAAAATAACTAAAGAGGGTGTAAATCTTTGTATAAACTAAATGAAAAAAATGAATTTATTATTGGAAATTACCAAACAACTTCTGCCTTCTCAAGTTTCTTGCCGGGAATCGTGGGCTTAAAAGGGATCCCTCTTTGGATGTTCTACATCAATCGGGGCCAAGCGATCAGTAGTTTTGGAATAGAGAATAAGGATTCAGCAATCTCAGAATTCCTGCCAGCGGATAAAGCCTATCAACACACACCTTTGCAAGGGTTTCGAACTTTTTTAAAAGTTCGAAGAGAGGGTGAAACAACCGTTTTTGAACCGTTCTCTGACCCGAGCGAAAATTCTACGGAAACAATGACGATCGGTATGAATCATCTGACATTAAACTACAAGCATCATGATGAAAACCTAAGTCTTGTTGTTCGCTATTACAGTTTGCCGCATGCACCGATTGGAGCACTGGTTCGTACCGTTAATATCGTGAATAATAGTAATGAAGCAGTCAGTCTCGAAGTAGCAGATGGTTTGGCGGCAATTCTGCCGGCAGGGATCGCAAATGCAGACTACAAAGAAATCAGCAACACATTGAAGAGTTGGTTTGATGTCAAAAAGGTTGATAATTCCTTTAACTTTTATCACTTGCGAGGGAGTACAGAAGATACTGTGGAGGTTAAGGAGATGCATAGTGGCAACTTCTATACGTCATTGGTAAAGGAAAATGAAAAAGTAACACCGGCATCAATTATTTATGACCGCCAGCTTATTTTCGGCAAGGATGAAACATTACGCAAAGCTGACCATTTTAATCAGAACGCTGTTTCTGAAATAAATAAACAAAATCAAGTCAGTACCAATAGAGTCTCTGCTGGATTTACACTATGGCAAGGGGAGTTGTTACCAGGAAAAAGTGTTGAGTTGATGACGCTGGTTGGTTATGGAAAAGATGAGGACACAGTCTCGAAATATCTGTCTCAACACTTAAACGAAGATACGGTAAAGCAAGCCTTTATTACTGCACAAGGTTTAACGGATGAGTTGACCGACGTCATTCAAACAAGTACTGCTAGTACGAAATTTGACCAATACGCCCGACAATCTTACTTAGATAATGGGTTGCGGGGTGGCTTTCCAACGATCCACACCTATAAGGATAAACAACAAGCTTATTACGTTTATTCGCGTAAGCATGGCGATTTAGAAAGAGACTATAATTTCTTCTCAACGTCTCCTACCTATTACTCACAAGGGAATGGGAACTACCGCGATATCAACCAAAATCGACGGATGGATGTTTATTTCACAACTGAAGTAGAGGATGCTAATATCCGCCATTTCATGGAATTGATCCAATTGGATGGTTACAATCCACTTGTGATAAAAAAGGTTCTTTTTACTTTCAATGGTACTGGTACAGATATCGCCCCGTTCTTGAAAGAAACAGAACAGAAAAAGATGCTTCTTTCATTCTTTGATAAACCATTTGAACCAGGCGAATTATTGCGTTTTATTGAAGAAAACACTATTGAGTTAACAAGCTCTTTTGAGGAGTTGTTAGCCTACGTCCTGTTCGCCAGCAGTGAAAACCTAGAAGCAGATCATGGAGAAGGATTCTGGATCGATCATTGGACCTACAACATCGATCTTATCGAAAGTTATTTGGCTATTTATCCAGATAAGAAACAGACCTTATTATTTGAACGCCCATACAAGTACTATCAAAATAAAGTTTGTGTCCAACCTAGGGAAATAAAATATGTCCAGAAAGACAATGAATACCGACAATATAACGCTCTAGACCATAAGGAAGGCGACATTAGTCAGTGGGTAGAAGCACCAAACAAAACGCCTATCACAACCAACCTTTACTCTAAGCTCCTTTTGTTAGCCGCCATCAAAACGGCAACGATCGCTCCGTTTGGTTATGGTATTGGGATGGAAGCCGGAAAACCGGGTTGGAATGATTCTTTGAATGGATTGCCTAGCTTGTTCGGGACCAGCACTTCCGAGTTATTTGAACTGAAACGTTTAATGACTTTAATCGAGCAAGCAGATCTAGAGGGATGCATCTACGCTTTACCAATCGAAGCGTTCCGATTCCTTGAAAAACTACAAGAACATCTGACGTTGATGCAAGACGATGATCAAACATTTTGGGAACAAACTACAAGACTGCTAGAAAAATACCGAGCAGACATCTACCAGGATCTTTCTGGAGAAATAGAAGTTCTCAGTCAAGAGGCAGTCGAACGGTTGGTTCATTCCCTGACTAAGCGAGTAGATCAAGCCATTGAGGCAGTAGAAAAGTATAATGGACCAGCCTTGTTGCCAACATACTTTTACTTTGAAAAAAATCATGAAACATTGAAACCACATGCAGTAACCCCATTTTTAGAAGGTTTGGTCAAAAAACTAAAAGTAACGGACAGCACGAAAGAAGCGTATAATATATATCAGGCTGTCAAGGAATCAGAAATCTATGATCGTAAGCTACAGATGTATAAGACAAGCGGACCATTGACGAATGAGCCCATTGAACTAGGAAGAGCCAAGTTCTTCACACCGGGATGGTTAGAAAATGAATCTGTTTTCTTGCATATGACTTATAAATACTTACTGGCATTATTAAAGAGTGGTTTGTATGACGCTTTTTATGAAGACCTTGAAACTATGTTGATCCCCAACTTGGATCCGAACATTTACGGTAGAAGTATCCTAGAAAATTCTTCCTTTATCGCTAGTAGTGCGAATCCAGATGAGAGCATCCATGGTAAAGGTTTTGTGGCACGTCTCAGTGGTTCAACGGTTGAATTCTTGAATATGTGGGTTCAAATGTTCATAGGTGAACGTCCATTTACCTACGACAAGGATAAAAAACAGCTATCTTTTCAACTTTTACCAGCGTTGCATAAAGAGCTATTCAAGGAGGACGGTACCGTTCAATTCACCTTGTTAGGTGAAATAAAGGTGACTTACAGTAATGCTAAAATGCAACATACGTATGGCGAAAAGGGTGTGAAACCGATCCGTTACAGTATTCGATACGCGGATGATCAGGTTAAGGTGATCGAAGGCGATCGCATCCTAAATCAAGAAGCAATAGATATAAGAAATAAGACCGTGAAAAGCATGCACGTGACCTTAGGGTAAAAATATTTCTATATCTACTTATTATTCAGGAATGAGGGAAAAAATGGGGAAATATGTTGGTATCGATATAGGAGGAACAAATATTAAATACGGCCTCCTAGATGAAAAAGGCAATATCTTGCATAAGGACAAAATCAAGACCAGCTCAGAGGGTGTTGAAATAATCAAAAATATCAAAATAATTGTGGAGAATTATAAAGAAGCTCACGATATAAGAGCTGTGGGCATCAGTGCACCAGGTATCGTAGAAGAATCAGGTTTTATGACGACAGGAGGTGCGATTTTTGATTTCTATGGCGTCCATTTAAAAAATATCTTGGAAAAAGAATTAGGGCTGCACGTTGCAGTCGAGAATGATGCAAATAGTGCAGCTTTAGCCGAAAAATGGCTCGGAGCCGGGCGAAACTACAAAAACTATTTTACGGCCGTAGTAGGAACAGGAATTGGCGGAGCCGTTATGATCAATAATGATATCTACCGCGGGGCACATGCAACAGCTGGGGAATTTGGTTTTATGATCAATGCGCCCGTTTTAAATGGTGACACCCGACTTTCATCCGTGAGCCTGACGAGTTCAGTTCAATCCGGCTTAGTCCAAAGATACCTAGATGGATTTGATGCGACAATGCCCCAACAAGATCTTGATGGGGAAGATATCTTCCAACTTGCAGAGGCGGGAGATCTACGAGCCAAAAATGTGATTGATGCTTTTTACGACCATCTTGCAATCGGCATTTATAACGTTTTGGTCTCGTTGGATCCAGAAGTCGTTCTGGTAGGAGGAGGCATCAGCGCTAATCAAAGTTTTATACAAGAATTGAATCGAAGAGTACAAGGTTTACAAGCGGGACATCGTGATATGAAAAATATGACGCTGGCAAAAATAGTGCCGTGTCATTTCCTCAACGACGCAGGTATTGTTGGCGCAAGCTATAAAGCCATGAAAGAAGACCGCGAAAGAAAGCTGGAAAGTGAAAAACAAGAAAGCGATCCAGTTAGTCGATAAGATGAAGCTAAAATAAAAAGTTGGTCAACTTATACAAGTCAGTCCAAACTTAATGGAAGATTCAATTTGACAAAAGGAGGGCAAGAGAAGTGAAAGGATTCAGAAAAGATTTTCTTTGGGGCGGAGCTGTGGCGGCTAATCAAATAGAAGGAGGTTGGAACAAAGCCGGAAAAGGTATCTCCACAGCGGATGTCATTACTAAAGGTACGCATTCTGTCCCGAGAGAAATAACCCAAGGTATATTAGAGGGTTATGATTATCCGAGTCATGAGGCAATCGATTTCTATCACCGGTACAAGGAAGATATCGCTTTGTTTGCTGAAATGGGCTTTAAATGTTTTCGTACCTCTATTGCCTGGAGTCGGATTTTTCCCTTAGGTGATGAAAAGGAACCGAATGAAGCAGGATTGCAATTTTATGATGATTTATTTGATGAATTATTGAAATATAACATCGAGCCGGTCGTGACCTTATCTCACTTCGAAATTCCTTACCATTTGTGTAAAGAATACGGGGGATTTCGGAATAAGAAGCTGATTGATTTTTTTTCTCATTACGCGAAAACGGTCATGGAGCGTTACAAAGATAAAGTGACGTACTGGATGACATTTAACGAAATTAATAATCAGGCAGATGGCTACCGAGACTTACATGTCTTTAATAATTCAGCTTTGGTTTTTAATGAAGGCGACAATAAAGCAGAAGTGGTCTATCAAGCAAGTCTGAACGAACTGATTGCCAGCGCAAAGGCAGTGGCAATTGGTCATGAAATAAATCGCAACTTCCAAATTGGCTGCATGATGGCCTATGTGCCGGTTTATCCATATTCTTCTAATCCTGAAGATTTAATTGCTTCTGTAAAAGCGATGGATCGTCGATTCTTCTACAATGATATTCATGTACACGGTGAGATTCCGGCGGCTAATCTGAGATTGTGGGAAACTGAAGGCTACCATATTGACTATAGCCAAGAAGAACTCCAACTATTGCGTGAAGGAACTATCGACTACATCGGTTTGAGTTATTACATGTCAAGTACTGTTACAGCTTTAGATTCTATACCGGGGTGGCAAGATGGCTCAGTGGATCAATTGAAATTCACCGATAACCCCTACCTTGAGAAAAGTGAATGGGGCTGGCCGGTCGATCCGGTTGGCTTAAGATATACTTTAAATATCCTAACGGAAAGATATCATCTGCCTTTATTTATCGTCGAAAATGGTTTAGGTGCGTACGATAAAATTGAAGCAGACGGTACTATCCAAGATGATTACCGTATTGATTATCTTAAGAGGCACATTCAGCAGATGAAAATAGCTGTCGAAGAAGATGGGGTAGACCTAATAGGTTACACTCCTTGGGGATGTATCGATATTGTGAGTTTTTCTACTGGAGAGATGGAAAAACGTTACGGCTTTATCTATGTGGATAAGGATAATGAAGGAAACGGAACACTTGAACGTCTCAAAAAATCTTCTTTTGATTGGTATCAGAATGTAATTGCTACTAATGGCGAAGAATTATAAGTAGAAAAAATGTATAAGATTGCTGAAAATAAGATGAATTAATGAGAAAAGACCGCTAACACTTTTTAATAAAGTGTTAGCGGTCTTTTCTATGCAAGATTCTCTTTAAATAACTTTATCCAGATGAGTGCATTAAAACTATTATTCTCTAACACTTTACCGTACTATCTTGTATATTTATTTTTTTATAATTAAGAATTATATCCAAGTAGAAATGTCCAAAATAATAAAAATAGTGAAACTAATGCGATGATAGTACCTATAATTATGCTGATCAAGGCTGAAGTTTTACTTTGCTTTCGTATTTTCATCCCACTAGCTATAAGCATAATTCCTCCAATCAAAAAAATAACTTCAATTTGTATGTATATCATAAGTCAGCTCCTTCAAACTAATAAAGACTGAAACTATTTATTTAGTTTCAGTCTTTATCTTTTTATCATATTCTATTTTTTGATTAAACGTACAGGTTGATTGGATAGGTCAAATAGCCTGGGTCATCTAGTTGGTCAGCCGTTATCAGACCTGCTGGTGCATGTAAAAGAGATGGAATTCTATTAACGATGGTGGCACAAGTATGTGCAACAGTATCCGGTTTTTCTAATGAAAAGACCATATTAGGTTCTCCACTGATTTCCCAATCACACATATCACCATCTGTTTCGCGGTAAACTTTTCCAATACATTCTACTTCGAGTTCAATCCCTTGATGAGTCTGAACCAGTGTCACAGCAGACATCCCAATGGCATCGCCCGCTGGAATACTACGGCCTAATGTTTCAGAATATACGGCTTCTTCTAGTACAAAAGGCACGCTTTTTTGACTGATTGATTGGATCGTCCAATTCATCTTCGCACAAATACCTTCTGCTGCGTTCCACATATAGGAAGGTAAACTTTCAGCTTGAGCGATTTCTTTTTCGAATTTCGCTAATTCATAACCTACACCATGTGCCTCAGCTAATGCCAGACCATAATCTTCCACATTATAACTAACGGCACCTTTGATTTTTTGGATTTTATTCATTCCAGCCATCATCAAAGTAGGCATATTGATCCAGTAAATATCTTGCATTCCACTACCAGTAATAGTCACTCCATGGTCTTTCGCTATACGGTCCAAACGATTTGCTACTGCTGGAGAAGTATTCCATGGATAAATGGCTTCTTCACACGTAGTAATCACGTTTACGTTATTAACTAGACAAGTTTCGAATATTTTTTCCATTTCAGGCATATAACTAAAGACAGTCACAATCGCAACATCCGCATCACAATTTTCAAAAACTTTCTGAGCATCATCAGAAATTTTGACACCTGTTAGATAACCTAATTCCGCAAAATCTCCAACGTCTAGGCCGACAACCTCTGGATTAGTATCAATTGCTCCAACGATTTCTGCACCATGATCTGTTAAATATTTAATGATTAATTTTGACATCTTTCCACAACCGAACTGCACGACACGAACTTTTTCTGTAAACATTAAGTTCCCTCCTATTTCAATTGTATTTCTTTACACAACTACAGTGTAATATTTATAGTCTTGAAGAGTCAAGGGAAGAGGTTGAAATCGATTATAAAGGATACTTATAAGAATAGTGTACCAGTGAAATGTTGATTTTTATCTGCTCTAAGAAATACATACTGGTATTTTTTATAATATATGTGAAATAAAATTCAAACAGATGAACAGTTTGAATAAAGCGGTAAAAAGTAAAGGTTTTTAAAATGAAAGCTACGATGTACTTGTAAATAGAACGATATAATACTATACTGAATGTTTGTGAGAGCATAGTCACGTTCTTAAAGTAAATCGCTGTATTATTTTTTTAGTGGCGCATGTGAAAAAAATTCAAACAAGTAGACAGTTTGTATTAAGCGACAGAAAAAATACAGCATGGTTAGTTGATGAAAAATACTGGTCTTTAGCTTCGTTGCTTATCAATTCAAAATAGCTGTAATAGGGTAGAATCATGGGATTTGATTTGGTATAACAATGTTTACAACATGATAAGGTCATTATTGGGGGTTAGTATATATCAATACTTTGATGACAAACTAGCGATTTGACTTAATCGAAACAAGCTTCGCGTTTTAGCATTTTCAAAATTATTATTTTATCTTTAACAATAAATTATTTGGAGGAAATTATGAAAAACGTAGAAAGAGTTTTAGGATTTATTGCCATTATTCTTATTTTAGTATTAGGGAAGAGCCAACTCATATCAGATATATTGTTTTTTAGATTGATCATTGGACTTGGACTTGGGTATACACTGTCAAGATCCTACACAGGTTTCGCAGGAAGTGTGAATCGTGCTTACATGACTGGTTCCACCAAACTCATGCGAACACTGATGTTCATGTTTTTTATTTCAGGAGTGGCTACTGCGGCTTTACTTTTCAAGGGAGATGCTACTAGCTACGGTCTGTGGATCAACCCTATCAATCTGGGTCTGATTCTAGGAGGTCTTCTTTTCGGATTTGGTATGAGTTTCTCATCATGCTGTGCATCAGGTGTGCTCACGGACCTTATAACAGCTCTACCAAGAGCTTTTTTCACTCTGATTTTCTTCGGAATGGGTGTGTTTTTAGGATTTCCGTTGCAAAATACGGCAAGTATTGTCACTGAATCTTGGTTCACTTCTTCAACAGGAGAGAGCTTTAGTAACGGTGTATTCCTTCCGGATCTATTCCAGTGGGATGGTCTAGGTGGTTATCTTGGAGCGATCGTTCTAACAGGGATCTTTGCCCTTATCGTTATCGGTCTTTCTTATGAATTTGAACGAAAGAGAAAGAACGGGAATACTTATACTGAGGTCTCAGTTGAAAAAATGCAAGAGGAAAAGATTCCTTTTGATTCTAAAGACTACGTGCTGTTAAGCGAACCTACTTATAAGAGAATGTTTGTAAATCCTTGGACACTTATACAGGGAGCAGTAGTCATAGCCTTGCTGTTTATATTGCTTATGGGGGTTACCCGTTCAGGATGGGGAGCATCAACACCTTATGGCCTTTGGTTCGGGAAGATTCTAATGATTTTTGGAGTTTCTGCTGAATCTTTGGCGTCTTTCACTAAGATGAAACCGGATGGCTTCCTGCAGCCTTTCTTTGAGAACGGTGTTTCGGTGCAAAATTTTGGGATTCTTCTTGGTACTATCGTATATCTTTTAACAGCTAGTAAATTTGTCCAGACGTTCACTTCAGAATTAAAAATCAGTTTTAAAGAAGCGTCACTTTTCGCCATGGGAGGATTAGCTATGGGTCTTGGGACTCGCTTAGCTAACGGTTGTAACGTTGGAGCCTTGTATACACCAATCGCAAACTTCTCACTTTCTGGATGGATATTCCTCGTTGTTATGATCATCGGTGGATGGACAGGAAATGTTCTTGGAAAGAGAATTAAAAGCTAAGAGGTAGGATCATTAACGGACTATTTCTGACTAATTATTTGATAGAAAATAATTAGTCAGAAATTTTTTTATGTTAAAACTAATTAAAATGAAGTATTTAAGATGCTGAAAATCTTGATTACTTTCATCTAGTGAATCTTTGAGCAAGAAAGATACTTTTATCTTTCAAAATTAGTACAGTTCGGATACAACTAGTAAGAGACAGATGAATTTTTCTTTTTAGTGAGTTGTCGTGACTTTATGCTAATTGGAACTTTCATTTGTTTCTATTTTTTGTAAAAAAATAGGTATGAATGAATTTCTTCATTCACACCAAAAATTATATAGCTTTTCTTTTAGGTAAATAATTCTTTTGATAAGTACTGCGATCGATTAGTTGAAATCCACAATTTTTTTGGCTAAATCTACTAAGTTTCTGTTTGTCATATCTGGTTTCAAGTAATAAGGATTGTATTGATCTTCTTTGCGTTTAATATAGGCTGTATGAAGTCCAGCTTTTTTAGCACCGAATAAATCCCAATCATGAGTAGCAACCATGACTGTTTCAGCGGCATTGATTTTTTCTTCATTGATGACATAATGATAAATATCATTAAAGGGTTTATATTTTTCTACTGAATCAACTGAATAATAAGAGTCAAATAAATCAATCAGGCCAGAATTATTCAGCTGTTCTTCAACCATCTTATAAGAAGAATTGGTTACTGAAATAACTTTGATGTTGTGGTCCTTCAACAATTTTAGCGCTTCAGGTACATCGTCGTATGCAGGAAGATTACTGAACGATCCTAGAATATCTGTTTTGATTTCATCAGTTAGTTCTTTATCACTCTCTAAAAAGACACTTTCTAACGCGGCTTCTGAAAGTTTTCCAAAATCAGTATATTCACCCATACCGCCTATAACAGTAGACGAATGAAGAAGTTTAGCGAACCAGTAATTAAGAACATATTTATCTTCAAAATATTTACCGAAATTTTCTTTTAAGACACTTAAGTTTAATAACGTTTCGTTCATATCAAATAATACTGTTTTTATCATCTCTTCAGCTCCTTTTAGCGTATGTGCTAACTCTTTAGTTTTATTCTTTTATCCAATTTGGAGTCATTTCGACATTGGCAGCTTCTAATACTGTGTATATTGGACATCTCGAATCAACGATTTGTTGTAATTCAGTGAGACGTTCTTCAGATTCACTTGTTTTCACGCGAGCATTTATGCTGACTGATTGAAAGTAGGGACGAACATCTTTATTGCCCATCATACCTTCTGGATTCATTTCTGCTCTGATATCGAATTCTATACTTTGAAGATCAAAACCTATTTCTTTAGCTGCCATGTTAGCTATCGCGTTCTCACATCCTGCTAGTGAAGCTAGAAAGGATCCTAGTGGATTGGCGCCTTCATCTTTCCCACCCATTTGTTTAGGCTCATCAATGATCACCTGATGTCCTTTAGAATGTGCTATTGTTTGCATCCCTTTTGAAGTAGCTGTAATTTGTTCAATTTTTTTAGCCATTTGAATCTCTCCTATTCCATTTTTTTCTCACTATCTGATGGTATAATAGTTAGTCTGTTTTCTGGTTGAGAAACTACTTTTTGTTTTTTTTAACCATTAAAACTAATTCAAGTGGTTATGTATTAACCATACAGTATGGTATTATTAAAGTCAATCAACCAATCAATTTAAAGGAGAATTTTAAATGATCAAAAAACTAGAGACAAGATATTCTTATTTATCTGACTATTTATTCATTAATTTACTTAATACGATCAACGGAAGAAACAATATGTTTACCGATTTTCTTGAAGAAGAAGGCCTAATGGATGAGTGGCTGTCATTGATGAAAGAAAGAGGCTTATTGAATTCTGAACAAGTGGCGAAAATAAACGAATCCCCAATTGATATAAAAAAAATTCGATTATTTCGTGAGCAGTGTAGAGCTTTCTTTTTAGAACCCGAAACAAAATCAACATTCTTAGAAAATTTAGCATCAAATACTGAGAAAGCACCATTGTCTTTTGATAAAGCGTTCAGACCTACACCAAGTAAAGGTGGGACTGATGGACTGATTTCACTTATTGCTTACGATATGATTACAGCTCACCATAATGGTCTGTTTCCTAAAATTAAAAAATGTAAATCTGATACTTGTTATGCATTATTCGTTGATACAAGTGGAAGACGAAAATGGTGTTCAATGGAAGTTTGCGGCAATAGAACAAAAGTACGCAAATATTATGCTAAAAAAAGTGAGGAACATACTTGAATACGTTAAGTATTCGAGTATATTCTTCACTTTGATAGATTGCGTTTTTTAGGGGGACATCATGTATATAAAATAGATAGATGATCTATTTAATTTTTTCTAGTCAGCGCACGATGATTACTCATGCAGTAATTTAGCATAATAACGTATTGCTTTGATAGCGCTATGCCAAGCGTGCAGTTTACCTTGTCGTTCTTCAATGGTCATGTGAGGTTCAAATTGCTCATCCGCAGAAACTAAAGCTGCTAACTCATCTTGATCGCGCCAATAATCAACAGCTAATCCAGCGAGATATGCAGCTCCTAGTCCGGTCGTCTCCAATCGTTCGATGCGTTTAACCGTTTTTCCGAGAATATCTGCTTGAAATTGAATCAACAGATTATTTTGTGCAGCTCCACCATCAACGTGAAGAAGATCTACTAGGATCCCAGTATCTAATTCCATTAAATCAATAATATCGCTAACTTGATAAGCAAGCGATTCTAAAGTTGCTCGAACCAATTCCCGATGGCTGGTAGATTCATCAATTCCGAGAATAGCTCCTCGTGCGTTTGAATCCCAATAGGGTGCACCAATTCCTCGAAAGGCGGGGACAACATAAACGCCTGAATTAGGCGCTGCTGCAAGGGCTAATGATTCTGAATCATCCATTGATTCAAATAAATTTAAGCTGTCTTTCAACCATTCAATGGCACTACCTGAAATAAGAGCCGAACCTTCAAGAGCATAGGTTATTTTCTCGTCGATCGAATACCCGATAGTAGTGAGCAACTTGTGTTTGGATAGTTTTGGTTCAGAGCCGGTATTCATAACGATGAAGGTTCCTTGACCATAAGTGCTTTTTACTTGGCCAGGTTGAAAAGCTAATTGACCAAATAACGCTGCCTGCTGGTTTCCCGCAACACCGGCGATTGGGATCTTTGCGCCATCAAAAAGATCTAAATCGGTTATTCCATAAATATGAGAGCTTGGATGAACTTTCGGCAGCATACTTTTAGGGATATTAAACAGACTTAATAGCTGTTCATCCCATTCTAGTGTATGGATATTGAACAACATCGTCCGTGAAGCATTCGTGTGATCGGTACAGTGTAACTTACCATTGGTCAGGTTCCAAATGAGCCAACTATCAACCGTGCCAAAGGCCAACTCTCCACGATCTGCTCGTTCTTGAGCGCCAGGATGATGATCTAAGATCCAACGAATTTTACTAGCAGAAAAATAAGGGCTCAAAACTAAACCAGTCTTTTCGTGGATGGAATCTTCAACTTTTTTTTGTTTAAGTTGATTAATAATAGCTAGTGACTGATTGGAACTCCAGACAATTGCGTTATGGATCGGTTGACCAGTTTTACGATCCCATACAATGGTTGTTTCGCGTTGATTTGTGATGCCGAGTGCTTTGATCTGATGGAATGAGACTCCAGAATGTTTCGTAACTTTAAGAAGCACGTCACAGACTGATTGCCAAATAGCATTTGGATCTTGTTCGACCCAGCCGGTTTGTGGTATCTGCTGTTCAAAAGTTTGAGCTGCGGTGCTGATGTAATTTCCTTGGCGATCAATAATAATTGCACGCGTTGTAGTTGTTCCTTGGTCAATTGCTAAAATATATTCTGGCATAAGCAATTACCTCCTTAAATGGATTGCATAGTAAAATAGTCATTTTCATACTGTTAGAAATTATAATTAACCTAAAATCTTTTACGATTAGCATTTGTGGTGGATCACCTGAACAAGCACTTCATGATAACTTTTGCTGTCCGGTTGGCAGTCTTCAAGTACCCAGCAGTAGAGCATCTCAGACAAACCATATGCGTAAAAGTCAGTTGTCGCTTTGATGAAAGGTTGGTTGTTATCAGCAACAAGGTGCGCTTGAAAATAATCATCTGAGATGGTTTGGATACTTCGTTTGATATAATACATAAGATAATCTTTAAAGGAATCTAGCTTTATATTTGAAAATATCTTCTTATAATATTTTTTATTCGCTTCAAGGTACTCTAATAGAAGGAACAATGCTTCTTCCCATTGTTCCCAATTCATGATCGATTGGATCAATTCAGAGACTTCATGGGAGAAAATCCAAGTAATTAAATCGTATTTGTCATCAAAATGATCATAAAAAGTCTGGCGGCGGTAATCAGTCTGATCCATTATATCTGTTATTGATATCTTATCAATAGCTTTTTCACTGGTTAGATGTTTGAGAGAACAAGAAATAATTTCCTTCGTTGCGTTTTGTTGGTTCATTTTTTGTGACTCCTTCGACAACTTATTAGCTACCACATTCAATTACTTTTCATTATACTTCATACTCAAAAGTAATTGAAGCGGACAAAGAGAATCTTTTGTCTGTTGAAATGGTAACGCTTACTTTTTAAGCTTTGTTCAGTCCTAAAGGAAGTCATGCATCAGTTTATTAAGTTGTTTGTTAGATCATTTTATAAATCAAATAGTTTAAAAAATAGGAGGAATAGAAATGAGAAAAGCATTTATTAGTCCAACAAAATATGTCCAAGGAGAAAACGAGTTATTAAATTTAGGTTTTTATATTAAATCCTTTGGTGAATCTGCATTAGTTATCGGGAATCCAGGCGATATCGAACGGGTTCAAGACAAGTTGGACAAAACAGCTGAACGTTTTGGCATAACCTTACATCTTGCAGATTTTGGTGGAGAAGCGACACGCGAAGAAGTAAATCGTCTTAAAAAATTAGCGAAAGAAAAAGGAACAGATATCATTGTTGGATTAGGTGGCGGAAAAGCAATTGATACATCTAAAACAGTTGCTAATGGTCATAATCTAATTGTTTGCCCAACGATTGCAGCTACAGATGCACCAACTAGCCACTCAGCAGTGTTATATACGAAAGATCATCATTTTGATGAATATGCTTATTTTATCCAAAGCCCTAGCGTAGTATTAATGGATACTACGGTAATTGCTCAAGCACCAGCTCGATTCTTAATTTCCGGCATGGGAGATGCACTAGCTACTTATTATGAAGCACGTGCGACTCGTCGTTCAAATTCAAATGTAAACGCTGGCTTACCGAATGGATACCACACAGGAGATACAGCACCTGCTAAAGGTACGATTGCATCCATCACATTAGCTAGAGTTTGTTACGAAACAGTGATGGAGAATGGCTATAATGCAAAGATTGCATGTGACAATAATGTTGTTACACCAGCTTTAGAGAATATCATTGAAGCAAATACATTATTATCTGGTCTTGGATTTGAATCAGGCGGACTAGCTGCAGCACATGCCATTTATAACGGCTTAACAGTTCTAGATGGTCCTCATAATTACTTCCATGGAGAGCAAGTAGCATTTACAACATTTGTTCAACTTATTCTTGAGAATGCACCAAATGATGAAGTTGAAGCTTTATTAGACTTCAATTTATCTGTTGGACTACCTGTATCATTAGCAGATTTGGATGTAGCAGAAGTGAAGTATGAAGAAATCCTTAAAGTAGCTGAAAAAGCGTGCATCCCTGAAGAATCTATTCATGCTATGCCTTTTGAAGTAACACCTGAAAGTGTAGCTCAAGCTATCATTGCAGCTGATGCGATCGGACGAGACTACAAGAAGCGTAAGTCAGTAAAATAAACTATAGATTAAAGGATGGGAACTGATGAAAAAAATTGTAAACGACCCGAATAATATAGTTGACGAAATGTTACAAGGCATGATCGTAGGCCATTCTGAGTTGATCCAAAGAATACCAGAGACTGGCATCATCCAACGTAAAACAGAAAAATCAGGAAAAGTAGCTATTATTTCTGGAGGTGGGAGCGGACATGAACCCGCTCATGCTGGGTTTGTCGGTGAAGGTATGTTATCTGCTGCTGTCTGCGGAGCAGTGTTTACTTCCCCAACGCCAGATCAAATTTTAGAAGCCATTAAGGCAGCCAATGAAGGTGCCGGTGTATTCATGATAATCAAGAATTATTCTGGAGATATCATGAATTTTGAAATGGCTCAAGAATTGGCTGAAATGGAAGGAATTGAAGTCGCAAGTGTTGTTGTAGATGATGATATTGCTGTTGAAGACAGCTTGTACACTCAAGGAAAACGTGGAGTAGCCGGAACGATTCTCGTCCACAAAATAGTAGGCTACGCAGCACAACAAGGAAAGTCGATCACAGAAATCAAAGAATTAGCTGACAACTTAATTCCGAATATCAAATCCATCGGGCTCGCACTGACTGGCGTAACTACACCAGGTAGCACTCAACCAAGCTTTGTTTTAGCTGAAGATGAGATTGAATACGGAGTAGGGATCCACGGTGAACCTGGCTATCGCAGGGAAAAATTGCAAACATCTCACAACCTTGCAAATGAGTTATTGACGAAATTAGTCAACGATTTTGAGGTTAAACCATCAGACCGATTTGCGGTAATCGTTAACGGACTAGGTGGAACGCCGTTAATGGAACAATATGTTTTTACAAATGATGTACAGCAGCTTATGGATGAACGTAAATTGTCTGTGGACTATTACAAAATAGGTAACTATATGACGTCACTTGAAATGCAAGGATTGTCATTGACTTTACTCTATTTAGAAAATGATTTTTATATTGAAGCATTAAACGCACCAGTTACAACTATAAGCTGGTAAGCACGTTGACAGATTATAGGTTATACGAAAGAGGCCAAACCCATAATGGATATACAAATAGGAATTCGTTGGATGGAATTATTTAACGAGAAGATCCAACAAGAAAAAGATTATCTCACGCAGCTAGACACACCGATTGGGGATAGCGATCATGGCAATAATATGTCACGAGGCATGGCTCATGTTGTCGAAGCAATCGACACACAATCTCCTGATTCACTCGAAGAGCTGTTAAAGCTGGTTACGACTACTTTATTAAGCAAAGTAGGGGGCGCATCAGGTCCACTATATGGTTCAGCTTTTATGGGTATGCTGAAAACATATCAAGGAGATAGATCATCATGGAGCAAAGTGCTACAGGGTGGATTAGAGAGCATCCAAAAACGTGGAAAAGCCGAAGTTGGCGATAAGACGATGATCGATGTTTGGGCACCAGTTGTTCAGGCAGCAGAAAACGAGCAATTAACCGATGAAGTTATTGATGGGTCCGTTGAAGCAACGAAACCATTAAAAGCTAAAAAAGGGCGTGCTTCATATGTAGGTGAACGCTCCATTGGACATATTGATCCAGGTGCTTATTCCTCTGCTTTACTATTTCACGCTATGCTAGAAGCGGAGGCTGAACAATGACAAAAACTGGTATTATTATAATCTCCCACGTATATGAGATTGCAAAAGGAATCGACCGATTACTTCAAGAAGTCGCTAGCGATGTTGATATTAAAGTGATTGGAGGCCTATCTGAAACTGAAATCGGGACAAGTTTTGATAGTATTCTTGAAGTTATCGACAAACATCCATCGGACAATTTACTTGCCTTTTATGATTTAGGCAGTGCCAAGATGAATTTGGATATGGTGAAAGAGCTTAGTGATAAATCGATCACTATTTACGATGTGCCGATAGTTGAAGGGGCTTATACTGCAGCAGCGCTCTTACAAGCCGGTGTAACTCAAGAGGCCGTTGAACAGCAATTAAAAGAATTACACATCAATAAGTAAAAAAATCAACGTAAATCTAATGCTAGAATGAGTAAAAAAAATTATTAAATTGCAACAACAAATATTCGAAGCATAAAAGTCGATTTTTTAAGATACCAGACTTAAAAAGATACAAATTGTAGTAAGAGTAGTAGTATAGAAACCATAAGGATGGAATCTATACTACTACTTTATTTGATTTTAAATCAACTAACGTAGGTGAAGAATAGCGGTCGCTTGTTTGATCAGAAATTCCAACTGTTTTCAGGATATCGTATTGCATCCAAACAGTGAAAGAAAAGCGACGAAGTAGTCTGATCTAAAAAGAAATTGACGAAAACTCACCGGGATAAAATAATCTTTGAAAAGAGGTTTATTATGGAGACATCGGTATTGAAAGTTTCAAATATAACCAAACGAATCAAGAAAAAGCTAATTATAAAAGATGTCAGTTTTGATATCAAACAGGGGGAAATATTAGGTTTTTTAGGACCCAATGGATCTGGAAAAACAACAACTTTAAGGATGATCGTAGGCTTATCAAAGCCGACATCCGGAGATATAAAAGTCTGTGGGTATTCCATCAAAAAAGACTTTGTAAAAGCTATGTCTAATGTAGGTTGTATCATTGAAGGTCCTGATCTTTATGATTATATGAGCGGGTATAGGAATCTTGAAATATTAGGTAGTATGTCAAAAGGAGTTACTAAAAAAGATATCGATGATGCTATAGAATTAGTCGGTATGGAAAATCGGATCCATGATAAAGTTGAGGTTTATTCAATGGGGATGAAACAAAGAATCGGGTTAGCTCAAGCACTGATCCATAAACCCAAACTATTGATTTTGGATGAGCCTACAAACGGACTTGATCCTCAAGGCATACATGAGTTTAGAGAAATCGTAAAAAAATTGGCTAAAGAAAAAGGTATTTCAGTGTTGATTTCTTCGCATCTCATTAGTGAAGTTCAATTGATGTGTGATCGAGTCAGTATCATAGATGACGGAAGCATTATTAGAAATGCAGCAATCGATGAAATTTTAACTACAGGTGAAGTTGTTTGGACAGTAGATGATCCCAAAAAGACTCAATCCGTCCTTAAAAATAAGTTTGCTATCGATTCAGCTATTGATGCGAAAAATGTAACAGCATTAGCTAGCGTAGAAAGGCTTTCGGAAATAAATAAAGCTTTATTCAATTCGGGGATAGAAATCAAATATGTTGAAAATAAAAAGAGAACGTTAGAAGATTTATTTTTAACCCTTACAGATAAACATAAAATCGGATAAAGGTGTGATAGCATGATTTCGTTAACACAAAATGAGATAATAAAAATTTTATTAAAGAAAAAAATGCTCCTAATCGTTATGTTACTTCTAATTTTTGTGAGTTTGCTTTCATATGGACAAAAATATTCTTATGATAATAATATAAAAAAATTTGAAGCGGAATCTGGTGGTGTAGCATACGATTGGAAAGCCTTGACTACCCAACGACTCGATGATCTTGAAGAACGGAGTAATAATGAATTCATACCAAAAGAAGTCAGAGCATCAATCGATCGAGAAATTCAGCAATTGAATTATTTTATTGAGAATGATATCAACCCTATAACGCCTACAGCGTCTAAATTTAATGTTCAATTTGTCGAACAAGGGATCACGTTATTTATACCGCTGCTTATTGTGATTTTAGCTGCAGATTTAGTTTCAAATGAATTCTCTAAAAAAACCATTAAAATTTTACTCACGAGAGCAGTACCCAGATGGAAAATATTATTGAGTAAGTATATAGCGCTCATAATTATGACTACGATTCTAGTGTTCATTATTGCTGTCCTAGCTACTTTAGTATCCTATTTGTTTTTTCAACAATGGGGATTTAGTGAACCTATAGTAACCGGGTTTAATTTAGTTGAGGGTGAATTGAATTCAAATTCAACGATATTGATCTCCCGCTTTCAATACACTTTATTGATATATTCGTTGTTGTGGTTTGTGTCTATCGTGATAGCCTCGATAACGCTGATGATCTCAGTGTTAGTTGATAATAGCTCGTCAGCTATAGGTATATTGATGGCAGCTTTAATTGGTGGACAATTTTTACAGTTTTTCTTATCTGAATGGAAATTAGTCAAGTATTTTTTTGTGACAAATTTAGATCTTACTCGATATTTAACGGGGTCCTATCAGCCGATTGAAGGAATGAGTTTAAACTTTTCGATTCTTACATTAAGTGCTTGGGCGGTGTTATCATTGGTAATAAGTTTTACAGTCTTTAATCGCAAAGATGTTTTAGTTTAAATCGACTATTAAGGAGCATAACTATGTATAAAAAAGTGATATGGCCACTGTTATTAGTGATTTCAATAGGTTTATCGATTGTATTTATAACAGGTTTTATTGCCTCTATAGTTGTAAGTAAGAGTGAAAAGAGTGTTCCTACAGAACAACAGTTGGAAAGCTTAACCATTAAACCAGAAGAAGAAGAGAGTATCTCAGAGGATGCTTCTGAAATACTCATCCTTGGCGACTCGATCGGATTTGGGGTAGGGGATGAAGAAAATTTAGGTATCGGAAAAAGATACCTCGATTTGATTGATGAGGAAGATGAGAATAAAAGAACTATCACGAATATTTCAGTACCAAGCTATGAAAGTAATGAACTCGTAAATTTGATTAAAAGTGCCGAGAATAAAGCTAGTATTTCAAAGGCAAATTTGATCATTATTTCAATTGGAGGAAACGATTTAAATCGCTTAGAGTATGAAGACAGTGTCTCTTTAACACTTGCGTTTGAAGAAGCACTCAAAAATTACAAAGAAAATCTAGCGCTTATCATAAAAGAGGTCAGAGCCATCAATCCAGATGCACAGCTAGCGTTGATTGGTTTATACGATCCGTACAGCAAAGAGGAACCAGAAAAAACTAGATTACTTTTAGAATGGAACTATGAAACGCGTTTAATCGTCGATTCAGATGTTAAATTTGCCTATGTACCGACTTACGAATTGTTTAAATACCATTTAACCGACTATCTCTCTCCAGATGAATTTCATCCAAATGGTTCAGGGTATCAAGTAATAGCAGAAGAACTGGATCGAATATTAAAATAGAGCCGAGGCAATGGTTTATTAGTTATCTAAAATTAGGGTATAATGTATCCATTAAGGAGTGGATGTATGTTTACATTGGGAAGGAATATGGATTTTAGTTATAAAACAAATCAGATGATAGCATTATCATCAGTATTAACAGCTGCTATTGGATGGATGTTGACCAGAAATGTTTTATCAGGTGTTTATATCGGTTTTGGAGTGTTTTTAACGTGGGCGCTCGTTAGAGAACTTGATCCAAAACATGAGTATGCAGCATTTCTAGCTGCTGCATTTTCACTTTTAAATTTACTTTATTATGAAACTGTTCAGCTTTTAGTAGTTGTTTGGATACTTGTACTTATGAGGATCGTAAATGGAATTACAGGAAAAGAGTTGACCACGTTTGATATATTTTCAGTGCTAGGACTTACTACTTACCTATCTTTAAATAACGGAAACAGTATATACTTAATGGTATTTATTTTAGCCATGGCCTTTAGCATAAAAGCTGGAGCAAAAACGAGAGAAGCATTGGTAGCTAGTGCAATCAGTATAGGAGTTATTGCAGTAGATCGTTTTTTTATAAATTATTTATCATTCAATAGGATAGATTATTCAAATACTGTATCCTTATTTTTAATCGTTTTAATAGGTCTTTCTCTTATAGCGTTTTGGTTTTTATCAAAAGATGAAACCGAAGATGATAGAGGCAAAAAAGTAAATAGATCTAAACAATTAGCAAGTCAAATTTTGTATAGCGCGACCGTTCTTTTACTGTTTTTCTTTGGGGGCGCAAGTCTCAACAATTTAATTATCTACTTATCAGCTATCTCAGGTGTAATTATTTACTTTATTGGATCTAAAATCCTAAATAGAAATCGTTCTAATTAAAAGGATGATAAATTTGGGACTAAGTTTAAAAATTTGTCTCGATTACTTATTATATATTAGTGTATAATAAAACTATTATCCCTTATGGAAGGGACTAGCTAAATTATTTTGTTTTTTTTGGTATGACACGATGGATAAAAATTTGAAAGAGGTGGAATATGGATAAGAAAAGAATTTTAATTTATACGCTATTATTTTTAGCAACATTAGCAATAGCAACACAAGGATTCACGAATATAGGTTTGGACGGACTACTTGTTCCATTAATTTTTACCTTTGTTTATTTTACGATCATCTTTATTATCGCAACAGTGATTAAAAACAATTCGATCGTCGATATCGGTTGGGGAATGGGTTTCGTTGTGGGAAGTTGGCTCACATTATTTGTCACTGAGGAGCCCACAGTTTTATCATATGCTATAGTTGGATTTATTAGTGTGTGGGGTCTTAGGTTATCATTCCGTTTATTAAAAAGAAATTATGGTAAACCCGAAGATTTCAGATACGCACAGTGGCGCGAAGAGTGGGGTGATCAAGTAGTCATCATCGCCTTTTTCAGAGTGTTCATGATCCAAGGCATTATTAACTTTATTGTTGGATCTGCAAGCTATGTGGTAATCAAATACAACGAATTTAGTTTTGATTCAGCTCACCGCTATTTCGTTTATGCGGCATTGTTCATTTCACTAGTAGGATTGTTCTTTGAAGTAGTTGGTGATGAACAACTAAGACGACACATCAATAAAAAAACACATTCCCTTCTACAATCAGGATTGTGGTCAATCACACGCCATCCAAACTATTTTGGCGAGATCATAATTTGGATTGGATTATATGCTAGTGGTATTACATTGTTCTTTACTAATTCTATCAACCCGTTTTATTATATGTTATTAGTGATCTCACCTATTTTAATGAGCACTGTATTAATCAAAGTATCAACTCCATTGCTAGAGAAGAATATGGAGAAATACGATGGATGGGAAGACTATACCAAAAGAGTTCCAATGCTTTTTCCTTTCACTAAAAAATAATATAGTATAGTTGATCGTTAAAAATAGTTTACTAAATGAAGTTTATGAGGCTGTGTGTGGGGAAGGTGGTAGTTACTCCTCGCACATGGTTTTTTATGATAATTAATTTTGTATCTATTTAGAAGAGAACCACATAATCAAATTAAACCAATTTGATTTTTTAAATGTATAAATCAGTCAGTTTTAATGACAGACTTATACATTTTAGTGTACAATTTATGTAGATATGTACACTAAACTCATTTAACCATTTTGTTACGTTCGTCAGATAGTTAGACCTATACAAATTTCTTAATAGAGCTATTTAGTTGCTTATAGTATAGGGAATCAACTCTTAGTTAAAGCAACAGGGTAAGCAAAAAGTGATTTTAAATTATTGTATGGACGCAACGTATATCAAAGTGTAATTGACTGATCTGACTGTAACAAAAAGATAGGGGACAATTATGGATACAATAACACACGACGAATTATATAACAGCTTGATCAATGGTGCAAAAGAGGTCATGAACAACCGTTTGTTCTTAAATAACATTAATGTCTTTCCAGTAGCTGATGGGGATACAGGAAGTAATCTCTTCTCTACTATGAACAGCATTGTTTACCATTCAGAATTAAAAGAAAATACAAAGACAACCTTAGAGTCTATTGCAGATTCAGCTATTATTGGAGCAAGAGGGAATTCGGGTTTGATTTTTGCCCAATACTTTCAAGGATTTAGCGAAGGGATAACGGCAGAAAAAGTCATTACAAAAGAAGCTTTTGTTTTGGCAAGTAAAAACGGGATGGAATATGCCTATCAAGCAGTAGAAAATCCTGTTGAAGGGACAATGTTAACCACCATGACCGTCTTTTATGATGCTTTAAGCAAAGAACTAAGCAGTCATGAAACCTTTGATACACTACTTGAAACAGCTTTAAAAAAGGTGGAGGATGCAGTTGAAAACACAACTGATCAGTTAAAAGTTCTAAAGAAATCATTTGTCGTTGATTCAGGGGCTAAAGGATTTGCGTACTTTATCAAAGGCTTTTTAGATGGCATTCAAGGGCGTTTGATTTCAAAGGAAATCACAGAAATAGAAGAAATTATTCCAGCAATCGAACAGCATGATTATGATAATGGTGACTATCGTTATCGGTATTGTACTGAAGCTTTAATTGAGCAGAGGTCAGATGTTGCTGATTTAAAAGGTCTCATATCTGATATTGGTGATTCGATCGTTCAAGTTAAAGGGAAAAAGAAAACTAGATTACACATCCATACTAATGATCCAGCCGAATTGTTTGAACGTCTTTCAGGGCATGGAAAGATCATTGAACAGAAGGTCGATGATATGGTTCAACAGTATGACCGGATCCACAATCGAAAATACAAGACTGTTATTATGACTGATTCGATCGCAGACTTACCAAAAGAGTTGATTGATGACGCACAAGTTCATGTGGTCCATATATCGCTGTTGGTCGGAGAGGAATCGTATATCGATAAGTTAACAGTTACTAATGAAAAACTTTTTGATATAGCTAAGGCAAAAAATATCCACCCAACTTCATCACAACCAACAATCAAGAGTATCGAAAATACTTATCATTATTTATTGTCTTATTATGAGAATGTTGTGGTTTTCTCCGTTGCACAAGCATTAAGCGGGACCTATAATGTTTTTTCAAAAGCTGCTGAAAAGTTCAATGAGAACAAGCAAGCGATCCATATCATAGATACGAAACAAAATTCCGTTGCGGAAGGATTAATCGTTTGGCAAGCGATTGAGAACTTAAGAGCTGATAAATCAGTTGATGAGATTTTGTCAGCTGCAGCACAATCGATAAGCCAGTCTAAAATATTGGTTAAAATCAATACATTGGATAATATGATTGCTTCAGGGAGATTAAGTGTGCGCGCAGGTGGGATCGCCAAGAAAGTAGGGTTAAAACCGATTATCACCTTGGATGAAAAAGGTGAAGGTAAGATTTTTAAGATTGCTTTTGACCCCAACAGAGCACTTAAAAAAATCCTGAAACACATGAAACATATCAACGAAACAAAAGGGATCGAACACTACGCTGTTACATATGTAGATGATCCTCAGTTAGGGAAAGAATTTGCTGATGCACTGAATAATACATTAAATAAAGAACCAGAATACATTACGAATAGTTCCGGTGTGATCGCATTAGGTGCTGGTGTTGGTGCCGTTGCAGTTGCTTATATTACTAAATAGGAGGTTATCTAATGATGGAATATGTTATTATTTACATGATCACACTTGCTGTATTTTTCTTGATTGATATAATTTGGTTAGCTCTAATTGCCAATAAGTTATACAAAGATCAAATTGGCTTTATTATGAAAGATAAACCTAATTGGGTAGCAGCTATCATATTTTATATGATTTTTGTCCTTGGTTTGGTATTCTTTGTTATTGATCCAGCTTTATTGTCAGAAAGCATGCTTGAAGCACTGCTAAGAGGGATGTTCTTTGGTTTTATTACTTATGCAACTTATGATCTAACCAATTTAGCAACGCTTGATAAATGGCCATTAAAAATTACTATTATCGATTTGATTTGGGGTACAACTTTAGGTGGACTCGTATCAATTATTAGTTATTATTTTTCTGCTATGCTTTAATAAAAGAAGTAATCAAAAAAGCACGTATCTTTTAAGATACGTGTTTTTAATATGGGTTCTGGGTCAAATAGGATTGGTGTTTCAAAAGAAATTTCTTCTGGAATGGACGGGTTTGCTTGTGGGGCCATGGGAACGCCTGAAGCCTAAAAGAAAGTTGTCATGGTTGTTACTGCTTTAGCAGCTTACAAACATGATACACTTGGGCGTTATTTGCCCACAGTGCTTCATTTTAGGCTACAAGCAAACCCTATTTCGCCAAAAATTTCAGGTGAATGATCAACTGATCTATTAATACTAAAAATAGTGACTTATAATGTTTCAAAAAAGAAATTTCTTCTGGAATAACGGTTTTGCTTGTGGAGAGCCATGGGAACACCTGAAGCCTAAAGAGAAAGTCTTCCGGTTTTCAAGCTTCAAACAGGGCGTAATCGCTGAAGCGCTAACGCCGTGTAATTCACATTGAATCCTTTACACGGCTACAAGCAAACCCTATTCCGTCAGAAATTCCAAGTAAGTGATCAACTGATTTAATAACACCAAAAATTATACAGCCTAAAAAAGCACGTGTCTCTTAAGAGATACGTGCTTTTAATATGGAGCTTATGTTAAAACCCTTTTTTCTGACCTTCAAAAGGAGGCTTTTTTCCGTTTAAAAATTCTTCAACGCTTGGGCCTGATAATTTTCTCAGACCTTTAATTCCTAATACATAAGTGGAAATAAGGAGAACTATATTCATCGGCCAACCCAAAATAGAATTGATATAAAAGTAAAGCGAGAATTCGCCCATTAAAAATAGTGGAACTTGTATGATCAGTCGGAGCATAAAGTAAACGGCCCACATGATCGTGACGTTTCGATAGGCTGGACGAATATCGTCTCGTAAGTACCATTCGATTGGCCATCCTCTGGTTAAATGACTCAACAAAGCGGCCATTGGACGGTGAATGACAAGAGACACAACACATGCAATGACAATCAGGCCTGTTGTAATTAAGCCAGGAAGATAATAATTGATTGCATCTCCAGATAATAAACTAAATCCAATAGAAAGCAGGACACCTCCTACGCCAACTAGAACGTATTTTTTTGTATGTCCTTTGATAATCCTATAAAGGATAAGGAGTAGAAGATAAAGAAGAGTTACCCCACTAGCAATCTCAAGAGACAGGAACTGATTAGCTAGAAAAAATATTAAAGGGGGGAAGAGAGCATCGATTGTTTTCTTCTCAAATACAAGTGAAAGTTGTTCTACCCATTCTCTAATCTTCTCCATCACTAACACTCCTTTGTACGCCATGCAAAGCGACGGACCAGTCTCCTTTTGATTCATATAGCGCTTTTAAAACATAAATACTGCCTATTAAAAAACCAAAAATCATCATTGTGACAACCCAGATGATGGTTTTCCACATAGTTTTTTCCCGGTAGACGATCCATATTGAAAATAGGGTGAATCCTACGTATAAATCGATCATAGACATGATTCCCCATGGATTTTCGAGTAATGCTCCACCGTCAACTAAAAAATCCCCATTTATAAATGCATTAACCAATCCAGCTGTCATAGCTAACAAACAAATCCACGCAACGATCTTTGCAGCTTTCATTTTGTCTTCCTCCTTTAAATAAAGTATTCTTTGATTCTACTGATTTCATTCATTTCTTTACCAGCTAAAGGCTGGTTTTTCGCCACTAATAGTGCTTTAATTTTACCATACTCAGCGCAGTAAAAACGGGAAATAGAATTTGTTAGTATTAAATATAGGATGTCCTTTTAAAAAATCAATTTTTATCTTTTTGATAAAATTAGGTGAAAAAGAACTCTGTCAAAGAAAGTTCTTAAATACACGTTTGTCTCTAATTGTATGTAGTTAAAGAAACTATATAAAATAGCTGTTTTTTCAGTTAATAACCAACTTCATAAAAAATACCCCGAAAATTAGATTTTTTCTAACTTCTAGGATGTAGTGTAAGATGAGGGGGATTTTTTCATTTCATAGATTATATCTTATGGATTTCTGTTTTAGTAGTAGGCGCATTTTTAATGGTATCAGCTACTGGACAAGTACGATCGATAAAAGCTACAAAATCTGAAATTTCTTCATCAGTATTATCAGCTTCAATACAAAATTTAGATACAATTGTAGAAAATCCTATCTTAGCTGCTTTATTTTCCCCCATAAAACCATCAGGATCTAATATTCCTTCTAATTCTACAAGGATATCTTTTAACTTTATATCATGCGCTTTAGCGAAAGGCTGAGCTGCAATAACTTTACATGCACAAAGAGAGGATAATAAAGCTTCAACCGGATTCATCCCTTCATTTGATCCACCTAAATTTTTTAGTTAATCTAGAATAAACTCAAAATTCCTCGATGTGCATGAAACTTTCATTCCACCAATCGACTTAGCTACTGCACGAAATGTTTCGTTTGCTATAAAAATAACTTCCTATTAGTTTAATAGCCTCATTGTATAATGAAAGCGTTATTTTTACTTGTTCGTTAACTGGAAAAACAAGAAAATTTGTAATATATAACAGGTTAAATAAAATTTTTAACTAATATCAGCTTAGATTCCGAGGATGAATTATCATCAGAGTAGGTTACTATAATATTTGAATTGAAATGCAAGCAATTTTCATGTAAAGTTGCCATTGTGAGAATATTTATTATTGGTGTTTTTTATCAATCTTATATACTTAGTTGGATAGAAGTGCGAAATGAAAGGAGCGCGGTAGTCGTTATGTTAAGAATGGCGGTATTCGTAATCATTGCTGTGGTTATCGTTTTTTTAATCATCCTGCCTTTATTGAATAAATTATTTTCAGTAATAGAGAACATAGCACATGTAGCAGAGAAACAAAATTTGAAACAAGAAAAGGATGAAGAGAAAGATGAGTTATAAAGCAATTAAAAATTTAGTTATTAGTCTTATTTTAGCAATTATATTAGTGTTTGGATTTTTGTTGTTTGTAGAAAAAGTTGATGAAGGTAAAGTAGCTGTTGTTTATTCCCCCTCAGGTGGGAGCAAGGAAGTCCTTAGCGCCGGTTGGCATCTAATTGGTTTGATGGAGAAAACAACTGAGTACCCAATACGTGTTCAAACAATGAAAAACAGTGTATCCGTAAGTACAACAGACGGAAAGAAATTGAAAATGTCTGTACGTTACCAAATGCAGGTAGATAAGAAAAAAGTTCTGAATATCTTTAAAGAGTTAGGCTCTCAAAATGTAGAAGATATTCAAGAGGGTTACTTGTATAACAAACTTTACAAATCCTCTCGCGATGTTGTGAGTGGTTATACCGTTCTTGATATTTATGGTTCTAAATCCGGTGAGGCTTCTCAAGCGATAACAGATAAATTTGCTGAAGAAGTGAAAGATATGGGATTTATCATCACAGATGTGACGCTTGGTACTCCAGAAGCAGATGCTGAAACACAAAAAAGTATTGATGCACGTGTTAAGGCTTCTCAAGAAAATGAATTAAAGAAAACACAAATCGAGAATGCTAAATTAGACTCTGAACAAAAACGGATCGTTGCAGAAGGCGAAGCTGCTGCTGGTATTATTCAAGCAGAAGGTGAAGCTAAAGCAAACGAAGTGTTACAACAATCTATTTCTCCGGAATTGTTGCAAAAAGAGTACATCGAAAAATGGGATGGCAAAGAACCGTTGGTTAAAGGAGAAGGCACTTCAGCGATAATTAATGTTCCAGAACAAGAGACAGAGGAAAAAGAATAACCTTTTAAAAAAAATTTCCGAAGAGATTTTAACAGTAGCGACCTCAAAAAGTTAGAGTAAAATCTAAACTTTTGGGGGTCGCTACTGTTAAATAGTATTTTAGATACACAACTATATAAAAAACACCCCGAAAATTAGAATTTTTCTAACTTCTAGGATGCAGTACAAGATGTGAGGAATTTTTTAAAAAAATTCATAGGTTATAATTTATGGATTTCTGATTTAATAGTAGGTGCATTTTCAATGGTATCAGCTACTGGACAAGTACGATTGATAAAAGCTATAAAATCTGAGATTTCTTCATCAGTATTATCAGCTTCAATATAAAATTTAGATACGATTGTAGAAAAGCCTATTTTAGCTTCTTTATTTTTTCCCATAAAACCATCAGGATCTAATATTCCTTCTACTTCTACACGGATATCATTTAAATGTATACTATGCATTCCAGCAAAAGACCGAGCTACAATAACTTTACATGCCCCAAGAGAAGCTAATAAAGCTTCAACCGGACTCATCCCCTCATTTGATCCACCTAATTTTTGTGGTTCATCTAAAATAAATTCAAAATTCCTGGATGTACATGAAACTTTCAACCCACCCATTGACTGAGCTACTGCAAGAAATGTTTCGTTTGCCATAAAAAAACCCTCCTCTTAATGTGATAATTTTATTGTATCATGAAAGCGTTATTTTTACCCGTGTAGTCACATGAGAAACAGAAAAATTTGTATTTTTTATTTTTTTCAAAAAATAAAAATCCTTTGTGCAATTGAATTCCTGATTTTGTTATATAATGAAATCGACTTGAGATTCTCTACTTAAACCATCTATTTAGTACATTTTTTTGTGATATGTCCCTTGCTAGGTGGGGTACTTAAATCAATCAATATTATTGAAAATCGATTAATTTAGGTGCTATAAAAACAATAAATTTAAAAAATATAATGGTCACTATGGAGGGTATGTATGAAAAAAGAAACAGGAACTTTAATTGGTATTTTACTATTTATCATTTTAATAACGGCTAAACTATGGCTAAAAGCAACATTGGAAATTCAACTACTTGGTTTGGTAACTTTAATTGCAGTTTCTTGGTTCTTGAAATATGAAATTATGAAAAGAATCAAACGGAAAATAAAATAAAAAAACAAAAATAGTACAATAGAGTATTTATAAGGACATGCAGCATCAAAATGAGAACGAAGAAGCAAATTTGAGTAATACTGATATTAGCACTACTAACATATGTATTAAGAAGTGCTAAAGGATTTTCAAATGGTGTAGATTATATATAGTTTAGTTTGTTCGTTTGATTAGGCTGTTGGTTTTTTTATACTAATTATAAAAATAAATCTAAATAGTCATAGCAATGAGACTCAATGAAGACAATGAGTCTCATTTTTGTTTGTTATGCCACACAATTATGTACTAGAGACCAATATAAAAAAAGAACCCTATTGTAATAGGATTCCTGACACTTGTTTTTAACCTGCTTAATTCTTTTATTTTTAAACTAAATGAAAAAGATGGGCTAAAAAGGTAATAATCATAGTTGTTGCGATCCCCATTACGGTAGGCACTAAGAAAGATATCCATGTCCATTTAGCACTTTTCGTTTCTTTGTATATCGTTAATAATGCTGTAGAACAAGGCCAGTGGTAAATTGTAAATAAAATAGTATTCACGGCTGTTAACCATGTCCAACCGTTATCTAACAAAAGTGTTTTAAATTGTTCTAGTGAGTCGAACTCAAAGAGGGTTGATTTACTTAAATAACCCATAACCATGATCGGGATAACAATTTCATTGGCAGGAAAACCTAGGATGAAAGCCATCAGTATTGTTCCATCCAAGCCCATTAAACGAGCAAACGGATCAATTGCGGTTGTTACCAAAGTTAGTATACTAGAATCACCAATCATCACATTAGCCATTATCCAAATAACTAAACCGGCTGGTGCAGCAACAATAATTGCACGCGATAAAACAAATAAGGCTCTGTCAAAAATAGAGCGGACAATAACTGATCCAAATTGCGGTTTACGATAAGGTGGTAATTCTAAGGTAAATGAAGAAGGAACACCTTTTAAAATAGTTTTAGAAAGTAATTGAGAAGTCCAAAAAGTTGTTAATACACCTAATATGACGGTACCTGCCAGAATAACAGCCGAAAGTAAACTACTCCCCAAACTTATTGAACTTCCGACAAAAAACATGGTGATAATTGAAATCAAAATAGGAAATCGTCCGTTACATGGAACAAAATTATTCGTTATAATAGCAATCAATTTTTCTCTAGGAGAATTTATGATTCTGGTTCCTGTCACACCGGCTGCATTACAACCAAATCCCATACACATCGTTAGTGCTTGCTTGCCACATGCTCCTGCATTTGCAAAATATTTGTCTAAGTTAAAAGCGACACGCGGTAAGTAACCAAAATCTTCTAATAAAGTAAATAATGGAAAGAAAATAGCCATTGGAGGCAGCATCACTGAAATAACCGTTGAGAGAACATTATAAATTCCATCCATTAATGCTCCTCTTAACCACTCAGGCATATTAATAGAAACAGCAAATTGATTCAAATAAATACCAATTGTGCCGAACATGTTTGCTAAAGCATTTGATGGTGCATTAGCTCCTTGTATCGTTAACCAAAAAACAACCACTAATAATAAGATCATAATTGGAATACCAGTTAATTTTTGCGTTAAAATCTTATCTAACTTACGATCACGGCGATTATGGTCTTTTTTTGTGAAACTAATCACATCATTAGCTATGACTGTAGCTCGATCTAACAAGGCCTTGGTATTCTCTTCTTGATTTCCCTTTAAACTAATTAAGGCTTTTTTCATATATGGATTCATTTTAATTTCTTCAGAGACTACCTTATCTAAAGCAGACATCAAGCTGTCTAATCCCTCATTTTGGCGTGCTGCTGTAGCAATAACAGGGACACCTAATAATGACTGCAATTTTTCTATGTTAATTTCTATTCCTTTTTTACGTGCTTCATCGATTAAGTTAACACAGACCACTACTTTATCCGACATTTGCATGATTTGCAGCACTAAATTCAGATTACGTTCTAATGAGGTAGCATCACAAACGCAAATAGTTGCTTCGGATAAATCAGATTGGATAAAATCTTGTGCAACTTCTTCTTCTTCAGAATTAGATGAGAGAGAATAGGTCCCTGGTAGATCCACTAAACAATAATAGTTGTTTTTGTGTTGACTCGTTCCTTCTGCAATACCAACTGTTTTACCAGGCCAATTGCCTGTATGTTGCTTTAAACCGGTTAATTGGTTAAAAACTGTACTTTTTCCAACGTTAGGATTTCCTGCTAACGCAATAACACGACCGTTTTTTTCATTGTGCAACACAAATTCATCTGACATCATTTTTCTCCTTTAGTACTACTTGTATATACTTGGCATCTTCATTACGGATTGCGATAACCGTTCCTCTTACTTCAAAAGCTTTCGGGTCTTTCCTGGGACTAACCAACACTAATTTGACAGTTCCTCCTGGATAAAAACCTAAATCCATTAATCGTTGTTGCATTTGTGCATCAGGATGAGTAATTTCGGTCACTACTACCAAATCATCTTTATCTAACTTTGACAACTCCATTAAAAAATTCCTCCTAGTATTAAGGTGCGCCTAACTATATTTAATTGTACGCCTTAATCATCGAGGGTACAATATTTTTTAATTTTTATACAACACATTCATTTTTGGTTGTTTGTTCTACTATTACGTATCAAGTTGAATGAGATCGTTCTCGTTTTATTGTTATATTACTCATTTTTACGCGAATATAAAAATAAAAACCTTTTTTAGTAAGGTCCTGGATGCATATCTGTATCCATTTTCGTATATTATTTTTTAAAGGATGAATTACAGTATTAGATGCAACAGCTTTTCCATAAAAGCTTCGTAATGTGTTTTCCAATCTAAGCTATTTGCTTTCTTAGTTTTTATCAAAAATAAAATTAGTTTGAATGAATTCTTTTTATAAAGTTGATTCTTTGATTTTTCGGTATAAAAAAGTTAAACTCTAAGTATAATTTCACAAACGCAAACAGCAAACAAAGGAAGGAAGGTATATTATGAATAAAAAGAAAATCGTTACTGGTATGATAACCTTATCCTCTTTAACTCTGCTAGCAGCTTGCTCACCTCAAGATAATGAAAATCAAGAGTCCGTTGATACAAGTGGACAATCCAGTATTCCAGCCGCTGAAAATAGTTCCGATTCTCAAATGATGAATGAACCAGGAGATATGGATAATAATATTGACGACAATGGGTATTAAAAGAAGGAATACCAGAGGCGTGCAATCAAAAAGAACATGTAAGTGAATGAACAGAAGTAACTTTAGAGAAAAGCCACGTGGGAGGTGTGACTGCCACCATATATTCTGTTGAAGAGACAACAGTTTACAAGCTGGAATATAGACAAACAGTTGGTGGGGAAATGACCAAAAACAGAAGATGAATTATCACAAGAATAGAGGATAGAGAAAGATTATTTGTACAATTATTTAAGACTATTCTAGTACTAAAGGCTCGGCCTAATAGTTCTATTAGGTAGAGCCTTTTTATATGTGAGACAAAATAAATATGCTACCTCATAGAAATAGTGAAAATGGATCAAAAATCATGAAATACATAAATAGGAAAAGGTAAAAGTTAATAAATTATTAGACGTATATGCGTTAATTAAAGGCTCTATTTTAGTACTTGTTTAAGAAATAAAAGAGTGTCTGAATACATTTTTTTATGTAAGTTCATGTGTTCTTAGTATAATATTTAAAAACCATCGTAACGCTTACTTTTTTTGTTATAATCAAATTAATATCTTTTTTTTATTCAGGAGGGGTTAAGTGAATGTGATAAAACGACTATGGAATTTTTTAAATGATCCCACTATTTTATGGGGTTACGTTGTTGGTTCTTTACCAATGTTTTTTGCAGCATTTAATCTCGAAGGAACTATAGGAATTATTGGTAAAACAATCTATATATTATTTGTTATTACTATTTATTCCAAAGTAATTGAAAAATATATACTCAAAAAGACTTGAATACTAAATTATATTTGCTTGTAGAATAGCCGGAAATGACCTACCTACAACGTTGGTAAATTAAGTTTCTCGATACATACTTTTAAGCAATTTCATGTATTGAGAGAAGTCTAAGTAACATTTTCCACTTCTTACTCGTTATTATTTAATTCAAAAAAATATTCAAATGAAATAATTGATTTAAATTCATCACATAAGGACAAAGAGTAACTCTATAAATGTATCTACCATCGGCCTCAACAAATACAATTTACGTATGAAGGAAATTAATAATATAAATTTAAAGGTTAAATTAATGATTTTCATTTGTACTTATTTACATTCACGCATGCTGATGTATTTACATTTGCATTACATCAGCGTATAATTATCCTTAATAAGGAGGCGATTTAAATGATCACGAAAACAAAAAAAGCGGTTATACAAGTTCGTATTGACGAAACCGTTAAGCGTCAGGCCGTAGCCGTTTTAAATAACTTAGGTATGGACACGAGCACCGCTATTAACGTCTTTTTTAGACAAGTGATTGCAGAAAACGGTCTGCCATTTCAACCAAAACAAGCAAAATTCAATACCGAAACCCTTGCAGCGATTAAGGAATCGGACGAAATGGTCAAAAATGGTACCGGCAAACGGTACACTTCTGTAGACAATCTTTTTGAAGATGCTTTAGGAGAATAGTTGGTATGTTAGAAATGAAGCAGACAACCAAATTCAAAAAAGACCTTAAACGACTAAAGAAACGAAATGCTAATCTTGAAAAACTCAAAACGGTCATGCAAATGATCATTGAAGAAGTCCCTTTACCCGAAGAAGAATACCACGCTCACATCTTGTAACCGACAAAAGATTACCTCGATTGTTGGGAGTGTCATATTTCTGGACGCAATAGCGATTGGCTATTGATTTATAAATTTTACTCTACTCAAAATCTTGTCTCTTTTATCCGAACGGGGACACATTCAGATATTTTTTAGCTTTTATCTAAGAGATAAAATGGGGAACAGCCGCTAAAAGCAAGTGGCTGTTTTTTTGTATAAGCCCATCTTTTTTCGGACCAACGACCGAAAAAAAACTTGTAAGATCAAGGTTCTAGATAAACAAAGTTATGTAAATTCATGTGTTTGTTAGGTAGTTACATATTATAAATTGAAATCACTTAATTACTTAAAATAATATAAACCCTCCAATATTCCACCACCCCCTGAAATTTTTGATACAATAGTTTCCTAAGTCGGGTATAGGAGTAAAAAATGATTTTATCTGTAAAAAAATTTGTCTTCGCGTTATTTTTAGAGAAATACAAGGTAAATTTGAAGTGATTCAAGTAGTTGTTACTGAAAAAAGGGATAACAAAACCGGCTATAAAATCGCTGAAAATCGTATAAACTAATTAAATAAGAGCTCTAACACTTTGATAAAAAGTGTTAGAGCTCTTATTTTGCAATACTTGATTATAAAGTATGATTTGTACAAAAATAATTTTTTATAGAGGTAAATCCTTTTTAGTAAAGATAACATTCGATGCAGCATACAAGACGAAGGTAATAGCTCCTAAAGCCACTAAGCCCCAACCGAAATCTCCACCTGTTAGAATTGCCTCAGTATCAAATAAACTCGTTATAGTTATATATTCAAGAATTCCTGCAGTATCCATCAATTGTTGAATCATGGCAATGAGGAAGAAAGCAAATGGAATACCTCCACCAATAGCTAAAGCCAAGCCTGTGCGGTTAAATAAGGTTGATGCAAAGAAGGAAATTGAACTTAAGGCCAATATTAACAATAAGAGTCCTGCACTTAACCAGAAGTAGGCTTCTGTATCGAAATCTAGAGCCTCATCGACAGATCTTGCAGATGCGATCATGGCCTGATTGGACATAGTTATTATTTGTTGCTCCGTTAATTCCGTTGCTTCTGTTGCAGCTTCTATCGCCACAGGATTTTTAATTAAGGAAATATTTTCAGCAACTTGATCGCTCTCCATATTCAATGCTTTGGATGAAGCTTCAATCACTAATTGTAATAAGATTTCTGTATCCTTTTCATTAATAATTTCGCCTTTATTAGGCAATTCAATTTCCTTTTCAAGCGAAGTTATTTCATCATTAACAAATTGTTGGAATACATTCACTGACATTCCTTTTACTTTGGCTCCTGCGACAAGGGCCTCATTACTTGATAGGATCATAGCTGGATCGTCAGTCAATTCCTTCGCTGTGATTTCAATATCCTCATCTTCCATGTCCTCGTCGTCTTTATAGATATCCCAACGTTCATCCGTAATAATGTCCGCTGTTTCTTGATATGAACGTTCATTAATGAGACCCTCTAAATAAAGTGGGTAAGATTCGGTATCCATATCTCTCGCAGTGGCTGCTTCCTTCATGGCATGATCGTTTTCTAGAATTAAATATAAGCGCTCTGATACATAGCCTTCATCTTGATTTAATGCCTCAGCGGCTGCTCGTACATCATCTGTAATTGGATAGCCGGTCACATTTTGATATTGAAATTGAGCGGCACCTAGACCGGCAGTCCCAACAATACTATACATTAGAACAATGGAAAAGATTAAATAGATTGATTTAGTAAAAATAACACTAGACCGTTTAATCGGCGTGGACAAGGTGTAAGCCATTGAGCCAGAATCCACTTCATTCACCACTAGATTATTCGCAGTAAACACTACATAGACAATTCCCAAGATAACGGCAATCAATTTATAGAAGTTTTCTAGACTTCCCAACAGACTAGTCATCGTCGATAACAAATTAGAAAATCTTGTCCCTTCAGCAGCGGATGCTATTGTGGCGAAGCCTTCTGCATCAAAAGTAACCATAAAAGTGGATAGAATCAGTGACGCAACCACGGTGACAATAGCCCATAACTTCCAATTAGCTTGAACACTTTGTTTAAAAACTGGTTTTGAGAACATTTTATTTTTCCTCCTTAAATATTTGAGTAACATATGCTTCGAATGTAGCTTTGATTTCCTTGAAATAGACTAAATCAAAGTGTTTTAAATCTTGAATTAAATGGTTGACATCTTTATCATGAATCGTAATATTTAATTGTAAATCTTCCAACTTAATTCGATTTAAGTCGTAACCTAGGCTGCGAAAATGATCGAAATCTTCAAATGATTTAAACTCCATTTTATAAGTTTTAGTCTTGTTGTAGCGAATATCCCTCATATCAATGACATCAATAATCGTACCATCACGAATAATTGCGACTCGGTCACAGATTTCTTCCAATTCTTGGAAAATATGACTAGACATAAAAATGGTTTTACCTTTTGCTTTTTCATCTTTCAGTAGTTCAATGAAGATATCCCGCATCAAAGGATCTAAGCCCGTAGTTGGCTCATCCATGATCAAAATATCAGCATCAGAAGCAAAGGCTGAAACAATTGCTGTTTTCTGCTTCATCCCTTTACTCATAGAACGTACATTAGCTGTCACATCTAATTGAAACTGGTCACTAATCTTAACGGCATGTGTCCAATCTCCACGACCCGATAAATAGAGTTGATCTTTTAAAAAGACTTCACCTGTAGAGTTACCGGGAAAATTAATTTCACCAGGTATATAAGATACATATCGTTTAACTTCTGCACTACTTTTGGTAGCATCAAGCCCATTAATGGTGACTGTTCCTTCATCTGGAGTTAAAAAACCCATCATATGTCGAATAGTCGTGGTTTTTCCTGCACCATTGACGCCAACAAAACCATATATTTCACCTTTTTCAATTTCTAAAGACATATCAAAAATGCCACGTCCCTTTCCGTAGTCTTTAGTCAGGTGCTTAATATCAATGTATGCCATGTTCTAGATTCTCCTCTCCAGCTGCTACAGACTTCTTGCGGTCATAGAAATCCATAAAATAATCTTCAAGTGTAAATTTGATTTCTGAAATAAAATTAATGTTCACATTACTTAGTTCAATAAATAAATTCTGCATGGTCTCATCTGTGAGATTTAACTTAACTTGATTCTGATCAGGTCGCTCAACTGGAATTTTAAATTGCGTAAGGGACAGAAACTGTTGATAATCTTTATTCGTCGTGAATTCAATTTTGAAAGCTTTATTCGTACTGTGTTTTAACTTAGCGGCTTCAATGGTTGAAACAACCACTCCTTCTTTTATAATGGCGATCCGGTCACAAGTTGCATCCACTTCGCTGAAGATGTGGCTAGAGAGTAGAATAGTCTTACCTTTTTTTTTCTCAGCTAAGATAAATTGGATGAAACGCTCTTGCATAATGGGGTCTAAGCCTGAGGTTGGTTCATCTAGAATTAACACTTTGGGATCATGCATAAAAGCTGTCACCAATGCCAACTTTCGTCTAGATCCAAGACTCATTTCTTTAATTTCAATTGATGTATCCAATTCAAAAAGTTCCTTAAGATAATCTGTTCTAGACATATCGTTGATTTGTCTTTCTTCAGCCATGAACTGAATAAAATTATCTCCGGTCATTCCTTTGGGAAAAGCCATCTCTCCAGGTAAGTAACCAACATCGCGTTTAATGATATCAGCTGATTTCCAACAATCCTTACCATTAATATATAATTCACCTTCTTGAGCTTTGGAAAATCCCATCAAGTGACGAATAGTAGTGGTCTTTCCAGCACCGTTGGGCCCTAGAAATCCGAAGACTTCTCCTTCTGCTATCTCAAAGGAAACATCAAATATTCCACGTCCATGCCCATAGTCTTTGGTTACATGTTTTACTTCAATAACTGACATCGTATTTCCACCTTCCTCTTAAATATCGATTGTAAAATAATTTACATTTGTTTCTTTATTTACAAATGTTATAATATTTATTATACTAGTCGTACAAAGGAGAACAAGATACATAATTTCAGTATCTGATAAATAATTTACATTTTTACGATAATTGATAATTTTTTCTCTAAAAAGGAGGCATTATATGCAAAAGTTAGATTTAAGGGTTCAAAAAACTCATAAGGCACTTATAGAAGCATTTGAAAGCTTATTACATGAAAAAGAATTTGAAAGTATTTCAGTAACAGAAATATGTGATGCTGCTATGGTTCGACGACCAACTTTCTACAATCATTTCTTGGATAAATATGATTTTATAACCTTTTTTATTAAACATAAAATGAATGAAATATTTGATTTTGCTATCAAAAACTCAAATGAAGAAAAAGATAACTTTTTTATTATTGTTTTTGAACAGCTATTGGATCAATTTGATAATCTACTATATCTCATTTTCAGTATTCAAATGAATGCCAATATCATTTTTGAACTTGAAAGTGTGCGCGAGTATGGGAAGAGCATGTTAGGTAACCAGATAAAGAAAGGTTCTAGTGACCAAGAATTACCCATGGAGCTTAGTTATAAAGGACAGATCATTATGGGTATCACGATTCAATCCGTCTTTTGGTATAAAGAGAAAAAACAACAAATTAGTCGTGAAGAAATCGTTGAACTCTATACACAGACTTTAGCAAAATTCAACTAATGGAAGAACTGAAATGAACTCTATGTAAAGGATTTAAAAAAAGCGACCTCGAAAGTTTAGATTTCACTCTAACTTTTTGGGGTCGCTACCTATAAGGTTTATTTTAATTTATGTTTACTGCTTTTTTCATATAGAAAAAAATTTATAATGTTTATAATTATGGTGTGTTTTAAAACTATCTTGTTAAGAGGCAAGTAGCTGAAACGAGCGTTAGTTCGAGTAACTGAAAGTCGATTTTTCATTTGAGTAGCCACAATGAGCCTTAATTAGAGTAACTTCAAAATAGAGGATCATTTTATTTTACTCCATGATTCATTAGGTCGCTCTTGTTGTTCGATATTTATTTTAATCAATCCTACCTTTCTCAGTTAGCCCAAAAATCAGAATAGTTATTAGTTTTCAAACACATCCTAATTCCGAAAAAATATTTTTAAGAAAAGAGGGACTGACAATGAAAACACACATTGGGAAAGAAAAATGGAATCGAGCCGCTGCTTTATATGTTCGCATGCAGGTATTTGTCATGGAACGAGGAATTCCGCTCAAAGAGGAATACGATTTGGAAGATCATGATGAGACGATTTATGTCGTCATTTATGATGGAGAGAAACCTGTGGCAACCGGACGCTATAAGCAAATCGACTCAGATACTATCCGGCCCGGAAGAATTGCTGTTCTCAAGGAATATCGTAAAAAAGGACTGGGAGAAGTAGTCGTTAAAGAATTGGAAGCTTTGGGTAAAAAACTAGGGTGTACGACGTCCGTCATACATGGTGAACTAAGTGCCGTTGGGTTTTACGAAAAACTAGATTACACCAAAGAGTCTGACGTCTATTATGAAGACGGAGTACCGTGTGTAACTTTGAATAAAGAGTTAGTGTAGGACTCAATTATCCAGTTGAAGCAGATCATGCAAACTATAGCATAGCTACTAATGAAATTAGTGTTGTACAAGATGAAGACAGACCCAAACGTTATCGATTTAAAGTAATAGTAACCTATACGGCTGCAAATAATGCTAGTACTACAATTGGCAGAGTTGAAATGGAAAGTGAAAAAATTAATTCACTTGATAGTAACGATGACAATGGATTGCTACAAGAAATAGTGGATAACCAAAAATAAAAAAAGTAACCGTATCATTTTAACGGTTACTTTTTTTATTTCAATACATGATTCAATCTAAATTCATGTATTAGGTCTCTATATTAAATAGATTGATTAACGAATCTTATTTAAAAAATAATTCAAGACAGCATAATCCTCAGTTAGTTCAGGGTGATAAGCAGTCACCAGTACGTTTTCTTGCTCTGCAGCTACGATTTTTTGATTGACAGAAGCCAGAACTTTTACATTTGGTCCGACAGATTGAATGTAAGGAGCACGGATAAACACCGCTTCGACTTCTTGATCGATACCTGAAAAACGGAGAGAAGTTTCAAAGCTGTCTACTTGTCTTCCAAAACCATTCCGCTCTACTTCCATATCAATAAAACCCAGGCGCAAATCGTCTGTGGTATGACTTTCGTCAGTGCTGCAGAGTATAAGACCTGCACAGGTTCCAAAAATGGCTTTTTTTTCTTTATGAAAAGAACGCAGACGATTCTCCAACTCTTTTTCTCGAATCAATCGACCAATTGCTGTCGATTCTCCACCTGGTATAATTAGGCCATCTAGAGCATCAAAGTCCTTAGTATTCTTGACAGATACTGCATTTACTCCTAAAGTTTTTAAGGCAAAAAGGTGTTCCGTAACGGCACCCTGCAGATCGAGAACTCCTATGGTTTTTGACATACTTACCAACCTCTTTCTTGCATCCGTTCAGATTGAAGTAATTGACTGATTTCTATTCCTTTCATTGGTTCACCCAAACCTTTAGAAAGCTCAGCTAGCAATTCGTAGTCTTCGTAGTTCGTAGTTGCTTGAACAATGGCATGAGCGAATTTTTCTGGTGATTCGGATTTGAAAATACCAGAACCGACAAACACACCATCTGCTCCAAGACTCATCATTAAGGCAGCATCAGCTGGTGTAGCCACTCCTCCAGCAGCGAAATTTACAACTGGCAATTTTCCAAGTTGTTTTATTTCCTTTACTAATTCGTAAGGAGCTCCTATCTCTTTAGCAAAAGCCATCAACTCATCATATGTCTTAGTAGAAAGTTCACGTATTTGACTATTTACTTTGCGCATGTGACGAACAGCCTCTACTATATTTCCAGTTCCAGGTTCCCCTTTAGTTCTAAGCATCGATGCTCCTTCTCCAATGCGCCGTAAAGCTTCACCTAGGTCTCGGCAGCCGCAGACAAATGGCACTACATACTCGGATTTCAGTAAGTGAAAGGCGTCATCTGCTGGAGTCAAGACTTCACTTTCGTCAATGTAATCTACTCCCATAGCTTCCAAAATACGTGCTTCAGAAATATGTCCAATACGTGCCTTAGCCATTACAGGGATACTAACGGCATTCATTACTTCTTCAATAATAGCAGGATCGGCCATACGGGCAACTCCACCTTCTTTTCGTATGTCAGAAGGTACGCGTTCTAAAGCCATGACCGCGACGGCTCCTGCTGCTTCTGCAATTTTGGCTTGTTCAGCATTTACCACGTCCATAATGACACCGCCTTTTTGCATTTGAGCCATTCCACGTTTGACTCTTGTGCTGCCAATAATGTTTTTATTCATATTAATTCCTCCTCTTATTTCTACTGCGCTAGTACTGATTGAAAGTATACGCAAGAAAAAACCAGTAGACTACATCCAATTGGATTACAAATTTACCATCCAATTTGTGATACAATAAAATAAATATCTAAGAAAGAGGAAATATCATGAACAAATGGAGTATTAGTCGAGATCATAGCATGCCATTATATCAAAAAATCATGTTGCTGACGGAAGAAAAAATTAAGTCTGGTGAATTAAAGCCTGGAATCCGTTTGCCTGCGGAAAGAAAATTAGCTGAATATCTGAAAGTGAATCGATCCACTGTTATCCGAGCAATGGAGGAATTGACAGCCCAGGGAGTACTGACAAGAAAAAAAGGGAGTGGTACCTATGTGAACCCAGACAAATGGGGATTACAAACAAAACCTTTGATCAACTGGGGTACTTCACTCACTACTGATAGTTTTAAAAAACAGAGTGACTATCAACAGGCTGTTGCCAGATTTAGGGAGCAGAAACAGGACAAAGTCATTGACTTATCAAATGGTAACTTGCCTGCGGATTTATTGCCGGAACTTCAGTCACCCAGTTTATCTTGGAAAGAATTAATCCAGCAAGAAAAAAAACAGAGTCCCTTAAATAGTGAAATGCATTCTTTAAGAGAAAGTGTCCAGTTGTATCTCAAAAAAACGTATCAAATGGAAGTTCCGATAGAAGAAATTATGATTACTTCTGGGACGCAAAACGCATTATTTCTTATTTCACAAGGGCTATTAAAACCAGGAGATGCAGTTGGTATTGAAGCTCCTTCTCATTTTTATTCTCTCCGCTTATTTCAAGCAGCAGGCCTTCGTATTATACCCATTTCTATGGATACGGAAGGTATGACAATTAAAGGATTGCAGGAAGCGTCCATAAACTATCCTCTAAAAATGATTTTCCTGAATCCCATTTTTCAAAATCCAACCGGATTTGTGATGAGTTTTAAACGGAAAGCAGACATTCTTGATTATTGCCTGATGAAACGGATTCCCATTGTAGAAGATGACGCATATGGCGCATTATCTTTTGATCAGTCAGTCGATAATAGTCCCTTGAAAAAGATGGATCAACAACAACAGGTTATTTATTTAGGCACTCTATCCAAATTAGCAGGAAATCATCTGCGAATTGGTTGGATGGTCGGTCCCAAGACGGTATTGAAGGAACTGGCAGATATTCGAATTCAAATTGATTCAGAGCTCAGTTTTCTATCTCAGTTTATGGCCGATCATTATTTGCGAATCGAGATGGACGAGCACCAGAAAAAGATCAAAAATAAGTTAGCAGAAAGAGCCCGCATTATGGAGAAATGGTTAAGAATAGAATTTGGAGAAGATATAGAATTTCTACCGGCTAAAGGTGGATTCCACTTATATTGCCTTTTTCCGAAAAAAACAAAAGCAGAAGTAGACAATATTTTACAAGAGTTACTAGAAAAAAATATTATTGTTTTGGAAGTACAAAAATTTGGTGACAAAAAGAATGGATTCCGACTCAGTTTTGCTCACTTCAGGGAAATGTTTAATCTGAAGTGAGCAGTCAATGGGAAATAAATTAAAGGATTATCTTATGTTGCGGTACATCATTCTATCTAATTTCATGTATTGATTTAAAAAATTTACAGCTTAGTTTTAATTGACAATAATAATCATTATTATATATATTTTTTTGAATCAGTGACCAACAAAAATGAAAGGACGAAACATTTTATGGATTTTAATTTATGGAGCTTCATACTGGGAAATCTTGAAGCTACCGGTGTTATAGGTGGTTATATTTCTATCTCAATTATCGGTGTTTCCTTAATTACTTACGCGTCAAGAGGGAAACTTTCAGGAAATAATCAAATAGGACCGAGTTGGGCTCATCCTATAATTGGAGCAGTGTTAGGGATAATACCAGGGTGCGGCGCAACAATTGTGGTTTCATCGTTATATAAGAATAAAAAAATATCATTTGGTGGATTATTTGCTGCATTTATAGCAACATTAGGAGAAGGATCATTTGTATTACTTGGGGCTTCTGACGAAGCGAGTGTTGCCGCAAATCTAAAAGCATTTCTAATAGTCACTTTAGTAGGCGCTATTGTCGCTATTATTTTTGGTTATCTAGTTGATATGCTTGGAATAAATGCCAACGCGTATGAGTTCCAAAATAAAAGTGTCAAAAAAAATTACCCCGCAAGTAAAGCAACAACAATACCATATGTAGTTGTTGAGTATGTCGGATTTTATTTCATTCTAACTTTTAGTGCTTTTTTGCTACCTGGATCAATAATGGCTTTATGGGGGGGTGGTATTACAGGTTATGATGACTTATCAGTGTGGGTAGCCATTTTATTTACAATTTTTTCAATTATTTATTATCTTGTGTATAAGTTTAATTACAAGGGAAGTGAGTGTTCTTGCAACAACAATATCAAAACAACTTTATTGCATGCCGTATTAGATATTTCTACTGTCATTGTTTATGTATTTGCGGGACTATTAATTGCTAATTATGTCATTGATATTTTAGTAGGACCAGAGACTTTTGATACGTGGATGACTTCATCAGCTTTCGTTGTGGTAATCATTGCTGCCATCATAGGAGCTACACCAGGGTGTGGCGGGATGATTTCTGTTGCGGTTGCCTTTATAACTATCCAAAATTTTCCAATAGCGGCTTTAATTGCAGCAGGCATTGCAACCAGTGGAGATGGAATTTTTCCATTACTAGCGGCTAACAAAAAAGCTGCGTTAATCGTTACAGCATTGGGTTTTATAATTGCCTTAATTGTAGGTTATACCATTTTAGTCTTAGGTATTGAAATCTAAAGCTATATTTATTGTCGTATGTTATCTCTATGGATAGCCAAAAAATACCAATTTTAGCTATACTTTTATCAATCCACCAGCCCAATTTTTATAGGTACCACCAGCAATTGCTAATAAATTGGATATACCTTTAATCTGTTTAACGTATGCTATCATTTTTTTTGCAGCCGAGTATGGTATGTAACTGGTTATCTTATAATAAGTATACGTTCCATGATTATGAGTATATTTACTTTGAACAGCTTCTGCAACTATTTCTGATTTTATAATTCTGTTGTTTGGTAAAGGTACAAAATAAAATCCTACACCTAGTATGGTTGTAAAAAAATTATTTCACTTAATTTATTTAAATAATATCATCAATTAATGTTATTATTTAAATTTCTTCAATTCTCTTTATTTTTAGGGCTTCTTTCTTTATACTTTTAAAAAAGGGGAGATGGGAATGCGAGAAAAATCTATTGAGACAAAACGATGGCAGGCGCTGCTGGGTGGTGTTTTAATGCAGCTCTGTATCGGAGGTGTTTACACTTGGAGCCTGTTTAATCAGCCTTTAATCGATGCTTACGGTTGGGAGCGTACGGAAGTTTACACGGCCTACTCATTAATTATCTTTATCTTTGCATTTGTTACAATTTTTTCTGGTCGCCTGCAGGATAAAATCGGTCCCAGAAAAGTCGCAACGATCGGGATACTTTTCTTTAGTTCGGGTTTAATCGTCGCCTCGATGGCACGTTCGCTCCCGATGCTGTATTTAGGCTATAGCTTGATGGGAGGGATAGGTGTCGGAATGGTATATGTCTGCCCGTTGTCTACGTCGCTTAAATGGTACCCTAAAAAGAAAGGGATGATCACCGGCATCATTATCGGTGCATTCGGATTAGGTGGCTTCGTTTTCAACTTTGTTTTGAGTTATCTGATTCAGACAATTGGTGTATCTCAAACCTTTCTCGTACAGGCATTTGTTTACGGGGTCGTCGGCTTGATCGGTGCCCAAATGCTCAGTGTTCCTCAACAGTCAGAAGGGAAAACGACAATTCTGGTAAACGAAACCGACTTTAAACCGACTTTGATGTTAAAAACAAGAACATTTTATCTTTTATGTATCATTTATTTTTTAGGCAGTTTAAGCGGTCTTATCGTCATTGGACTAGCACAGGATATCGCGCGGGAAGTTGTTGGTCTCACGCCTCAAATTGCAGGGTACTCTGTAGCAGTCGCCGCAGTAGCCAATGCATCCGGCCGAATCGGATGGGGGGCTGTATCCGATATTTTCGGAAGACTGAAAGTGTTTAGTTTGTTGTTCCTCATCACAGCTTTTTCAATGCTGACGCTCAGCTTCTGGACACATAACGCTATTGTGTATTTTTTGATCCTTGCACTGATAGTCAGCAGTTTCGGCGGATTTCTAGCCACGTTCCCGGCCATCACAAGTGATTATTTCGGTTCGTTTTATTTCGGATCGAACTATGGCTTGATTTATCAGGCCTATGGTGTGGCCTCTTTAGCGGGACCGTTTATTCTGGGGTTAACGAGCCAGGATACTCATGCTTTCTTTATCGCAAGTATGCTCGCTGTCGGAGGTTTCATATTAACCTTATTGGTAAGACCACCAAAATTAATCAGGTAGTTATCGATTATTCATCAATTATCATGTATATATAATAAAAAGTCTAACTTTTAGGGGTCAGCACCTAAGCACACAAGTCAAAAAGTAGGAGCCTCTAATCGGTTCCTGCTTTTTTTATATCAATTATACAATGCAGATATTTTTACAATTACCCAAACAATAATAACCGCATTACAAAAAAGGCTATTATTGTTTGGAATTGTAAGAAGTATAAATTGATTCAAATGAATATGACTTTTATATAGAAAGACTTATTAATAATTATCAAAGGTACAAGTTAGTTAGATGATTCTTTACTATATTTATCCCAAAAAAATACACTTCAAAAGTTAGAGAACAAACCTAACTTTTGGAGTGTAGTACATTTTTTGTAGCAAACTGCTTTTATATATTTATCTCTAGGGTTATACGTAAAATAAATTAATTAGCCATACTTGCTATAACTTTTTCATCAATACGTAGGAATGGTAGATATATAAATACACTTGCTACAATAATTAAGACTTGCAAAAAGGATGCACGCCAATCACCGCCAGTTGCTAAGAATCCAGATATTATTGGTGGTGTAGTCCATGGAATCTGAACGACAACATGATTGATTAATCCAGCTGCTGTAGCAAAATAAGCAATTGTTAATGAAAATACAGGAGCTAGTACAAATGGAATAATTAAACTTACATTAAAAACAATTGGAAGACCAAATATAATAGGCTCACTAATATTAAAAATTGCAGGTGCAACTGTTAGTTTAGCAAAATCTTTATATTCGTTACGACGACTAAATAAAAAAATAGCAATTAATAAAGCAATAGTATTTCCTGACCCTCCCATTACAGCAAAAGTATCTTTGAATGCCATATTAATAATATGGGGAATTTCTTCTTTATTGGCATATGCAGCCATATTCTCTTGCATATTTTGAAGTAAAAACGGATCAAGAAGAGGGCCTGAGATAACTGCCTGATGAATACCAAATCCAAAGAATAAATTGGATACTGACGTAATTAATAAGAACCCAGGTAATCCTGTAGTAATTTTACCTAATGGACCAGTTATAAGGGTTGTAATTAATCTATTTACATCCATATTAAATAATTGATTAATGGCAAAAGAAATAATCGCAAATGAGGTAACAGTTATAATAATTGGAATTAAAACATTAAATGATTTCGAAACTGCCGGTGGAATATTACCTGATAATTTAATTTGTAATTTCTCATTATTTGATAATTTAATAAATAATTCAGTTGCTAATAACCCAACAAAAATTCCAACAAACATTCCAGAAGCACCTATATGAGAAACTGGTAGCATCCCTGTAACTTCAATAGATTTGCTAGCGTTTTCAGGTGTAAACATTGTATTCATTGGTGTTAATACAACAAATGTTGAAAGTGATACAAGTATAGCTGCAATAGGATTAGTGTAATCCCTACTAACACTCATATGATAAGAAACTGCTGCAACTATTAATAACGCAGTAATACTCAATGTTCCGTTTCCAATTGAGATACCAATTTGCTGAATAGTTGTCAATGTATCTGGGTTAATTATCTTTCCCATAAATCCTGTAGGTTCTAAAATAACATAATTGATTAATGTTACAAAACCAGCTAACATCATAAATGGCATAAAGGTCGCAAATGAATCCCGTAAAGTACGTAGGTGAATTTGATTACCTATTTTTACTGCAATCATTCCGAACTTTTCTAGTATCTTATCCTTTTTTGTCATATTAATAAAATCCTCCTCCTTTTTGTAAGCGATAACTATTCGTTATAATTTCATATTACAATAACTAGTAAAAAAAGTAAACGTTTTTGTTTAAAGATATATATTTATTTTACAATTAAAAAAAACAATCTTATAAGATTGTTTTTTAATAACTAATTTTCAACAAATACGGCTTCAAATATAAAGTCTTTATATATATGTCTAGATAAGGAATATTCAAAGGGAGTTCCAGAAGATAGGGAGACTACCTTATCTACTTCAATCATAAAATCTCCTTTTTTGATATCTAGTATATGCACATCAAACTCTGTAGCTAGATCCCCCTTTATCCATATGTGAGAGTCTTTAATCTCTAAATTAAGTTCCTGATTAATATAAGAGTAAACAGATTTCTTTAAATGTTTGGGCTCAAGTCCAGGTATAATCGACAAAGGCATAAATGTCTGTTCGATTGAATACGGTTGATGGTCTATAAAGCGGCTTCTAATAATGTTATAAACATAATCTTTTGAATCAATTTTCAGCATATCAGATACTTTTTGAGATGGTAACTCAATTGAAAAATTATGAATCTGAGATTCAACATGTTCTTCTCCTATTACACTAAATAGTCCTGCGTTTGGTCCAAAAACCTTTGAGTTGTCAATAGGTGTTCTTAATACTTCCGTTCCAAAACCACTTCTGCTTCTTAAAACTCCTTCAGAAACGAGCAAGTCAAGACCCTTTTTTACAGTAAGTTTGCTTGTTTTATATTCTTCTGCAAGTTCTCCTCCAGAGGGAAGCTTTATTCCAACCTCATAGTAACCATTCGTAATTTTTTCTTTTATGTCTAAATATACTTTCATATATTTTGGGATTGTTTTCATATTATATCTCCTAGCTTTTTAATAAGTATACTACTTAGTATATTTTATCATAGAAGTAGTGTTGATTTCCATATAATACATATAATAAAAAAATAAAGATATATAACTTTTAGTAAAGATGTTTATTTATGTTAATAATAATGTTATCATGATTCTATTATGTGAGGAGGAATACAAATGAATAAACAAAAATTAACTTTCCCACAAGATTTTTGGTGGGGTTCTGCATGGTCAGCCGAACAGGCTGAAGGAAGAGGAGAAACCGGGAAAGCTGAAACGGTTTGGGAGAGATGGTATGAAGAACAGCCTTATCGCTTTTATAAAGGAATAGGTTCAGAAATAACTACTGATCATATTCATCATTATAAAGAAGATATCCAGTTGATGAAACAAACTGGACACAATTCATTTCGTGTCTCAATTTCTTGGGCGAGAATGTTTCCAGATGGAGGTACGGGCAAAGTAAACCCTAAAGCAATTGCTTTTTATAGAGATTCATTTAAAGAAATGAATGAAAATGGAATCAAGGTTTTTGCAAATCTTTATCATTTTGATATGCCTGCTAAATTACAAGATATAGGTGGCTGGGAATCTCGAGAGGTTGTTGATGCATATGTGAAATTTGCTGATACATGCTTCAAGGAATTTGGCGATTTAGTCTATCACTGGTTTACTTTTAATGAACCACTAGGACCTATTTTAGGGTCATATCTAGAAGATTTTCATTATCCTAATATTGTTAATTTTAAAAGAGGTGCTCAAGCAGGCTTTTTTACAATATTATCTCATGCTAAAGCTGTTGAAGCTTTCAAAAAATATAATTTATCTAGCAAAATTGGCGTTATTTTGAATTTAAGTCCAACGTTTCCAAGAAGTCAAAATCCCGCTGATTTAAAAGCTGCTGAAATAGCCGATTTGTTTTATACAAGAAGTTTTCTTGATCCTATGGTTAAAGGAACTTTTCCTGAAAAATTAGTAACCTTATTAAAGGATTATGACCAAATGCCTACAGATTATACTGTAGAAGATTTAGCATGTATTGCTGAAAACACTTCACAAATATTAGGATTAAATTACTATGAACCTCGTCGAGTAAAAGCTCGGTTAACAGCGATTAACCAAGAAGGTCCATTTTTACCAGAATGGTTCTTTGAAAATTATATTATGCCTGGACGTCGTATGAATGAATACCGAGGTTGGGAGATTTATGAAAAAGGTATCTACGATTTATGTATGGACATCAAAAATAATTATGGAAACATTGAAGCCTTTATTTCTGAAAATGGGATGGGAGTTGCAAATGAGGAAAATTTCATGAATGAGAGTGGTCAAGTAATCGATACATACCGTATTGAATTCATTAAGGATCACTTAGCATATTTATGGAAAGCTATTAATGATGGATGCAATATCAAAGGGTATCACTTATGGGCCTTCATAGATTGTTGGTCATGGATTAATTCTTATAAAAATCGCTACGGATTAGTGTCTTTAGATTTGCCAACTCAAAAAAGAACAATTAAGAAAAGTGGGGAATTTTATAAAAAATTAAGTGAAGAAAATGGTTTTGAATACGATAAGAAGATATTATAGTGTTGGTTATAAGACTATAGTAGCCTAAAAAAAGCAGGACTTTTCTTTACTCTGAAAAGTTCTGCTTTTTTTTTTGAGATTTTTTAAATATCTGATTTGTCAAATTAAGCTAGACAGAATATTTCCACTCATGTAACTCAAAAATACTTCCAATGGTGTTTGATACTTCACTGATTTTCTTGGAATATTATTTCTCTTGTCTGCAATGTATGAAACAAACAGTTGGTCGACTTGATTAAAGACCATTTATTTTGGTAATCCATCTTTTCGAAGTAAACCATTAGAATTTTCGTTCAAAAATCGTTATGAAGGTGTTCCGGGATCCTCGAAATAGATGGCAAAACCATGTTGGGGTTATATACTGATTTCCAGTTAGGAAATTCTTTCCTCAATCAAACGTAATTGACTTAAAAAGATTTTTTGGAATAAACTGGAGTCAGTTATTTACAGCCACTTCAACATCTCTTTCCTTACGTCCGTCCATTAGGCTTTAAGGAAATAATAGCTTCTTAAACCTATTTAACTAGTGTGATAATCGAACTCTCATGGCGAACACTAACAATCGTGTATCCTTATAAATAATCAAATCCTTATTTAAAATCAGGATAATACTGTTTTCTTTCGAATAAATCTTTTTTAAAAGTTTGTTTCCTCTCCCATTTCATTAAAAGGTTGGTTTATCAAGGGTCCTTACTTGAAATGCCTACACAAGATTTGTACTGAGCAATCAATAGAGTTTTAATACGGCCAATAATAACATCTGAAGTCCAATCCTGAATAACCTTTATCTGAATATCCCTTTATTAGTCATTGGGTAAAAATCTTTGGCACCTACTGTAGGCTTTTTTGTTTTTTTATACTCTTTAAAGTAATCCAACGCTGTGTATTCTTATTTTGAGGACGTAATCACGTTATGAATTTTCTGACGTGGACGACTAATGAGAGCGAAAATATTCAAAATAGAAATAGCTTGTTGTACATAGGCTTCTATTATTATAATTTCTTCGATGGTAAATGAGTGTGGTTCATTCGTGATTACTCCTGTGTCTTCTTTTGTCGGAATTACATTTTGAGTGTACCACGGTTGTTTTTTTTATTTGTCTAACTTAATTTTACAATTAGCGTTTTTTAAAAGTAATTTATATATGTGTTCGTTTAAAGTGTACTCAGAATAAACACTTACAAAGTATTAATCTGATTGATTTTTCGCTGTCTATTATAGGTGTCGATTAAGATATTCAAGTTTACTAAATTAAAAAGTCGTGTATATAGACCTTTTATTTAATAAGGTTTTATATACACAACTTTAAAAAATTTCATGTATTATATAAAAACCTACTTTGTTAATAAGGTAGTAAAAAAAGACTTTGCAGTTTCACGGTCATCTCCTTGATAACTTAAACGGGATCTTGATCTATCATGACTCTAAGCACCTATTGTTATGAAATTTCATGATAGTTATTAAAACTATAGTGTAACTACTACTCGAAATTGATGATAGGTGGAGTCTAAATCGATCCCATAAAGTACTCAATAGGATTGAAAAAAAATTTAAAAACAAGTTAAAAATTAATTTAGTTTGTCACTTGGATCCAATTGCCGTTCGTAGTGAAGAATAACAAAAAGTATATAAACTTGTTAAAGAACTATTAAATTCCTATGAATTAAACTTACAATTACATGATTTTAGACTTGAAAATAAAAATCATTTACCTTTACTTCAATTCGACGTTGTCGTTCCAGAAAATATATCATTGACAAATGAACAGCTTTTAATCGGAATTGAAAAAGACATTAATCAAAAAATAGGCTCATATGCAATTGAGCTCGTTTTTGATAGGACCCTATGTATTGAAAAAATAAATAGATTAATAGCATTTTCAGAGGATTTATTTGGACACAACTTTTTTTAAAGTACTGTTTTATACTTCAAGTAATTAACTCATTAGTTATTTGGCTCGTTATTTCAACAGTTACCTCTTCTTAGTCATAGACTGCCTCAAATGTTACTTGTACTTGTTTGTTTTTTAGAGTAATGTGGCACTAAAGTGTATAAACATAACAAATATTAATAAAGGAGATAAAAATATGCCACTAATAAAAATCGATTTATTTGATTTTAAAGAAGCAGCTGAATTAAAATCATTATTAGACAATTTACATGAAGCTGTTGTTGAAGCTTTTGAGGTTCCAGCTGGGGATCGATATCAAATTGTCAATCAACATAAAGAAAATGAAATGATCCTAGGGGATACTGGTTTAGGATTTACAAGAACAAAAAATGCGATAGCTATTACTATTGTCAGCCGTAAGAGAACAAAAGAAAGCAAGTTGAGATTTTATCAACTTGTAACTGATAAACTTAAAGAAAGAAATGAAATCGATCCTAAGGATGTTCTTATTTCTATGGTAGAAAATAATGATGAAGATTGGTCATTTGGATACGGAAAAGCTCAGTTTATCACTGGAGAACTGTAATAATATCTGATTTTGCAATCAAATCGTTGGATTGACAGATATTAGTAGAAATGCACTCTACGATTGAAAAAAATTTCTTAGCTAGAAGAGTTTTTCTCTAGCTATGCCTAAATAAATCATTTGCTATTAAAATACAGATAGACTGAAGCTGAAAATTTCGATACCTTCAGAAATTAGATTCTTATATTAAACTGCTGATTGGCTAGTATGGATATGGTATTTAACCGTACTCATAATAGCCAACTTTTTATTTAAGTACTCAGTATTCTAGTGAGAAATATAACCTTTTTTTTATTTGACTCAATTTATTTGACTGTTAATATTATGAACCATGGGAAATACCAGTGATTTGGACAATGGCTTTAGCCAAATAATAGCTGGAATCATACAAGCATAAAGCTTCTCTTGTTTATTATAATTCAGTATACTTGTCTTTTTTTCCGTAGGCTTTTTCTACTGGGTACTTTTGGTTATTAATTTTTAATTTCTCTGAAATGATTTCTGCTAAGTCAAAATCCATCGTATCTGCCATCATAATAGAATAGATAAGTACATCTGCCAACTCTTCTTTAATTTGTTGTCTTTTCTTTTCGGCATGAAGGTCTTTTCCGCTCCATTGGAAGTTTTCAAGTAGTTCTGATGCTTCAAGAGAAATGGAAATAGCGAGATCCTTGGGGTTATGGAATTGACTCCAATTCCTATCTTCTCTAAAATTCTTTATACCATCGATAATATCTTTATCCATAATGAACTCCTTTTTAAAAAACGTATTGTTTTTTATTTATACTACGCAGTTAAATTTTGTATGATAATATAATACTATTACTAACGTACTTAAAAAGAAAGAATAATAGGTGAGACAATGGGAGATATACTTGAAAGTGAAATGTTTTCTTTTAATGAAGAAGGAATTGAAAAGATCCAGCTAGGTGATTTTAAAAATTTTCCTATCGTATACATATTATATAAAAAAAATTCGAATAAACAGATTGCTTATATTGGTCAAACCGTTCATGCAAAAAGAAGAATGCAGGAACATTACAAAAATTCATCCAGAAAACAGTTAGAAGAAATCTTAATTGTTGGGCATAAAAAGTTTAATCAATCGGCTACATATAATATAGAAACAAATTTAATTAATTATTTTATTGCGGATGGCAAATTTAGTTTACAGAATAAAAGCCAAACAGCCAGTAATCGTGTACATGACTACTACCAAAAAAGCTATTATAATAATGAACTTTTTCAAGATTTATGGTCGGTATTAAAAGAAAAACAGTTGGTCAATGATGATATCGAAACACTGAAAAATAAAGATGTATTTAAACTATCTCCTTATAAAGAACTTTCAGAAGAGCAATTAGAATTAAAAGAACGGATCATCAATATTTGCGAAAAACATATCAATGACCATACAAAGTTTGTTTATTTTGTTGAAGGAGATGCTGGTACAGGCAAAAGTGTTGTATTGAGTTCAACCTTTAATACATTACAGGACTTTACGACCGAAAAAGGATCAACATTTTACAAATCAAAAAATTATTTATTGATCAATCATTCAGAAATGAAAAAAACATATGAAAAAATATCTGAAAGTTTACCAAATTTAAAAAAGAAAAATTTTTTAAAGCCAACTTCTTTTATCAATAAAATTGATAAAGGAAGTATTGAAGAAGCAGATATTGTTTTTGTGGATGAAGCACATCTATTGTTATCAAAAGAGGATAATTATAATAACTTTAGTTATGAAAATCAATTAGATGAGATAATTAAAAGAAGCAAAGTTACAGTTGTCGTTTATGATAGTAAACAGGTTTTAAAGATAAAAAGTTATTGGAATGAAGAAAAAATAAAACAAATAAAAAATAATTATCAAAGTGATACATTTGAACTTACAACGCAGTTTAGGATACAAGCGGATGATGAAATAATTGATTGGATGGATGCTTTTGTTAATAAGAAGATTCTTCCTATCCCTGAAATCAAGAATACTAATGATTCTTCCTTTGAATTGAAGTTCTTTAGTGATGCAGAAGAGATGTATCAAGCTATTCAGCAAAAAAGTAAAGAAGTAGGGCTCTCAAGGATAGTCTCTACATTTGACTATATCCATAAAAAAGATGGGGAAGATTACTTTATAGAAGAAGGTACTTTTAGGTTACCCTGGAATAGAACAGGCTACAAAGATACGTGGGCCGAACACAAAGACACGATCAATGAAGTTGGATCAATTTATACAATTCAAGGATTTGATTTGAACTATGTAGGAGTGATACTAGGCCCATCAATTTCTTATGATGAAAAAACAGGCAGATTAAAAATTGACACATCAAAATACAAGGACACAGAAGCTTTTAGAAAAAGAGCTGATTTAGAACTTCATGAATTTGAAAAAGTGAAAGAAGAAATTATTTTAAATTCGATCAATGTATTGATGAAACGTGGTGTCCATGGACTATATATGTATGCTAGTGATGACAAGTTAAATAAAAGACTTAATGAGTTAATAGTATAACAATCAATAAAAAAGGAGGGGTGCCATCATGCAACCCTCCTTTTTGGATCGAATGTATTTTGATGGGAAACAACTTTTTTGGAATTTGAATTTCAATTTGTTTATCTGATGCCTTTTTTTCTTCGTTTATCATCTAAAATAATTTTTAAAGCCCGCTTCTTTGTTTTTATATTTGGACTTCCCATTCTTCGTCTAGCACTTGCTAAATCTTGTTTCTCAGACATCGTTTGTCCTCCTTATTTTTGTTTTTTATTAAGTAAGTAAATAAAATAGCTCGAAAATTTCAAGTTTAAGTTAGCCACTTGTAGCTATTCTATTTTACGCCTTACTTTCTAGCTATTGAACTGAACTGAGTTGAGCCCTAATTGTTAAATTCTCAAGGATCAAACAGCCGTACGTTCTTGTTGGAATGCCTTCACGAAACAGTCATGTGGTGTATCATCAT
>NZ_JAGGRF010000012.1:0-42135 GCF_018612935.1 Carnobacterium sp. ISL-102 | reverse complement strand
GCCGAACACAGAAGTTAAGCTTCTTAGCGCCGATGGTAGTGAAGGGTTTCCCTTTGTGAGAGTAGGACGTTGCCACGCAGATTCAATTGTTTTTTTTTATGGAGGTTTAGCTCAGCTGGGAGAGCATCTGCCTTACAAGCAGAGGGTCGGCGGTTCGATCCCGTCAACCTCCACCATGAGTCATTAGCTCAGTTGGTAGAGCATCTGACTTTTAATCAGAGGGTCGCAGGTTCGAATCCTGCATGACTCATAGCTAATCATGCAAATATGTTTAGTTATGCCATGTTTTTGCGGGTGTGGCGGAATTGGCAGACGCACTAGATTTAGGATCTAGCGTCGTAAGACGTGGGGGTTCAAGTCCCTTCACCCGCACTGTTTTTATTGAAGGACTGAAGTATTACTTTAGCCGGCTTAGCTCAGTTGGTAGAGCATCTGATTTGTAATCAGAGGGTCGAGGGTTCAACTCCTTTAGCCGGCATTCTTTTGCGAAAGTAGTTCAGTGGTAGAACATCACCTTGCCAAGGTGGGGGTCGCGGGTTCGAATCCCGTCTTTCGCTTACTAGGTTGACTAGTAAGCTCATTCGTAAAAAGAATAAGCTGTTCTAATGCCGGGGTGGCGGAACAGGTAGACGCACAGGACTTAAAATCCTGCGGTGAGTGATCACCGTGCCGGTTCGATTCCGGCCCTCGGCACCATACGCACCCATAGCTCAATTGGATAGAGTACTTGACTACGAATCAAGGGGTTAGAGGTTCAAGTCCTCTTGGGTGCATTTCATTTAAAAAAGAATGAGGAATCATGAACGGGAAGTAGCTCAGCTTGGTAGAGCACTTGGTTTGGGACCAAGGGGTCGCAGGTTCGAATCCTGTCTTCCCGATAAATAATTATAAAAAGGTGCTTTCTCTTAATTTAGAGAAAGCACCTTTTTTTGTTCGTTTTATACTGTTAAGTAATATCGGCTGTATAATTTTTAGTGTTGATAAATTAATCCTTCCAAATTTCTAGAGTAATAGGGTCGCTTGTAGCCGTGTAAAGGATGCTCTGGCAGAATACATGAGACAGCCTAGGAAGTACTACAAAATGGTGTCGCCACATCCATACGCTAAAAGATACGACTACTATTTACCTTTTTAAATTAGCATACAAAACAATTTTTTTAAGTCAGTTGATGATTTGAAAATAAGGTTTTTTTTTTATAAAAATATTTTTTTGAAGTATTTATCCTTTGTTTATTGAGGAATAGAGCCAATTTAGAAGTTGTTTAAATGGAAATGAGTAGAGTTACTTTTCAAATCCTCTTATTTCTCGTATAATGAAAGTCAGGATTAGTCAAGAATACTTTCTGGTTCTCGCTAGAAGTATCCTCCGCTATTGATTTAGTTTATGTTATTGATAAACTAAATGATTAAGTCTAGTGTTGGGACGATAAGAAAAGGAGTGTTACTAAAAAAACACCGTTGCAATGTAGTAAAGATAAAGCTATTATCTTTACTATACACTGAAATGTTTTAGTAACAGATAGCTCATGCACAATCAAAACATGTCAGATATCATTGAAGCTTATTTAAAGAAAGTGTTAGGTCAAGATGAACGAGTCGAAATTAGGCGTAGTGAAATGGCAAATCGATTTAATTGTGTTCCTTCCCAAATAAATTATGTTATAAACACCCGTTTTACTGTGCAACAAGGTTATTTAGTTGAAAGTAAGCGTGGTGGTGGAGGGTATATACGTATTATTAAAGTAAAATTGATAGATGAAGCTGAAATGTTGGATATGATGATCGATATTGTTGGAAATAAAATTACCCAAAAAAATGCTTGTTCTATTATAGAGAGATTATTTGAAACTGAAATGTTGACTAAGCGAGAAGCTAACATCATATTATCTGTGATGGAAAAATCACTCTTGAATGCTAATGGAATGATTGAAAATGAATTAAGAGCTAGATTATTAGTAGCTTTTTTAAATAATTTAAAATATGAGTAAAGAATAAAACCGGAGGCGAAATATAGATGGATGAATTATTTTCTGAAAAAGCAAGAATGGTTTTAATCATGGCGCAAGAAGAAGCAAAGGGATTTCGTCATCATTCTGTAGGAACTGAGCACTTACTTTTAGGCTTGATTATGGAACAGGATGGAATTGCCGGAAAAACGTTAAGACAATTTTCTGTTACAGAAATTGATATCCGAGAAGAAATCGAACACTTTACGGGTTACGGAACAATGAAATACCTTTCTAAAAATGCTATTCTTCCTTATTCTCCAAGAGCTAAACAGGCTATAACATTTGCTACAGATGAAGCAAGACGTATGGGTTCAGCACTTGTGGGTACAGAGCATTTATTATTAGGGCTGTTGCGCGAAGAGGATATTTTATCATCTAAAATTTTAAGTAATCTCGATATTAATTTAAATAAAGCCCGTCAAATCGTGTTGAAAAAAATCGGTTTGAGCGATGTAACGAATAGTAAAGGTAGAAAGGCAAAACCAGCTGCTAAACAAGTCGCAGGTACACCTACTTTAGATTCTTTAGCTCGCGACTTAACATCCGTGGCAAGAGAAGGAAAATTAGATCCAGTAGTTGGGCGTCATAAAGAAATCCAACGTATTATCCAAGTTTTGAGCCGCAGAACGAAAAATAATCCTGTTTTGGTAGGAGAACCCGGTGTAGGTAAAACAGCCATTGCAGAAGGATTAGCACAAAAAATCAATGACGGTGAAGTTCCAGCTGCATTAGCAAATAAACGATTGATGATGCTTGATATGGGTTCGTTGGTAGCAGGTACAAAATATCGTGGTGAATTCGAAGAACGAATGAAAAAAATTATAGACGAGATTTACCAAGATGGCGAAGTTATCTTATTCATAGATGAGTTGCATACTCTAATTGGTGCTGGTGGAGCAGAGGGTGCGATCGATGCGTCTAATATCTTGAAACCTGCATTAGCGCGTGGTGAACTACAGACCATAGGAGCAACAACACTAGATGAATACCAAAAATATATTGAAAAGGATGCTGCTTTAGAAAGACGATTTTCACCGATCCATGTCGATCCTCCTTCTGAAGAAGAAGCAGAAGAAATTTTATTAGGTTTACGTTCTCGTTATGAGGATCATCATGGTGTCAAAATTACAGATGAAGCTGTACACGCTGCAGTTAAACTCTCATCTCGTTATATTACATCAAGACAGTTGCCGGATAAAGCTATTGATTTGATAGATGAATCTGCTTCTAAAGTACGTTTAGATGTTTCAGGTAAACCTTCTCCAGTTGCAGCTGCAGTTGCAGAATTGGAGGCTTTGATACAGACCAAAGAAGAAGCAATACAGTTACAAGACTTTGAGAAAGCTGCTAGAATTCGTATGAAAGAAATGAAACAACGCAAAAAAATTGAAAATTTGCTGCAAAAACAAGAAGGAAAAGCTTCGTTAAAATCATTGCAGGTAACGGAAAGAGATATTGCAGAAGTAGTCTCTCTTTGGACGAGTATTCCCGTTCAACAGATGGAGCAAAAAGAATCTGACCGATTAATGAATTTAGAAAAAATATTGCATAAACGAGTGATTGGACAAGAACAAGCAGTTGAATCAGTTTCTAGAGCAATTAGACGATCTAGGAGTGGGTTGAAAGATCCAAATCGCCCAATTGGTTCATTTATGTTCTTAGGGCCTACAGGTGTCGGAAAAACAGAGCTAGCTAAGGCACTTGCTGAAGCCATGTTTGGCAATGAAGAAGCATTAGTACGGGTGGATATGTCTGAATTTATGGAAAAATACAGCACGAGTCGTTTGATTGGTTCACCTCCGGGATATGTAGGATATGATGAAGGTGGTCAATTGACTGAAAAAATTCGTCAAAAACCATATTCTGTTATTCTATTCGATGAAGTTGAAAAAGCCCATCCAGACGTTTTTAATATTTTATTACAAGTTCTTGATGATGGTCATTTAACAGATGCTAAAGGTCGGAAAGTCGATTTTAAAAATACGGTCATGATTATGACATCTAACTTGGGAGCAACAGCTCTAAGAGATGAAAAATCGGTAGGATTTAGTACAAAAAACAATAAAAAGGATCATTCAGCAATGGAAAAACGGATACTGGAAGAAATGAAAAAGACGTTTAAACCAGAATTTATTAACCGTATTGATGATTCTATCGTATTCCATTCTCTAGAAAAAGCAGAATTAACACAAATTGTAAAATTAATGGCACAAACCATTATTAAAAGATTAAAAGATATGGATATTGATGTTAAAATTACGCAAGCAGCTATTGATGTCATTGCTAAAGCTGGTTATGACCCTGAGTATGGTGCACGTCCGATACGTCGTGCACTTCAAAAAGAGGTTGAAGATCGATTAAGCGAAGAATTATTAAGCGGACGGGTCAAAATTGGTGATCATGTTACAATTGGTGCCTCAAAGGGGACTATCCGTATTACTGTGACAGATTTAAAGAAAATAACTGAAAAAGCATTGACTGTAAGTGAGAATAACTGATTTAATTGCTCTGAGATAATAAAATGTTTACTATCTTTATAAGATAATAAAATGTTTACTATCTTTATAAGATAGTAAACGTTTTTATTCGTATTTTAAATTTCTTTCTGCTATGATAAAACAAAAGAAATAATGGAAGGAAAGTGACTATTCATGAAAAATTCAACAAAATCTTTACTAGTAGGAGTTGGAACGGTCTTTGCAGTGGGGGCAATTATAGTTTCAACTTCAAGCATGGCAATGGAAAAATTAGAGTCTAAAATGAATCGTAAAAGAGCAAGATATTTTGTGAAAGAAAAATTAAAAGGCAACGAAAAGGCAATGAGTGTTGTAGATGATTTATCCGATACGGAAGTGGCTAATTTATTGAGTGTCGTTGATAAAGTTTCTGACTTGAAAGGCAACGTAAGTTCATATGGGAATCATCTGAAAGAGACTACAAATGATTTTAGAGATGCTTTTATGGATAAAAAGCATGATTTACATCATGAACTGAAACATCATAAAAAAGATTTGAAACATAAATTAAAAAAATAAATTAGTTTAAAGCTAATAGTGAGCAAAAAATCGACCGTTAAATTTCTATTTAACGGTCGATTTTTTTAAATTGTTATTAAATAACAAAGAAGTAGATCGTTTCTATCTTTTAATGAAAAACCGAATTCTTCAAAAAATCGATCTAACCGATACTGTAATGTATTTCGGTGAATATAAAGATATTTAGCTGCCAGGCTTATGTTTCCTTGATTCAGCCATATTGCTGTGATCAGCTCCTTTATTTCAGGGTGAGAAGCTAAATCTTTTTTTAATTGTTGGATAATGGGACTTTTTGATAGAGCTTCTGAAGCATAGTAATTCAGTGCAACATCAGACAAGGAAAAAACCTGTTTGCTTTTTTGTAATTGATTTAAAAAAATAGTTTGCTCCTCTTTAAAAAATTGCTTGAAGTCTAAAGAAAGAGGCCAATATTGGCCAATATAGCCACTCGTTTTTGTTGAAAAATCGTCATCTAAAGTCTGTAAGATCCCAATCGTCTCCTCTTGAGCTGCTGAAAAACCTGAATAACGGTGGATCAAAAGTCCGTAATGATCATCAATAAAGAATGCTTCTTGTACATCTTTAAAAAAGCTTTTAAATGAGCTAAGCCATAATTTTTTATCAAAACGAGTGTCTTTTTTTGTGATATCAAATTGTACAACTCGGTAGATACCTTTTTCAATGGGAAGGGAAGGGGTATCCTCTATTAAAAATTGATACCATTTTGATTGCGGAGTTTCTAAATTTTGCATGGTGATATCTTGATTAAAAATCAGATAAAGTAATTTTTTTTCTGAGACTGTCAGCTGATTTTCATCAAAATTGATCCATTTATTTTGGTAAGGAAACGTTAAAAAAGCTTGATCATTTTTTGAAACATCTGTTAAAAAAGCAGATGGATAAATAGATTTAAATTGATTGAAATTCATAAGAGCACTCCTTTAAATGAAAACCGATACAATTAGTTTGTATTCTTATTCTATCATTTTTAACATAAGTTTGTAGGTAAATTATGCTATGATAAAGAAAAGAGTATGCGAAGGAATGGGCAGATGTTAACTATTGAAGAAAAAACGTATTTTATGCAAGAAGCGATCAAAGAAGCTCACAAAGCAAAATCAAAATTAGAGGTCCCTATAGGTGCAGTAGTTGTGCTAAATGGGGACATTATTGGTCGTGGGCATAACATAAGAGAAGAATCAAATGATGCAACAACTCATGCGGAGATGTTGGCTATTCAAGAAGCTAATCGAAATTTGAAAAATTGGCGTTTAGAGGACGCTCAATTATTTGTAACATTAGAACCTTGCCCTATGTGCAGTGGTGCGATGATTTTATCTCGTATCAAAGAACTTTATTACGGAGCAAGTGATCCTAAAGGTGGCACAGCAGGTACATTGATGAATTTGCTTGATGATAATCGTTTTAACCACCAAGTACAAACTGAAAAAGGTCTTTTGGAAGAAGAATGTAGTCAATTATTAAGTGATTTTTTCCGAGAATTGAGAAAACGTAAAAAAGAAGAAAAAATGCAAAGAAAAGCAAAACTAACTAAAGAAGACGACAGCCAAGTATAATACGAGGTTGCCGTCTTTTTTTATTTTCCGATACACGCATGCATTTACTGTTGCATCATAGCTTGATCTTTATCGATAACTGCTTGTACAGCCTTTGTAATAGAAGAGACAAAGCCAGTATCTTCTAATGTTAAAACACCTTCAACAGTTGTTCCTCCTGGAGAAGAAACCTGATCGATTAAATTCCATGGTGTTTCACTGCTATCCAATACTAATTTTCCACTTCCAAGTACAGCCTGGGCAGCAATTTTTGTTGCTGTTTCTTTAGACATACCATTTTTAACAGCAGCTCTTGCCAAGGAATCAATAAATAAAAAGACAAATGCTGGTGAACTTCCAGCAAGTGCTGTAAATGTGCTAAAGTCTTTTTCAGGCAATTCGATAGCTTCTCCAACAGCTTTAAACATATTCAAAACGAATGCTTTTTGTTCAGGAGTTGCATAGTTATTTCCGCAAATAGCAGTCATCCCTTCTCCAATCTGTGAATTCAGATTAGGCATCACTCGAATTATTGGTGTGTCATTGTTATCATTCAATAGCTCCGACAGTTTTTGAATGGTCGTTCCGGCTGCAATCGAGACAACTACTGGTCGATGAATAGCGAGTTCAGCTTTAATTTCTGTTAAAATAGCTGGAAAAACATTTGGTTTAGCTGCGAGAATTAAAATATCGACCTTTTCTACCAGTTCTTTATTAGATGAACAAGCATGCGTTCCAGTTTCTGCGGTGAAAATTGCTAATTTTTCTGGAGTTGTATTGTGTACATAAATATCTTGGTTGGATGTATGCCCATTTTGTATAATACCTTTAATAATGGCATTAGCCATGTTCCCAATACCGATGAATCCTACTTTCATAGTTAACACTCCTAAATTTTTTATTTTAGAGGTTCATCTTACCATAACTCCAAAAAAGTAGGTTTAATAATTTACTTTAGTTGATTTTAGAAGGCAATCAATTTCTAAAATCATAAAAAATTAAATTGGATAATGATAAGGATATTAAAAAGAGTTGCACGTATTTAAAAAAACAGGTATACTTCAAAACGTAACTGTTACGTTTTGCGAACGTATGAAAGTTTAGGCAAAAGTTCATATTTTTATTAACTGGAGGATGAAAAATCATGAAATCAACTAAATCAATAGCCGTGGGTTTAACCCTAATTAGTGCAGCAGCAATACTAGCTAGTTGTGTAACGGATGAACAAGCTAGTAACTCATCAGAAAATACTAATAAAGAAGATAAATTAAAAGTAGTGACTACTTTTTATCCAATGTATGATTTCACAAGAAATGTGACCCAGGATTCTGCTGAGGTGTCTTTGTTGTTGCCAGCTGGAACAGATGTGCATAGTTTTGAACCTAGTGCAAAAGAGGTCGCTGAAATTCAAGAAGCGGATGTTTTTATTTACAATAGCGAAGAAATGGAAACGTGGGTCCCAGCGGTACTCGACACGATTGATCTAGAACAGGTGCAAGTTATTGATGCTGGTGAAGGCATCTCGCTTATTGAAAATGAATCAACCGAAGAGCATGAAGAGCATGAATATGAGGCTGATGTGGAAGAAGAACACCTGCATGCATTCGATCCTCATATTTGGTTAGATCCTGTATTTGCTCAAGAAGAAGTGACAACTATAAAAGAGGGGCTGATTATTGCTGATCCAGAAAATCAAGAAAGCTACGAAGCAAATGCTGTTTCCTATAATCAAGAGTTGGAAGCATTAAATCAGGAATATCAAACTACTTTTAAAGATGCAAAAAATCGAACATTCGTTACACAACACACAGCTTTTGGGTATTTAGCAAAACGGTATGATTTGATTCAAGTTTCAATAGCTGGGTTAACAACAGAAGAAGAACCGAGTCCAGCTAAATTAGCTGAGCTATCAGAAATTATCAAAGAAGAAAAAATTGAATATATTTATTTTGAAGACAATGCTTCTTCCAAAATCGCTGAAACATTGGCAAATGAGGTCGGAGTTGAATTAGCTTTGTTGAGTCCACTAGCGGGAGTCAGTCAAGAAGATCAGGAAGATGGGATAGACTATATTGAAGTCATGAAAAAAAACTTGGACTCTTTAAAGAAAAGTATTCGTTAGGTTGTAATAAGTACTTTCGGTTAGATCCGGCAGTTTATTAGCTATCTTTTATCAAATAAAGTAAGATAAAGATAAAACATAAGTCATTGGGAATGGAAGAGAAGTGACGATATGGAGGTAGCTAAATGTTTGAAAAAATAAAAAATCCAATTCTTTTTCAAGGAAATTTAAATAAAAAAAATTACTTTGAAGGTTGGTATTTTAAGCAAGTATCATTCGATGAAAAGACCAGTATCAGTTTTATTCCAGGGGTAAATTTATTCAGCGGAGATGAGCATAGTTTTGTCCAGTATATCTACATGAATTTAAATGAACGAAATGAAAAAACGACAAAGACGGGTTACATTCGTTACCGGTTAGACGAATTTAGTTATCAAAATGAACCATTTCTAGTTCAAATTGGGCAAAATATTTTTACGGAATCATTTATCTCCGTGCGACTTAAAGATGAGCAGTTTATGATCCAAGGGAAATTAGGCTTAGGAACTTTCCAAAGTATAAAAAAACCCCTTTTAGCTCCTTCGATCATGGGAGGATTTGCATATGTTCCAAAGATGGAGTGTTACCATGGTGTGATCAGCATGAACCATCGTTTACAAGGGAGCTTAACAATCAACAATAAAGACATTGAATTTACAAATGGTAAAGGGTATATCGAAAAAGATTGGGGCACTTCTTTTCCGAAAGAGTATATTTGGATCCATTCAAATCATTTCAAAGATCCCAGTACTAGTCTGTTTTTATCAGTTGCACATATCCCATTTCACGTAAAAACCTTTAAAGGGTTTATTTGTAATCTAATAGTGAATGACAAAGAGTATCGCTTTGCAACCTATAACAATAGTAAAGTAAGCATATTGGATCAAACAAAAGATTCAGTAACGATTGTTTTTACAAATAAAGAAGCAGAACTAACGGTTAAAGGACTGATTACATGTTCTGGTGAACTTATCGCTCCTGAAAATGGAAGTATGAATAAGGCTATTAAAGAAGGTTTATCAGGAGAAGTCACTATTTTATTGAAAGATAAGAAGCAGAATAAGGTGTACCAAGATACAGGTAATTTAATAGGTATCGAAATAGTTTAAGCCTAGTTTAAAGAGGTGAAAAAATGGAGAATAATGAACAGGAAATAATTTATGGCTCTTTTAAATATGACTTAGGCAGACTTTATATCGCAGCAACCGATAAAGGACTTTGTTTTGTGAGTTCGCTAAATGAGCCGCTGAGTGAACTTGAAGTGTGGATGACAAAGGCGTACCCAAAAGCAGTTTTGGTGGAGGATATGGCTAAATTACAGCAGTACCATCAACAAATTCTAGAGTATTTTAATGGGACTAGAATGACGTTTACTTTTCCATTAGATATTAATGGGACTTTATTTCAACAAAAGGTTTGGAATGTTTTGAATGATATTCCGTATGGGGAAACAAGATATTATGGTGAAATTGCAGCAGAAATTGGACAGCCCAACTCTTTTCGGGCTGTTGGTACAGCAATCGGAAGAAATCCCGTATTGATCGTAGTTCCTTGCCATCGTGTTATCCATAAGAATGGTAAGTTAGCGGGTTATCGAGGAAAGTTAGAGATGAAAGAAAAATTGTTAAATTTAGAAAAATATACAAGAGCAACAGGTCTTGCGAATAATTAAGTAAGCTTCTAAATGTAGATAGGCCATACATGCTGATGTATGGTCTATTTATATGTCTAATAAGGACTTGAAAAAGACTTGCTAAAATGAAGGTCATGCCTTATTATACTATATATAGATTCCAAACAGTTTTGTTAACTACATATGGTGTTTGAAAGAAATGAATAGGATGGTGATCAAGAATGTTAAAAACCAATAATGATTTTTGTGAAAAATTGAACAATGATAAATTGAAAGTGTTAAAAAGAGATGGCAGAGAAGTTGAATTTAAAGAAGAAAAAATCTTCGAGGCCTTATTGAAAGCTCAGCGTTCATTGACAAACCAAACAGACGAAAAAAACATTCAGGAGTTAAAAGACATCGTTGAAGAAGTCAAAGAAGAAATAGCGAGCCGATTTATCGACAATATTAAAATCTATGAGATTCAAAGTATCGTCGAACACACTGTGATAGACGCACATAAACATGAATTGGCTGAAGCTTACTTGGTTTATAGGACCCGTCGTGATCTGGAAAGAAGTCAGTCAACAGATATCAATCATGGTATCCATCATCTGCTGCTCAAAGAACAGACAGTTGTAAACGAAAATGCGAATAAAGACAGTAATATTTTTAATACACAAAGAGATCTGACTGCGGGGATAGTTGCTAAATCGATAGGTCTTAAACTGTTGCCGAAACATGTAGCTAATGCTCATCAAAAAGGAGATATTCATTACCATGATTTAGATTATCAACCGTATTCACCAATGACAAATTGTTGCCTGATCGATTTCAAAAGTATGTTTAGTGAAGGATTTAAGATAGGAAATGCTGAAGTAGAAAGCCCACGTTCGATCCAAACAGCAGCTGCGCAAATGGCTCAAATTATTGCCAATGTTGCTTCCAGCCAGTATGGCGGATGTAGTGCCGATCGAATCGATGAAGTATTGGCTCCTTATAGTCGATTAAATTATCAGAAACATTTAAAAACAGCGAAAGAATGGATCTCAGGAGAAGAAAAGCAGCAGCAGTATGCAAAAGAAAAAACTAAAAAAGATATTTATGATGCGATGCAAAGTTTAGAATATGAAATCAATACGCTTTATTCATCACAAGGGCAAACACCATTCACAACATTAGGATTTGGATTAGGAACAGATTGGTTTGAACGAGAGATTCAACAGTCTATTTTGCAAGTACGAATCAATGGATTGGGAAAAGAGAAGAGAACGGCTATTTTTCCAAAACTCGTCTTTTCATTGAAGCGAGGGGTCAATTTAAATCCAGAAGATAAAAATTACGATTTGAAAAAATTAGCGCTCACTTGTTCGACGAAAAGAATGTATCCTGATGTCTTGATGTACGATAAACTTGTCTCATTAACCGGCAGCTTTAAAGCTCCAATGGGGTGTCGCTCTTTCTTGCAAGGTTGGAAAGATGAAGATGGAAATGAAGTGAACGCTGGAAGAATGAATTTAGGTGTCGTTACTATGAATTTGCCGCGCATAGCTTTAGAGTCTAAAGGAGACCAAACGGTATTTTGGAAAATACTTGAGGAACGGTTATCGGTTTGCCGAGATGCGTTAGTTTACCGGGTTCAAAGAACAAAAGAAGCTACACCCGAAAATGCTCCTATATTGTATCAGTATGGAGCTTTTGGAAAGCGGATTAAAAAGGAAGCTCTTGTGGATGACCTATTTAAAGGCAAACGTGCCACAGTATCTTTAGGGTATATCGGATTATACGAAACAGCAACAGTGTTTTTTGGACCTGAATGGGAGAAAAATGAAGAAGCTAAACAATTTACAATAGATATCCTTAAAGAAATGAAGCAGCACACAGATCAGTGGGGAGAAGAACAAGGCTACCATTTTAGTGTGTATTCAACCCCAAGTGAAAGTCTAACCGATCGGTTTTGTCGCTTAGATACGAAAAAATTTGGCGTAATAGATAATATTACAGATAAAGAGTATTACATGAACAGTTTCCACTATGATGTTCGTAAAAAACCGACACCATTTGAAAAAATAGAATTTGAAAAAGATTATCCGGAATATACTTCTGGTGGATTCATTCATTATTGTGAGTATCCAAATATGCAACAGAATCCAAAAGCATTGGAAGCTGTGTGGGATTTTGCCTATGACCGTATCGGATACCTTGGGACCAATACACCAATCGATCATTGCTATGACTGCGGATTCGATGGAGATTTTGATCCGACCGAAAGAGGATTTAAGTGCCCTGAATGCGGCAATACTGATCCAGAAACGTGTGATGTTGTAAAAAGAACCTGCGGCTATTTAGGTAACCCTCAAGCTAGACCAATGGTTCATGGAAGACACAAAGAAATTTTAGCCCGTGTCAAACATATGCCAAAGGATGAGGAAGTTAAAAAATGAGAAACCCTAAACCAAAAGAGTGGCTGGCTAAGGACTATAGCCAAAGCCGGATCGCCGATTATAAACCGTTTAATTTTGTTGATGGAGAAGGAGTAAGATGCAGCCTTTATATGAGCGGGTGTTTATTTGCATGCAAAGGCTGTTACAATAAAATCGCTCAAAATTTTGCTTACGGATTTGAGTATACGACTAAACTAGAAGACTCAATCATAGAAGATTTACGGCATCCTTATGTTCAAGGTTTGACCCTCTTAGGAGGCGAGCCGTTTTTAAATACGCAAGTAGCTATCCCATTAGCCAAAAGAATCCGTTCTGAATATGGGTATACAAAAGATATCTGGTCATGGACCGGATATACTTGGCAAGAATTGATGCAAGAATCTGAGGATAAATTGGAATTGCTTTCCTTGTTGGATGTTGTCGTAGATGGTCGGTTTGAACTAGCTAAAAAGGATTTAACGTTACAGTTTCGCGGCAGTTCAAATCAACGAATCATTGATGTGCAAGCGTCATTGAAACAAAAAGAAGTTATTTTATGGGAAAATCAGTTTAGCTAAATTAGAAGAGCGGCCAATCGTTTTCTTTTGGGTTCTACAACAAATGGTGTGGATGTTTCAAAAAAATTTATTCTGGAATGGACGGGTTTGCTTGTGGAGAGCCAAGGGAACGCCTGAAGCCTAAAAGAATGTCTTCCGGCTTTCAAGCTTCAAACACAACGTAATCGCTGAAGCGCCAACGTTGTGTAATTCTCATTGAATCCTCTACATGGCTACAAGCAACCCTATTCCTCCATAAATTTTGGGTAAGTAATGCCATTAGATTAAGTCTATCAACACCAAAAATTATACAGCCTTCTTTTGGAGACAAGTAGCATGAAATAACTAAAATATGCTACACTACAGTTAGTTAAAGGAGCGGATAGCAATGGATGGAAAATCAAGAGTAAACATTAAGATCGATTCATTAGTCGATATTGTTTTGAAAAAAGACCAACGAACCAGTAAGTTAACTAGAGGCCATGTGAAACGGATTTTAACTAATAGCGCGCAGCATCCGCATGGTATTAAAGTGATGTTGAAAGAAGGAGACCAAGTTGGTCGTGTACAAAAAATCTTAACAGATGATAAATAAGAAAATATGAAGTTCAAACTAAACTAAAAAGAGAAATCAAATGATGTGAAAACATCTTTGATCTCTCTTTTTAGTTAGTAGAAACTACAATCAGTATTAGCTTAATTAGGTAATCGGAGCACAAAAGGCTGTAAGCGAGAAGCAATCAGAAAAGCAAAACCGGCCTTGATGATATCTCCTGGAATAAATAATAAGAAGCCGGTTTTTAGAATAAGGCTGTTGCTCATTGTCAGATCCATGTAGCCACGTACTATAAAAATCATATAAGGCAACCCGAATAAATAAAAGATACTTGAGCCAATGAGCATCGCTCCTATAGCAGTTTTCAGGGTGAATGATCGACTTTCTAAGAACCAAGCCATAAGATAAGCACCAACAATGAAGCCAATCACAAATCCAAAACTAGGGCTTAAAAAAGATTGAAACCCTTTGAAAATCAAAATCAAGAATAAATGCAAACTTTGTGCAAGAAAAGCAGCTCTCTTTCGCAAAATAAGACCAGTCAATAAGACAAACAGTGTTTGCAATGTAAAGGGAACAGGGCCTAACGGTAAGCTGATAAAACTGCCGATATAAGTTAAAGCAGCCATGAGACTGCAAAGCGTCAGTTCTCGTGTAGTTAATTTTGACATAATAGTCTCCTTTTAAATTGAACAAGTAATCATTCAAATGGTTTTTTCATAATGATCTCGCCATAAGACAACGTACGTTGGTGACCGTCAGATAGCCGGACTACCAGTCCTCCTTTGGAATCGATATCGATCGGAACAGCTTCAAATTGTTGATTGCGTTCTTTGAACGTAATTTTTTTCCCCAACACAAAACAGCGTTTTTTATATTCTGCTAAAAAAGAACGTTCTTCGATCGCTTGGTAGATGGTATAGAACTGGTTCGCAATTTCAGCTATTAGGAGGTTACGATCAAAACTAGCCTTTTCTGTAGAAGATGTAAGAAAGCCGGCAATAGCTTCTAGTTCAGTGGGGAAACCGGCTGAAGGTTCTTTGACATTCAAACCTATCCCAACAATTAAGGTCTCTACTTTACCACTTTCAAAATCAGATACCGCCTCTGTTAAAATGCCGCAAATTTTTGTATCGCCAAGATAAATATCATTTACCCATTTAATTTGCGGTTTCTTAGTGGTCAATTTTTCAATAGCCAAACAAACAGCTACAGCAGTGGCTGTGGTAACTAAAGCAGCATCAGCCATATTTAAATTAGGTTTGAGATAAAAACTCATATAAATACCCGTTTGACTAGGAGAATAAAAAGATTTACCTAATCGTCCGCGCCCTTTAGTCTGTTCTTCAGACAGAACGATTCCCTGCCTTATAGGATCTTTTGATGAAAGTCTTCGAGCTTCATCATTTGTAGAGTCGATTGTTTTAAAAGTATGCATAGAAAGGTCTTGCAGAGCAGCCAATAGGGATGGTCTAATGGTTTCGGCAGAAATGACATCTGATTTCGCAGAAAGTCGGTACCCTTTATTGGTTACAGCTTCAATAATATACCCTTCTTTTTGTAGTGTTTTGATGCCTTTCCAGATAGATGTTCTTGAAAGGCCTAGAATATCTGCTAATGTTTGACCGGAAATACTCTGTCCTTTTTGTTGTTCTAATACAGAAAGAATGCGTAATTTTGTAGACATAAGTTCACCTCGGTTTTAGTATAATCGGTTCTTTTTTTATTGTCAACTACATTTTTTTAAAAAGGTAACAATCGAAGTAAGAAGCTGTAAATTAGGGGGGAACGTTAGGAATAACGCTTGTTTAATCAATATAAAAGTAGTAATATTAGAACATTCTACAAAAAAAGTCATAGAAGAATCAAAGGAGAATAAAGATGCCTGTAATGGAATTAAAGCAAGTAAATAAATCATATAAGGTCAATGGTGGAGAAACCTTTCAAGCTTTGAAAGATGTTAATTTGTCTTTTGAAAAGGGAGAATTGATTTCTATTATTGGGGAATCGGGCAGTGGAAAATCGACACTGATGAACTTGATTGGTGGATTAGACTCAGATTTTCAAGGTGAAATTCTTGTCAATGGTGAAAATATTAGAGATTATTCTGAAAAGAGTTTAGTTCAATACCATAAGGAAAAAGTAGGGTTTGTATTTCAAAGTTTCAATCTTATTTCTCATTTGTCTGTTTTAGATAATGTAACATTAGCAATGACGTTATCGAATGTTTCGAAAGCAGACCGTGAAAAAAGAGCAAAGGAAATTTTGGATGTAGTAGGCTTGAAAGACCATGTGTATAAGAAACCTGACGCTATTTCAGGTGGTCAGAAGCAACGCGTTGCTATCGCACGTGCACTAGTAAATGATCCTGATATCATTATCGCAGATGAGCCCACAGGAGCTTTGGATTCAGAAACATCGAACCAAGTTTTAGAAATGATCAAAGAAATTGCTGAAAATGGCAAACTAGTCATTATGGTCACTCATTCTGAAAAAGTAGCTGCCTATTCTAGTCGAGTTGTGACAATCGATGACGGCCGAGTAATCGATGATCAAGCTGGAAATGCATTGATCGTTAAAGAAAATAAATACAAAACCGAGAAACCCAACCGCAATAAAAATTTAAGTTTGCTAGGTTCTATGAAGTTAGCACTTTTAAATATGAAAGAAAAGTTATCACGAAATATTTTGATAGCCTTAGGTGGAAGTGTAGGGATCATGAGTGTTATTTTGATGTTGTCTCTAGGTAGTGGGGTAAATGCTTACTTAACGGATACTATGAATAGCCAAGTGAATCCATTAGTCAGCGAAGTTCACATGCCAGATGAAGCAACAGGCAACGAAACAGAGATAAACAAATTGCAAAAACAAAACCCGTTGTTAGGCTTATCTAGCGCAGCTTCGTTTGAAACTGAGAATACTGAAGAATTAGCAGGGATCGAGCATGTAGAGTCTGTTGAAGAAGGCTTTACTAATTTCTCAGTTGGATCAAGCAAAGCTTCTTTTGAAGAAAATACGGCTCAATTCATGAGTATAACAACTGTTTCTTCAATGATCACTAGTGCGGATATTTTAGAAGGTGAATTGCCTAACGAAGGTGAAGTCGTGATCACGGAGAACTTGGCCGATACTTTAGGCGATGATCTAGTAGGAAAAGACATTCAAATAGAAACCTTGATCAATGAAGAACTGCTTGATTTAACGATGACGGTCAGCGGTATTTATGGTTCTGAAGGTGGAATGGACACCGTATACTTGAGTTATGAGAATTTGGAAAATGCTTTAGAAGAAGCAGGTGGAGAACTAGCACCTAATATCGTTTACTTGGTTTCTGATGATGCAGATGCGACTGAGTCTATAAAAGCTGAAGTTGAAAAATTGGAGTACAAAGGTTCATCGACAGAAGCATTGGCAGATACGTTTAGCCAAATGTTAGATATATTTACTTATGTACTAGCCGGAGTTGCTGGGATCTCGCTAATTGTTTCGGCCATTATGATCTTGACTGTCTTATACATCAGTGTCGTGGAACGGACAAAAGAAATTGGAGTGATCAAAGCAATAGGTGGACGTAAAAAAGATATCCGCCGTATCTTTGTATCCGAATCATTCTTGATCGGTTTATTCAGCGGTCTGTTTGGCGTAGGAATTGCTTGGGGGCTATCATTAGCCGCCAATGCAGCAAGTACGCATTATTTTGATGTTGATATTATCATTTTAACACCAACGTATGCCATTGCTGGGATCGTTTTGAGTATCATCATTAGCATGGTGGCTGGTCTAATGCCAGCATCTAAAGCTGCAAAACTAGATCCAGTAGAATCATTAAGAAGAGATTAATAAAGTGAACTATATTTTTGCTAAAGAATAAAACCTAACGTATAACTGTTTATAAGCAGTTATACGTTAGGTTTATTTGTTTATCTTATTTGTCAGTGGTATAGACTCTGGGAACTCTAGCTCCAATCAAGCAAGCCACTTCATAATTGATCGTACCCATTTGTTTCGCCACTTCGCCAATAGAGATACAGTTAGTTGATGGATCTCCGAAAAGAACGATTTCTTCACTAAGATTAAAAGCAACAGAATCAATTTCAGTAAGATCTACCATTGTCTGGTCCATACATACGCGTCCGACAATAGGCGCTTTATGGCCGTTTAATGTTACGTGACCCTTATTCGATAGTGCACGTGAAAAGCCGTCTGCGTAGCCTACTGGAATTGTTGCAATAATTGAATCTTTTGTAGTTGTATAAGTTCGTCCATAGCTGATACTTTGTCCAGCCGGAACTTCTTTGATTAAAAAAGGTTTTGTTTTAAAGGTCATAACTGGTTTCAACTCTATTTTATCGCGTAAGTGTTCTTCAGGGTATAAGCCATAAATACCGATACCAACTCGAACCATATCTAAATGCATCTCAGGAAAAGCAATCGTTGCAGCAGTGTTGCAGCAGTGCTTGAGAGGAATCACATAGCCTTCTTTTTGAATAGAAGAAACAATTTCCATAAAGTGGTTAAATTGATCGTAAACAAATGTAGAATGAATAGCATCTGCATCTGCAAAATGAGTGAAAATGCCTTCCAATATCAAGTAGTCTGATGTAACGGATGCAATGATTTGCAAAGCTTCATCTGCCGTTCGTACTCCAATGCGATTCATCCCGCTATCTACTTTTAGATGAATCCGGCAGACTTTCATTTTTTCTTCTGCTCGTTTTTGAATGCTTGCTACAGCTTCTTTAGAGTAAATCGTCAATGTGATATCGTTGTCGATAGCTGCTTCAATCGTTTCCGTGTCGAGACTATTATAGCCAAAAACTAGAATTGGAATGGAGAATCCAGCTTTTCGTAAAACAAGCGCTTCATCTAAAAAAGCAACGGCCAGATAGGTTGCACCAGCATCAATGGCTGTTTGGGCAACCTCTTTTGAACCATGGCCATACGCATCAGCTTTTACAACTGCCATTAAAGCCGTCTCTGGTGGGATCATTTTTTTAAAGCTTTTTATATTGTGTTCTAAGTTATCTAAAGCTATCTCTACCCATGTTTCTCTAAAACTTTCTCTTTTCATATCATTCACTTCCTAAAGTTAGCTAGCATATTTTAAACAATGATACCACTTAATAGCAAAAAAATGAATGATTAACAAATGCTTTATAGCAAAGTAGGTAATGATTTTAAAATTCATATAGGCTTGAATAAGGCATAAAATGATTTGATCAAAGATAGATAAATCGAATTTTTAAAATCTGTAGCGGTAGAATAGAAAAAATACAATGCAGTTATTAGTCGTTGGTTGTGCTATTTTAGGAAGCAGCCTACTGCAAGGGGAAAAGTGTTACCATAGAAGTTAGCTGTTTTAAGTGAAAATAAATGGTATTATTAATTAAGTAAAGAGGAAATTTTGTATTTTTTAGCAGTAAAAGTGAAAAATTTCACAAGGAGGAAATAACTATGACTTTTAATGTTTTGATGTACCATGAATTTCGAGAACGAGGCGATGTGGATGTTATGAATCCATCGACTATTTCGGTTGCACAAAATTATCAAGATGCTTTACCAACAGTACTTTTCAGTTACATAGATGATTTTAAAGAACAAATGAATTTTTTGAAAAGTGAAGGCTACCATACATTGACGCTTCAAGAAATGAAAAATTTTTACGAGAAAGGAATACCGTGTCCAGAAAAATCGGTTTTAATAACATTTGATGATGCATTTCAATCAGTGCACAAGTATGCCTATCCGATTTTGAAGAAATTACAGTTTCAGGCAGTAAGTTTTGTGGTATTAGGTTGGCTATCACAAAAGAAAAAAATATTTGATCCAACTGTATCAGCAGTTATGAGTAAACAAGAACTTGAAGAGATGAAAGATGTATTTGAATTCGCTAATCACACAACTAATCTTCACAAACGATACTCTAATGGAACAACTGAAATGCAAACGACTTCTTTTCAAGAGTTGAAAGAAGATTTAGAAAGATGTGGAGAATATGTGACCTACCCAGATGTATTTGCTTATCCGTTTGGAATTTTTGCGTCTGAGGATACAAAACGCTTAGCTGAAGTCGGTATACATTATGCGTTTACTACTGTTCCAGGGATAAATACAAAAAGCACACCTTTGCTAGAACTACACCGTGATACGGTGATGCTTGATTGTACATTAGAAAAATTTAAAACAATTGTGGAAAGAGGAACGAAAAAATGAAAAAATTAGTTAGACTCTTAATAGCAATCATATTGGTAGGAGCAGCAGCAATAGCATTGGCAGCTTGTTCAACGGATGCCAAAACAGTTCAAAGTAATGAAGCTAGTTCTTCAGACACTGTAAATGAGCCACTTAGATTTGGCACATTACCTGCAGAATCGGCTATTCCTATTATATTAGCTGAAGAGAATGGTTATTTTGAAGATGAAAATGTAGCTGTGGACATCACTCCTTTTAGTTCGCCAAACGATCGCAATGCAGCTGCTCAATCCGGTGAACTGGATGGGATGATTGCAGATGTGATGACAGCTCTTTCATTCCGGGAAGGTGGAATCGATTTGACGATTACATCTGATATCAATGAAGAATTTAAATTGTTGTCTTCACCTGATTCAGGAATCATAGAAATCAAACAATTAGATGGTAAAAATGTTTCATTAATACCTAAGCTGCTACTTGAATATATTATGGATGAAATAGCTGCCAAAAATGAAATTGGTTATGAAGTGGTTTCTATCCCTTCTATCCCGGCAAGATATGAAGCATTATTGGAGAATCAAATTGATTCGGTTATCTTCACTGAACCTCAAGCCACAGCACTTAAAATAAATGGAGCACATGTGTTGGCAAGTTCATCAGATTATGGAATCAAAGGCGGAACGATTCTATTTAGTGATGAGAGTGTAGCAGAAAGGTCTACTGACATTGCTGCTTTTTATCGTGCGTATGACAAAGCGGTTGATTATATAAATACAACTGATCCAGTTGAATACAGTACTAGTTTAAATGAGTATAATTTCCCTAAAGAAATGGGAGACTATTTATCCAATAAAGAAGAAGGTTACACTAAAGCAAAAGCTGTTACTAAGGAACAATATGCTAGTATTGAAGAGTGGACCAAGGAGAAAGAAATGATCAGTAAAGATTATGCGTATGAAGAATTGACCGATTTTTCTATGCTAAAAGAATAGTAAAAATACCACGATTTGACTGTCTCAATTAAGAGAATCAGTCAAATCGTGGTATTTTTTAGTTTGAAATCAAATTGATTTATTCCATGGAGTCAAAAACCATTCAAGGAGATCGATCAGTTTAAATAATAAAAATCCGACTAAACAAAGCGCCAGTATGCCGCAAAACATTTGGGAATAATCAATGACAGACCAAGCATTCATAATGTAATAACCAAGACCAAATTGAGTAGCATAATTTTCTGCAAAAAATAGCGAGGCTACTGCAATCCCAATACAAACACGTAACCCACTAATAATTTGTGGGAGAATAGCTGGATAGAGTAGATAGATAAAGGTCTGCCATTTACTCGCATGCATCATCTGCATCACCTGATAATAGGACTGGTCAATTTGATTTATGCCATCGCGTACGGATAGAATTAGTTGAAAGACGATGATCCAGACGACTAAGCTGATTTTTGATGCATCACCTAAACCAAAAACCAGCATGAAAACCGGTAGAAATGCGACTTTCGGTATAGGGTAAATGAAATATAGCAAAGGAGACAATAAACGATCTGCCCATTTGCTGGCTCCGATCCAAATACCTAAAGGCACACTGATCACAAAAGAAATAAGAATCGCCGATAAGATCCGGAATAAACTACTGAAGATATGGGGGAGCAGTATCGGAAACACTTCTATAAATAAACGAATCGTGTTGATCGGTTCTGGAATAACAGGATGTGACACGACAAAGTAGAGAGACTCCCAAACTAAAAATAAGCCTATCAAACCAATAAAAGTATCTAAAGGGAATTTTTTGTTTCTATTCATGCTGTGTCCCGCTTTCTAGACTTTCTCGAACCATTAAGCACATGTCGTAAAAGGCCAGCTTTTTACGACTATTTTCAATTCCAACTAAAGGATTATGTATGATCTCATGTATTCCGCTTTGATTCATAACAATGATTTGCTCTCCTAGAAATACTGCTTCCTCGATAGAATGAGTAACTTGTAAAAGAGTTGTCTTTTTTGTTTGATGAATGGATAAAATCAGATCCTGCAATTGCTCTTTGGTCATGGCATCCAATGCTGAAGTAGCTTCATCTAAAAGAAGGATCTCAGGATCTAAATTCAAACTTCGTGCAATTGCTACACGTTGTTTTTGCCCGCCGCTAATCTGAGAGGGATAGAATTGGGCAAGATTTAAAATGCCTAATTTTTTTAAAAGGTGGTTTGTCTTCTTTTTGATACTGTCAGGACTATGATGGGTTATTTTAAGCCCCATCGCTACGTTATCGAAAACGGTAAACCATGGAAGCAAAGCGTATTCTTGAAGAATGATTCCAGTATGAGCTGGGAAATCGGTTACTGGAATATCATTTATTTTCATTTCTCCGCTGACAGGTTTAATAAATCCGGCTAAAGCATGAAGAATAGTCGTTTTTCCGCAGCCGGAGGGTCCAATTATGACACATGTAGAGTTAGATGGAATAGCAAAAGAGATCCCATTCAATACAATTTTATCTTTAAACGAACAAGTTAACTTGTTCACAAATATAGCGTTTTTAATCATTCAGCTGTCTCCTTTGGGTAGTCGATTCTATTATAAAATTTATAGTCATGACATACAAACAACTTTTAAAAATATAAAAGGTTAAAATGATGTAAAAAATTTTATTCTGACTTCAAAAATTCAGAAAAATGGCTTCTGAAAGTAATTATTATTTGATTTCAAAAAACACTGGCTTTTTATTCGTAAATCCTTTATAATAAAAAGTGCCGAAAGGCCGTACGGCAATGATAGACTTTCGAATCGTGTCAGATCCGGAAGGAAGCAGCACTAAGGATGTTCCGTCATGTGCCGTTCGTACATAGAATAAAAAAAAGAAACTGCTGATTGGAAAATCAGCGGTTTCTTTTTTTATTTTATTCTTCAGTATAATTATATAGCTGAAACTGTAAAGAGTCTTTGACTAGCTGTTTAAATTCTGCCTCAAATAACGTATAATAGAGAGTAATTATGAACGGTTCAAGAAAGGGAGAAATGCATGAGTTATCAAGCACTTTATCGAGTATGGCGTCCCCAACGATTTCAAGATATCGCGGGTCAAAAAGCCATCACACAAACGTTAATAAATGCCTTGGCGCAAGGGAAAACAAGCCATGCATACCTATTCACTGGGCCTCGTGGAACAGGAAAAACGAGTGCAGCTAAAATTTTTGCTAAAGCCATTAATTGTCCCAATTTAAAAGATGGGGAACCATGTAATGAGTGTGAAACGTGTCGTTCTATTACTCAAGGTCAATTAAATGACGTGATTGAAATTGATGCGGCCAGTAATAATGGAGTAGAAGAAATTCGGGATATTCGGGATAAAGCAAAGTATGCACCGACTAGTGCTGAATATAAAATTTACATCATTGATGAAGTCCACATGTTAACAACTGGAGCTTTCAATGCCTTACTGAAGACGTTAGAAGAGCCCCCAAAAAATGTCGTTTTTATTTTAGCTACAACAGAGCCGCATAAAATCCCTTTGACCATTATTTCTAGAACACAACGGTTTGATTTTAAACGAATCAGCGTTCGTGATAGTTGTGAGCGGATGACATATATTTTAAATCAAGAAAAAATAACCTATCAGGAAGAGGCTTTAACGGTTATTGCCAGAGCTGCTGAGGGTGGTATGCGGGATGCCTTAAGTATATTAGATCAAGCAATCTCATATGGAGATGATTCAGTAACTGTTGAAAATGCAATGAGTGTTACTGGTAGTTTGACACAAGAATTAGTTTTAGACTATTTTGATGCTATTATTCAATCCAATACTGAAAAAGGTTTATCCCTTTTGCAAAGTATCTTGTCAGAAGGAAAAGATGCCAGCCGTTTTGTAGAAGATTTGATTCTGTTCAGTCGAGATTTGTTGGTTTATCAGCAAGCTCCCCAGATGACTGATTTACTGGAAGGCGCTAATGTTGACGAGGGATTTAAAACACTCAGTCAAACGATTACAGCCCAACAATTGTATGAAGTCATCGGGATCCTAAATGATACTCAACAAGAGATGCGATTTACAAATCATGCGGAAGTGTATTTAGAAGTTGCAACGGTAAAATTGACTCAATTAGCTGTTGCTGCGTTGGTAGGCAGTACAGCAGTTGAAGAGTCGAGAGTGAACGGAAATACCCAAGTTGAGCAGCAAAAGCTCACGGATATGGAGAAAGAGCTCCTAGAAATGAAAAAGCAGCTGCAAAAACTTGCTAAGAATGGCGGAACGCCTCAGCCACCTAAGAAAACACCTAAAGTGGTCTCTAAACCAGGAAATACCCAATTTAAAATAAATACGACGATGATCCACAAGTTATTAAGTGAAGCAACAAAAGAAAATTTAGCTCAGTTGATCGATATTTGGCCTGATTTATTGAGTATGCTGTCAGTAACTCAGCGAGCGATCATGAAAGCTTCAACACCAGTTGCGGCAAGTCCTAATGGATTGATCGTCTCATTTGAATATGATATTTTGTGTCAAAAAGCTACAAATGATAATGAATTGCTTGAAGCCATCAGCGAAAATCTACAACGTTTAGTGGGGTATTCACCAAAAATGATCTGTGTTCCAGCAGAACAATGGCCAATTATTCGAGAACAATTTTTGAAACTTAATAAAGAGTTGTTGAAGAAACCTTCAGTAGAAAAAAGCACTTCTCCAGCTGTTGTTAAGGGTGAGACCCAAGTTGTCTCTGATTTTGAACAAGAAAATTTAGCTAGTTTAGAAACGGCGTTACCTGAACCAGATGAAGATGAAACCATTGTGATAGAAGCTATGGAGTTGTTTGGAGAAAAAAACGTCGAAGTAAAAAATGATTAAAAATCAACCAATTGAAAGGAAGAGTAAACGATGCGTGGAATGGGAAATATGCAAGGCATGATGAAACAGATGCAACAAATGCAAAAAGAAATGGCGAAATCTCAAGAGGATCTAAATGTTAAAGAATTTTTTGGAACAACTAATGGAGATTTGGTCACTGTAACGTTGACTGGAGAAAAGAAAATGAAAGATATCGCTATCAAACCAGAAGCAGTCGATCCGGATGATATTGAAATGTTGCAAGATTTAATCATTATGGCAACAAATAATGCTTTAGAAAAAGTAGAAGTTGAAACACAAGCCGTTATGGGGAAATACGCTAAAGGCATTCCAGGTATGTAAACCACAAATAAGCAGATAATGATTAAAAATGGGATTCCTTGCGGGTCCCGTTTTTTGAATCTTATAATTCCTGCATAAAAAGGATGAGAAGGGAAATGGCTATGCAATATCCAGAACCGATATCAAAATTAATGGACAGCTACATGAAATTACCCGGAATTGGGGCGAAAACAGCAGCTCGCTTAGCTTTTTTTACGATCGACATGCGCGAAGAGGACGTAACGGACTTTGCTAAATCGTTGATCAGTGCAAAAAGAGACCTGCATTATTGTTCCATTTGCGGCCAGATTACAGAAGATGATCCTTGTCAAATATGCCAAGATAAATCACGTGATAGAAGCATTGTTTTAGTTGTAGAAGATCCAAAAGATGTCATGGCTTTAGAAAAAATGCGTGAATATCATGGGTTGTATCATGTATTACAGGGTGTTCTTTCTCCAATAGAGGGAACGGGCCCAGAAGATATCAATATACCGAGTTTGATCAAACGATTGCAGTCAGATGAAATCAATGAAGTGATCATTGCAACAAATGCCAATGCTGAGGGCGAAGCAACAGCGATGTATTTATCGAGACTGATCAAGCCAGCAGGAATTAAGGTAACACGCTTGGCTCATGGACTTTCAGTTGGAAGCGATATTGAGTATGCGGATGAGATCACATTGCTAAAAGCAGTTGAAGGGCGCAGAGAACTTTAGCCAAAAATCAAGAAGGAGGCTGGAAAAATGCTGTTCAAGAAAAAATATGCATTACGAAGAGAGTATGATGCAGCCTTGCTAAAATTAATGACAGAGACAAAAGAAAAATGGGAATACGCAAAAAGAATCGAATATTCGGTCATTGAAAAAGACAGTCTGTTATTTGCTCAAACAAAATTAGCAGAAGCAAAGTATTTTTATTTGTTTAAAGAAGCTAAAAAACGGCACATTAAAGGTGACACGTCAACTTTAGGATCATTTAAGTGATCAAAAAGCGAGGAGGAGCGAGGATGAATGAAAAAAATAGTACAGAACAGCATCGTCGCCCTCTATTTGATGCATTAAAGCAACATGAAAAGAAGGAAAAGGTCTCTTTTCATGTTCCAGGACATAAAAATGGCATAAACTGGGATGAATCATTAGACTCTTTTCACTCTATGCTTCCTTTTGACCAAACAGAAGTTTCAGGACTGGATTATTTACATGAACCAGTTGGCGCTATAAAAGAAAGTCAAGACTTGTTGAGTGGATTATATGGCAGTAAAAAGAGTTACTATTTAATAAATGGCTCAACGGTGGGTAATTTAGCGATGGTCATGGGTGCAACGAATAAAGGCGATCAAGTATTTGTTGATCGAAGTTGCCATCAATCCGTTATCCATGCATTAGAGTTAGCGGAACTGCGACCGATTTTTTTAACACCTGAACTGACTGAATTAGATGAAGCACCTTTGGGAATTACGTTGGAAAGGTTAAAAGAAGCTTTTGGGAATTATCCATCTGTTAAGGCGTTGATCGTAACGTATCCTACGTATGATGGAATGGTTTATCCACTCAAAGAATTGATAGACCATGCTAGAAAAAGCGAGTGTCTAGTGTTAGTAGATGAAGCACATGGACCGCACTTTACATTAGGAGATCCTTTTCCTGCTTCAGCGTTAGATTTAGGAGCAGATGTGGTCGTGCAGTCTGCACATAAGATGCTGCCTTCTTTTACACAAACAGCGTATCTGCATATCGGAAAGCAAGCGTCACTTTCTTTGGAAAATAAGGTTGAACATTATTTGCACATCTTCCAATCTAGCAGTCCATCTTATCCATTGATGCTCTCGTTAGAGTACGCTCGTTATTTATTAGCTTTTTTTAATGAAAAAGACTTGAAAACTACTTTGGAATACCGGGACCTATGGAAAAAACAATTTGAACATGCTGGTATAGAATTCTTGCAAAGCAGCGATCCTTTAAAAGCGAGAGTATCTTGGGCAGATCATAGTGGTGAAGTGTTAGCTGCTCAATTAGAAAAGCAAGGTATTTTTGGCGAAAAGATAGATCATGCTACAGTGCTGCTGACGTTTCCTCTTCTAAAACAAGGAACAGACGTTGGCAAACCATTTTCTATACAATTACTGCAGCAGGAAGAAAAAGAGTGGATCAAAAATAAAAAAAAGACGGTGTCGATTGACCCTTATACAGAACTAGATTTAGACTATGACAGTCAAAAAAAGCGCACGATTGAACGAATTCGCTTGGAAGAAGCAGAAGGAAGAATTGCAGCACAGAATATAACACCCTACCCACCAGGGATCCCATTTGTGTTAAAAGGAGAAAGACTAACGATTGAACAGATCAAGCAATTGGAGTATTACTTAAGTCAGTCAATGAGAGTTGTTGGACTTGGAAACGAAATAAATCTTGCTGTTTTTTCTGAAAATGATTGATGCTATCGTGAGCAATAAATAAAAGCTATTAGACTGTCAGACATAGATACAGTATAATGAGAGTAGCTATAAAGCTAGATTAAGAAGTTAGGAGCTTAGAATAGTGAAAGGAATATTTATTACAATTGAAGGTCCAGATGGTGCAGGTAAAACTAGCGTTATAAAAGAACTTATTCCAATGCTAGTCAAAACAGTTCAACAAGAAATTGTTGCGACAAGAGAACCTGGAGGCAGTCGGATCGCCGAAGAAATTCGTGAACTTATTTTAAATCCAGAAAATACTGAAATGGATATACGTACAGAAGCATTATTGTATGCAGCCGGGAGAAGGCAGCATTTGATAGAAAAAATCATTCCAGCCCTAGAAGCAGGAAAAGTAGTTATATGTGATCGCTTTGTGGATAGTTCACTGGCTTATCAAGGTGTAGCTCGTGGTATTGGTGTTTCTGAAGTAGCTAAAATCAATCAATTCGCAACAGAAAATCTTTCTCCTGACTTAACACTCTATTTAGATATCGAGGCACATTTAGGTTTGGAACGAATCAATCAGAATAAAGAAAATCGTCAATTTGACCGTTTGGATCAGGAGACACTAGAGTTTCATGAAAAAGTTCGATCCGCCTATCTAGACATTGCAAAAGAACAATCTGAGAGGGTCGTTCAAATCGATGCAAGCCAAGAATTAGAAAAAGTTGTTGAAGAGTGTTATCAGACCATCATAAAAAAAGTAACGGGATAAAAATATGAGGAGTTGATTTTCAATGAAATTAATATTAGCTATAGTTCAAGATAAAGACGGCGGACGTCTATCGAATGAATTTGTAGATGCAGGTATACGAGCAACAAAGCTTTCAACAACAGGGGGCTTTTTAAAAGCTGGAAATACTACATTTATTATCGGAATCGAAGAAGAACGTATTGATGAAGTATTAGATCTTATTCGTAGAAATTGTCAATCAAGAGAACAATTTATGACTCCTCCGGTCAGCTTAGACATTTCAATGGAAACATCTATGCCTTACCCAGTAGAAGTTCAAGTTGGTGGAGCTACTGTATTTGTATTACCTGTTGATCAGTTTCAACAATTTTAAAATCGGGTCGTGATAACTATCGAAGAAAAATTAAATTGGCTACAGCCTATATTGTTCAAACAATTTAAAAAAACAGTGCAGCAAAAACAGTTAGCTCATGCTTATCTTTTTGAAGGCGTTTCAGGAACGGGTAAAAAAGAACTGAGTTTATGGTTAGCAGCTAGTTTGCTTTGCCAAGAAGGAACAGAAAAGATTCCTTGCGAAAAGTGCCAAAATTGTCGCCGAGTGTTTGAACATCAACATCCGGATGTAATTGAGATCATTCCAGATGGCTTATCTATAAAAGTGGAGCAAGTTCGTAACTTAAAAGCAGAATTTTCAAAAAGTGGTGTAGAAAGTCAGCAAAAAATCTTTATAATTGAAGATGTTGAAAAGATGACGACCGGTGCTGCAAACAGTTTGTTGAAGTTTTTAGAAGAACCTGAAGGAAGCGCAGTAGCATTTTTATTGACTACAGCTAAACAACGGATCCTTCCAACGATTTTATCCAGGTGTCAGCTGGTTCATTTTCAGGCGTTAACCAAAAAAAAATTAATGTTAGAGCTTGAAACTAAAGGACTATCTATTAATCAGGCTTCTTTATTGGTACAATTGACTAATAGTGTAGAAGAAGCACTTGAAATGAATGAAAATGAATGGTTTCAAGAGGCAAAAACAATTGCTTGGAAATGGTTTACACTGATCACGAATAAAGATCGTCAAAGTTTCGTTTATGTACAAACGACTATCATGCCTCATTTTAAAGATCGTGATGCTCATAGAAGGTTATTGGATTTAATTTTATTAGCCTACCGAGATGTCTTAATGATCCATTATCACACAGTTGATGTATTGGCTTATGCACGTTATCAAAAAGAACTTGATCACATTAAAACAGAACATACAGGAATAGTAACAATACAAGCTATCGAAACTGTTCTACTTAGTCGTAAAAAACTAGAGAGTAATGTCAATGCTCAAGGTGTTTTTGAACAGCTTGTTTTACAATTAATGAAATAAAAGTCAAAAAATGACTAAAACGAGGATCATAGCAAAGAGTGGGTGAAAAATAGATGGATAAAAAAACTTTATATGATAGTTTTACTCAAATAGAACTGGATACTGATACAACTCTCCATCAAATTTCTAAAATTAAAAAAGAGGTTGAAACATTAGTCGAAGAAAATGCTACTCTTAGCATTGAAAATCAACATTTGAGAGACCGTTTGAGTGATCTTGAAAAGCAGCAACGATCAGATGAAGAAGTTGTAGAACCTGAAATGAGTAAATCGCGTTTAAATCTCGAAAAATTATATGAAGATGGATTTCATGTGTGCAATGTGTTCTATGGTTCAAGAAGAGTGAATGATGAGCCATGTGCCTTTTGTTTAGATGTTATTTATGGCGAAAGAAGATAAACATGAATTTAATAAAAAAACTTGTAACCGTAATGAAAATGGCTACAAGTTTTTTATTATTTATAATTATATTAGCTGGAAAATAGTCTTTTAAACTAAACAGTCTGTTTGAAAAAGTATAAATCGAATAGTTATCGTAGAAGATAAGCCATAAAAGGGAGTCGATAAAAATAATGAGAGCTGTATCAATCAAAAAACCAGGTAATTCTGAACAGTTGGAAATCCGAGAACACACGATGCCTAAGATCAAAGAAGGAGATCTATTGGTACACGTTAAAGCAAGTGCTATAAATCGAACTGATATCATGACACGTGAAAATAAACAATTGGCTGAACCTTATCCAATATTAGGAGTCGAGGTTGCGGGAGTTGTGGTTGAAAATAGCAGCAGTTCCGATAACCGGTTGGCTCCTGGGACACGCGTTGCAGGGCTAGTAAATCACGGCGGATATGCAGAGTATGTAGCTATGCCGTCGAATCGAGCCATACTTATACCGGACAACATGAGTTTTGAAGCAGCAGCGGCAATTCCAGAAGTTTTTCTGACAGCCTACCAAACACTTTACTGGTTGGGAGAGTTAAAGTCAGATGAAACAGTTTTGATTCATGCAGGAGCCAGTGGTGTAGGAACAGCGGCTATCCAATTAGCAAAAAAAATGACTAAAGCACAGGTCATCGTAACGGCGGGCTCAAATGAAAAGTTGGAATTATGTAAAGCACTAGGAGCAGATAAATTGATCAATTATAAAGAAGAAGCGTTTGATCAAATCGTTTTAGATTATACAGCACAAAAAGGTGTTGATTTGATCTTAGATTTCATCGGAGCTTCATACTGGGAAAAAAATTTAACTAGTCTAAAAGTAGATGGACGTTGGATCCTCATTGGCGTGTTAGGCGGAACAGTAGTTGAAAAGATCAACTTAGGCAAGTTACTGCAAAAACGAATCACGTTAAAAGGGACTCTTTTAACGCCTAGAAGTGATGACTATAAGGCTCAATTAACAAATGAATTTATTGAAAAGGTCATGCCCTATTTTGAAAAAGAGCTGATCAAACCTATTGTAGATAGTGTTTTCTCACTACGTGACGTAGCTAAAGCTCATCGCTATATGGAAGACAATAAAAATTGTGGGAAAATAATCTTGAAGATCGAGGATCAAAGCGAGTAACAATTGGATTTTACCCATTTTATATTCAAGGAGATCTCCATATGGTATAGTAAAAATGATTATAATTGAAGGAAGTGTCAACAGTGAATCAATGGTTACAAGATGATGAACGTATGGATCAATTGCTCAGTCATAACTTATCCATTATCCAAAGTCCATCCGTTTTCTCGTTTTCATTAGATGCAGTATTATTAGCAGATTTTGCTCAACCAGCTAAACACGATCGGACAAAGATTGTTGATTTATGTGCAGGGAATGGAGTTGTCGGCTTGTTGCTTAGTCAGAAAACAAGCAGCTCTATTATTGGAATTGAATTACAAGAAAGATTAGTTGATATGGCCAATAGAACTATTCAAATCAATGCTTTAGAAGGCCAACTTTCAATGGTGCATGGAAACTTAAGTGATGCAAGTAAGTGGATCAAAAAAGATACGGTTGATACGTTAACATGCAACCCACCGTACTTTGCCGTAGGAGAAAAAAGCATCAAAAATCCTAATTCCCATTTGGCTATTGCCAGACATGAATTGCATACAAATCTAGATGAGGTTATGAAGGTCTCAAGTAGCTTATTAAAAATGAACGGAAAAGCTTATTTTGTTCATCGTCCAGATCGACTGATCGAAATTTTGGAAACAATGAAGAAGTATCAGATTGCTCCTAAAAAAATGCGTTTAGTTTATCCTAAAGAAGGAAAAGAAGCTAATACGTTATTAATAGAAGGCATAAAAGATGGGAAAAATGCGGGATTCCGCGTTTTACCGCCACTTTTTGTGTACAGCGAGGATAATAACTATTTACCAGAAGTGAGTGAGATGCTGTATGGAGTCCGTTAGTTATTTTTACGTCTTGTATTGTCAGGATGAAAGCTTTTACGGCGGATATACGACGAATCTTACGAGAAGAGAGCTAGAACACAATCAAGGTGTTGGAGCTAAGTACACAAAACCACAAACGAGAAGACCGGTAAAAATGATTTATGCTGAGGGCTATGGAACTAGAAGTGAAGCTACAAAAGCAGAATATGCTTTTAAGAAACAAACAAGGAAAAATAAAATAGACTATTTAATAAATCAAGGAGTAGTGTTTCCCATTCAAGCGACGAAGTCTTGTTTGTTAAACATGCAAAAAATAGAAGCAAAGGAAGATGGAAAAAATGCAGAGTCAAAAAAGTTTTGAACACACTCAGGGTGGAAGTTTATATCTTATTCCCACGCCTATTGGAAATCTAGAGGATATGACATTTAGAGGAGTAAGACTATTAAAAGAAGTCGATTTGATTGCTTCTGAGGATACACGTACAACTCAAAAATTACTGAATCATTATGAAATAAAAACACCTCAAATCAGTTTTCATGAACACAATACACAAGAAAGAATTATTCAACTGATTGAAAAATTAGAAACAGGTATAACAATTGCACAAGTGAGTGACGCAGGAATGCCCTCTATAAGTGATCCTGGACATGAGCTGGTTGTAGCTTGTATCCAAGCTGGAATACTAGTTATTCCGTTGCCGGGAGCGAACGCCGGACTAACAGCACTGATTGCGTCTGGAATAAGCCCACAACCTTTTTATTTTTTCGGCTTTTTACCACGTAAGAAAAAAGATCAACTCGTTGCTTTAGAAGAATTGAATCATCGACCTGAAACGATTATATTATATGAATCGCCGCACCGTTTAAAAGAAGTATTGAAGAATATGTCAACCGTTTTTGGAATGGATCGCCGCATCGTTTGTTGCCGCGAATTGACGAAAAGGTACGAAGAATTTATAAGAGGTACGATTGAAGAAACGATTGACTGGTCAATGACGAATGAAATTAGAGGCGAATTTTGTTTGATTGTTGAAGGAAATAGTGCCGGATCGCTTTTAGCAGAAAAAGATACAAGTTGGGAAAGTTTGTCGTTAAAGGAACACGTTGATTTGATGATCACTGAAATGGAATTTACTAGTAAAGATGCCATTAAAGAAGTAGCAAAACTAAGAGGATTAAAGAAGCAAGAAGTTTATGCAGCTTTTCATGAATTTTAACATAAAAAAACAACTAAAAGCATCTACCCTCTTCGCGGAAAAGGATTTCCAAAGAGAGGGTAGATGCTTTTTTAGTAGTGCTATTACGCAAGCTAAAGCATTGGATCCAATGATCAATTATTACGGTTTGCTTTATCTTCTGCTAATAAATCGCGAATCTCTTTAAGGTATTGTTCAGCAATTGGAACTTCAATTTCTTCAATAACGTCTACTGGTTTTTTTAATTTACTTGCAGCATTGTTGATGATTTTAATAAAGATAAAGACAACAAGTGCAATCAACGTGAAGTCTACAACGGATTGTAAGAAAGCACCATATTCTAAAGTAGCGCCACCAACTTCTACAGATAAACCTTTGATGTCTTTTCCGCCAGAAAGGATACCGACAAGGGGCATAATAATATAACTTACAAGTGCAGTAACAATGGCAGTAAATGCAGAACCAATAACGAGTCCCACCGCTAAATCAAGAACATTCCCACGAAAGGCAAATTCTTTAAATTCATCCATAAATTTTTTCATTTTTTTCTCCTCCTTACAAATAGTTCTAATTAGTATCATCTAGACCAAACTTAACTATACCAGAAGCGTGTTTTTAGTGTCTATCTTTATGCATAAATTATCCGGAGCAATTTTTTAAGTATTGGATCAAGGTAAAAAAGATGAAATTATGAAAATTAATGAGGAGTAAGAACAAAATAAGGTATAATGAAGGAGCGAATAAGTTTTATAAGGGGGAAAAGAAATGAAGAAAAAGTTTAGTTATCTAGTGATCATCTCTTTAGGCATGGTTGTATTAAGTGCTTGTGGAACAAACGATGAACAAGAAGGTGCATCAACTGAAGCAACGCAGTCTGAATCAGTTGTATCTGAATCAACTGTATCTGAGTCAATTGCCTCTGAATCAACCGCTTCGCAAGCAGAAGAATCAGTAACAGAAGAAGTTTCGCTGCAAGAAAAGTACAATAAAGTTTATACAGATGGATTAGCTCAGTACGATGCTGGAAAATATGATGAAGCTGCCGGTACAATTGGACTATTGCTTCAAAATGATTTATCAGAGTACAATGAAATCAAAACAAAAGCTGTAAGCTTGGAAGAAAAAATTACTCTTGCTCAAGCTGAAGAAGCAAAAGCTGATGAAGCTACCGCAGTGATAGAAAAGTCAACTTATAAAACAGAACGTACGTCAGATCTAGCAAGTTCTGAATTCACAGAAGCAACAGGTAAAGATATCAAAACGGTTCCAGATGATGAAATCAGTACGTGGATAAGCGATAAAGAAGCTGCAGTAGAAGAAACACTTAAAGAAACAACAAAAGCAACACCCGAAGAAGAAATGACGGAAGTATTGAACCAAGTAGTTGCAATTTCTGGTATTTCGGCAGAAGATAATCAATTTTATGCAACTAAAACAGATGAGCAGACTTATACTGTTGAGATCCGCCATTCACACGAAGTAGATGGAGTGGGAATCTCTAATATGGTAGGTATGTTCAAATACGATTTAACAACAAAAGAGTTGAAGAAAATGGATCCGTTAACTGGTGAATATTCTGTATTCAACGGAACAGATTTCTAAAATTTAAAGCAAGCTAAAAAGCAGGAACTGGGCAATAGTCCAGTTCCTGCTTTTTAATTGTTATCGTTTTTTAATGTAATGTTCAACAGGATAATTAGAGAGTGGCAAGTCAGTAGATTCACCTGAGATGATTTGGCTTAACATGTGACCAATCAAAGGTCCAGAAGTCAATCCGGATGAACCTAGACCACTGGCTGTAAAAAGGTTAGGGTAACCGGGAACAGCTCCAAAAAAAGGAGCGAAGTCAGAAGTATAGGCTCTTGTTCCAACGCGTATCCCAGTGATGGTCGCATTTTTTAACCCGGGAGCAAGTTCTATCGCTTCTTCTAACATGAGGTCTAATTTTTCTTTGGTAGCTGTTAAATCATAGCCGCCATCATTTTCATGTGTGGCTCCCACGACAATTTTTCCATTCGCAAAAGGAATAATATCTTTTTCACCATCTGGCATAATAACCGGCCATTGAGACATATCTTCGTGTAAATGAAGTTGGACTAGCTGTCCTTTTTGAGGGCGGATATCGACAGCTAAATCGAGTGGATCAAGTAATTCAGGTAACCATGCGCCCACTGCTAAAACGACTGTATCATATGTTCTTTCTTGAGTGGCAGAGCTGATAAGATACTCAGTTGAATTGGTTTGAGATAATGTGATCTTCTCAGGATAATAATGTGCTCCGTTGGATTTAGCCTGATCGATCAGCTTTTTGGTCAATAGAGAGCCATCGACACGTGCGCCTCCAGAAGCAAATAAAGCCGATTCTTCTGAGCCGTATAATGGGAATTTAGCTTTGATTTCTTTGGGTGATAGAAGTGAGATCTCTCCAATTTCTGGAGCAGTTTCTAAACGTTTAAGAGCTAGTTGTTCTAATTTTTTTAGTAAGCTCGGTTTTTTTTTGAAGACAAGTGTTCCTACTTGCTGGTAAATATCTGAATCATTAAGAGGTTCATTTAAATCACGCATCAATTGAGGGTAAAAGGCCGCTCCCTTAGAGGCCAATTGATACCATTCTTTATTGCGGCGTTGAGATAACCAAGGGCAAATAATTCCAGCCGCAGCAGAAGTGGCTTGTCCCACACCATCATCATAGATAGCAACTTCATAATTTTTTTGGCTAAGGTAAAATGCAGCAGTAGCTCCTACAATACCTCCGCCAATCACGGCAATTCGTTTTATTTGTGTCATTTATCTTCATCCTTTTTATTTGTATCCTAGATGTATGTAATAGTATGAAATGTAGTACGAATGTTACATGAAGCAGATTGCGTTGTACAAAAAATAGGCAACCTAAATTAGTATGGAGCAAATACAGGTTTTAATAAATGAAAGCTATAAATAAAATTCCAATCTCACTTTTGCATAGAAAAGTGAGATTGGAATTTACTGTAAGAATAGGTTTTATTCACACTATTTTTGATTGCGTTTATACTATACATAAAAAGATTTTTTAACGGATTTGACCTTCTCCAAAAATAATGTATTTTGATGAAGTTAATTCACTTAGACCCATTGGGCCGCGGGCATGTAATTTTTGAGTGCTTATCCCGATTTCTGCACCAAATCCAAATTCAAAACCGTCTGTAAAACGAGTTGAAGCATTAATGTAAACAGCAGCAGAATCTACCTCGCGATGAAATTTAAGACCAGCAGCGTAATCATCGGTCACGATCGCCTCAGAATGACCCGTACTATAGCGATCAATATGTTCAATTGCTTCATCTAAAGAAGAGACTACTTTAACAGCTAAAATAAAATCTAGAAATTCTGTTTCCCAATCTTCTTGCTTAGCTGGAACTGCTTTTTGCAAGTAAGAGAGGGCTTTTTCATCTGCTCTTAACTCGACATTCCAAGGTGCCAATGCTTTTTCGATAGCAGGCAAGAAAGTCTCTGCTACATCTTCATGGATCAGTAACGTTTCAGCAGCATTACATACGGAAGGTCTAGAACATTTAGCATTAACAATGATATTGGACGCCATTGTCAATTGGGCATCTTTATCAATATACACATGGCAGTTTCCAGTACCTGTTTCAATCACAGGTACTGTAGCTGTGTCCATAACTGTTTGGATCAGCTTTGCACCGCCGCGAGGAATCAAAACATCCAAGTAGCGATTTAACCGCATCATCTCTTTTGAACTTTCACGTGTAATATCTTCAACTAGTTGAATCGCTGTAGAAGGAAGCATGGTTGTTTTAAGCGCATCTTGTAAGACGTGGACTAATACTTTGTTTGAGTGGATAGCTTCTTTACCGCCACGCAAAATAACCGCATTGCCAGCTTTAAAGCACAAAGATCCAGCATCAGTAGTCACATTTGGGCGAGATTCATAAATGATCCCGATAACGCCTAATGGAACGCGTTGTTTGCCAATCGTTAGACCAGCTTCATTTTTCCACATGCCATCAACTTTTCCTATTGGATCTGGTAAATCAGCTATTTCAAGGATCCCATTGGCCATGGCTTGTATGCGCTCTTCCGTTAAAATCAAACGATCGATCATGTTTTCTGATATCCCGTTTTCTTTAGCGGCAGTCAAATCTAATTTATTTGCGGTGAGAATAGTCTCTGTATGATCGATCAAGGCTTGGCTCATTGATTTTAAGGCTTCATTTTTTTCAGATGTTGTAGCTTTTGCAAGTGAGCGAGCTGCTTTCTTTGCTTGTTCACCTAATTGAATCAAGGTTTCCATAAAGACACCCTTTCTAATTTAGTTAGCAGAAAATAATGTTCCAATTTCTTTGCCTGCAATAATATCAAAAATAATTGTAGGATCTTCACCATTAGCCAATACCATTTGGCTGGATTTTTTTAAAATATGATCAGCAGCGACCAGTTTGGTAGACATGCCGCCAGTTCCATAACTTGATCCTTTTCCGCCAGCAAGAGCATATAAATCATCTGTGATAGTATGGATTTCGCTAAAAAGAACGGCATCCGGTTCATCATTTGGATTTTTATTATAAAAACCATCGATATCTGATAGCATGATCAATAAATCAGCATCGGTAATTTCTGCAACGATAGCGGATAAGCGATCATTATCGCCGAATTTAGTCAGATGATCGAGTTCGTCAACGGCAACAGTATCATTTTCATTTACGATAGGAATGATGCCTTTTACAAGTAACTGTTCAAAGGTGTTGATCGCATTTAGTCGACTAGCAGGGAATTCAACTATATCACGGGTCATCAAGACTTGACCGACGATCTGGCCATAGCCAAAAAAGAATTTACTGTAAAGATTCATTAATTCAGTTTGCCCTACTGAAGCTACAGCTTGCTGTTCAGGAATGGTTTTTGGTCGTTCAGTTAGTTGCAGGCGAGAAATGCCGACCCCTACAGCTCCAGAAGAAACTAAAATAACTTCTTTTCCTTGGTTCTTTAAATCAGATAAAACAAAAGTTAATTTTTCTAAACGTTGTAAATTGATGCTGCCATTGGCGTACATGATTGTACTGGTTCCAATTTTTACAATGATCCGTTTACAAGAGGATAATAATTGTCGAGAAGTTGTTGTCATTTTTTTCATCCATTCTATTCTTGATAATTCTAAAAATGTAATTTTATCCAATGGACAAGTCCATTGAAATAATCAGGCATTCGGTTCCTTTCAGTTTAACAGTTTCTGAGGTGAAAAACTAATTTTTTCTGATCTGTAATAGACTCGTATAGCTAAAAAAGCCCTGGACATTTGTGCCGGACCCTTTTAGCTATATAGTTGCTTAATTAATTGTTTAAAAGGTTTTATTCATTTTACGCATAATGAGCTTTTGAAGCTCAACTACTATAAGGATAGAAAATGCCAATCCAATAGCTATTAACCAATGAACAGTACTTAGATCAACCAAGTTAAAAATATCAGCTAAGAATGGTACAGTGGCTACCAAGGTAAGCAAGACAATGGAGAGCAGTGCCAACCAGAATAGATTAAGATTGGACGTGATCCCAACCTTGAAAATCGACTCTTTACTTCGTGCATTGAAAATATGCAGCACAGAAGACCAACCAAGAATTATAAAAGCCATTGTTTGACCAACTTCGTGACTTGTAGGGATAGCAGAATCAACGCCAACAAATGCTCCAATATAAAATCCTATCAATGTTGTAATAATAAATGCCAAAGAGGCGATAGTAATATTAAGATAGCCGCCATTTGCAAAAATACTTTCACCTTTAGCAGTTGGACGATTTTTCATAATGGTCGGATCAGCTTTTTCCCTGCTTAATGCAAATCCAGGGATCCCATCTGCTACAACATTTATAAATAGCAATTGGATGGCTATAAGGGGCAATCCCCATCCTAAAATGACAGCAATCAACATGATGAAAATTTCTGAAATGTTACAAGATAATAAGAAATAAACGGTTTTTTTAATATTTTCATAAACTCGTCTGCCTTCTTCTACAGCGTGAACGATCGTATCAAATTTATCATCTGTTAGAACCATATCAGCAGCATTTTTAGCTACTTCAGTACCCGCGATCCCCATAGCCGTACCAACATCAGCTGCTTTTAAAGCTGGTGCATCATTTACACCATCACCGGTCATAGCTACGACTTCACCATGGGATTGCCAAGCTTTAACGATTCGGATCTTATCTTCCGGAGAAACACGTGCGTAAACAGAGTAATCACGGATGGTTTCGGTTAATTTCTCATCTGAAATTTCGCTCATTTCAACACCCGTGATCGTTTTATCGCCTTTCTCAAGAATCCCAATTTTTTCAGCAATAGCAGAAGCAGTAGCAGCATGGTCGCCAGTAATCATAATCGTTTTGATACCAGCTGATTTGGCTTCTTTAACAGCTTGGAGGCTTTCTTCTCTTGGAGGATCGATCATGCCAACGATCCCAGCGAATGTAATGCCGCTTTCTAATTCTTCAGTAGACAGATTTTCAGGAAGTTGAGCGTATTTTTTATATCCAACAGCGATAACGCGAAGAGCATCGTGAGCAAATGAATCGTGAGTCGATTTAGCTTTTTGACCCACTTCATCCGCAGCAGCAGAAAAATCAACCGGTAAATGGTCAAAAGCACCTTTAGTAATTGAAATGTAGCCTTCATCTAGTTCATGAACAGTCGTCATCATCTTTCGACTGGAATCAAAAGGGATCTCGTGGATACGAGGGTAAGCATTGTCTAATTCGTTTTTTGGAAACCCTTTTTTCTGCAATAAACGGATGATCGCTGTTTCAGTCGGATCTCCGCTATTGACCTCCTCGCCATCGCGGTCCTCAATAGCAGCATTTGAAGCGAGGCTCATCATTTTAAGGACCCAATTTTCATCCTCATTAAACGTATTGTTGATTTCGATCGGCTCATGCGGAAAAGCCCAGATTTTTTGGATCGTCATTTGATTTTGAGTTAATGTGCCGGTCTTATCGGAAGCAATAACAGAAGCACTACCAAGTGTTTCAACAGAAGGGATCGTTCGTATAATGGCATTACGTTCGACCATGTTTTGGACGCCGTAAGCTAGTGTGATGGTGACAATAACGGGCAAGGTTTCAGGAACTGCAGCAACCGCGAGAGATACAGCTGTCATTAGACTTGTGATTAAAGCTTCACCTTGCATGAAGCTTAAAGTGAAAATAATGATTCCAGCGATTAGAGCTAAAATACTTATTTGCTTTCCTAAGCGATCCATTCTAGATTGTAAGGGTGTTTTTCCTTCTTTAGTGCGGTTTAATAAGTCAGCAACAGAACCCATTTCGGTATCCATCCCCGTAGCAACGACAATAGCTTTTGCCCGACCTTTAGTAACCAAGGTTCCAGAAAAAACAGTGTTGAATATATCTCCGATAGGACTGTTTTCTTCTACTTCAGCATTTTCGTTCTTTTCAACAGGGATACTTTCTCCGGTCAAAGCCGATTCTTCTACTTGCAGATTGCTGCTTGAAAGCAAGCGAGCATCTGCTGGAATTTTATTGCCGGATTCTAATAATAAAATATCTCCCGGCACTAGCTCAATTGCGTCGATAACTTCTTCTTGTCCATTGCGTATCACTCGTGCTTTTGGGGCAGATAAACTCTGCAGCGAAGCTAGAGCTTTTTCTGCTTTACCTTCTTGACGAATAGCGATGATGACGTTAATTAAAATGATAGAAAAAATCACAATAGGTTCTGAAAAATCATCGGGGTGTTCCGTGATGGCAATGTAGGTTGAAATTACTCCGGCAAAAATCAATATGATAACAGTAACGTCTTGCAACTGGTCAATAACTTTTGAAAATAAAGAAACAGACTCTGCTTCTTCGAATTGGTTAAGCCCAAATTGTTCTTTATACTGCTCAACTTCTTTAGAGGTCAAGCCTTTTTTTGGATGACTGTTAAACTCGTCTATGATAAAATCCGTTTTTTTTGTTTTAAAATTCATAACTTTCCTCCTAATGGAATCAAATTCGATTTTAAAAAGCAAGCGACCACTTGTTTGTGATGATTAATTATAGCAAAAAGTAGCAATGTTTTCAAGCAAATAGGCTTAGTATATAAGGATAAATGAGCATTAAGTAAAATAAAAAAAATCCATTGTAACACTCGGTTTCCTTAAAGATTTAACTACATTTAGAGTAACGTAAAATTTTTTTTAGGGGAGAGGGATTCTAAAAATAGGTAGAGTTCACAGTAAGCTAGACGTATCTTTTTTTCTAGTACATGTTATTATTAACTAAACAGCTTTTGAAAGGGGATGCAATGTATATGAATATTGCTTTTATTGCACATGATAAGAAGAAAGATGAAATGGTAAGATTGACTACAGCATATAAAGAAATCATTAAAGAACATCAAATATTTGCTACAGGAACAACAGGACAACGAATAATTGATGCAACTGGTTTAAATGTTCATCGCTTTAAATCAGGTCCGCTTGGAGGAGATCAACAAATCGGAGCTTATGTATCTGATAATAAAATAGATTTAGTTATATTTTTGAGAGATCCTTTAACACCCCAACCACATGAACCTGATATTTCGGCACTGCTAAGATTATGTGATGTTTATGAAATACCTTTAGCAACTAACCTTGGAACGAGTGAAGTTTTACTGAGAGGTCTAGGAAGTGGATTTATTGAATGGCGTAAAACACAACGCGACTCTCAATTAAAAGAACTAGAAGCATTCGAATGAAAAAAGGAACATCGGACAATTTAAATTGTCCGATGTTCCTTTTTTATTACATATTTTTTATTACAAGCCGCATTTTAATTTA
>NZ_JAGGRF010000011.1:0-36066 GCF_018612935.1 Carnobacterium sp. ISL-102 | reverse complement strand
TTTCATAAATTGCAGATAAGAGAAATACTATTCCAAGAAAGTCATTGAACTATCAAACACCATTGGAAGTATTTTTGAGTTACATGAATGAAGATGTTCTGTCTAGCTTAATTTGACAAATCAGATTATGAAATAAATTCAATTATTTTATTACATCCGTATATTTTTTTTCAAATAATGGACTAACTGATCTGTTTTCATGGATACGCGTAATCGCATTACCCATTAAATTACTAATACTTACTTCAACAATTTTGTCGATTTTTTTATCTTCAGGAAGATAAATTGAATCTGTAACAATCAATTGTTTGATTACTGAATTTTGAATTCTATCGATAGCTGGACCTGATAAGACAGGATGTGTACAGCATGCATAAACCTCAGTAGCTCCTGCTTCAGAAAGAGCTTGAGCGGCTAATGTAATCGTTCCTGCAGTATCGATCATATCGTCAATCAAAATACATTTTTTTCCTTTTACGTTTCCAATAATATTCATAACTTCGGCTACATTTGCTTTAGGACGACGTTTGTCAATAATAGCAATTGATGATTTTAAGAATTCAGATAATTTACGGGCACGGGTCACTCCTCCGTGATCTGGTGAAACAACAACTACGTCATCTCCTTCAGTAACAATTCCTTGCGTTAAGAAATAATTTGCTAAAAGAGGAGCACCTACCAAATGGTCGACAGGCATATCGAAAAACCCTTGAATTTGAGCAGCATGTAAGTCTAAAGTCAGCATACGGTCCGCTCCAGCAGCAGTAATCATATTAGCAACGAGTTTTGCAGTAATAGGTTCTCTAGAACGAGCTTTACGGTCTTGTCTTGCATAGCCATAATACGGCATAACAATATTAATTGTTAATGCACTTGCACGTTTTAAAGCGTCAATCATAATCAATAATTCCATTATGTTATCATTTACGGGACTTGATGTTGACTGAATAATATAGACATGTGATCCACGAATGCTTTCTTCAATATTGATTCTAATTTCTCCATCGCTGAATTGATCCACAGATAGTTTCCCTAATTCTACTCCTACTGATTCAGCAATTTTTTCTGCTAATGGCCTATTTGAGTTTAACGCAAAAATCTTTAACTTAGAATCAAAATACTGTTCTGACATAGTTACCTCCACTTTTTTATTTGCAACTTGTTTACTTCATACCCATCAATAATAGTTAATTTTTCACTGAAAATCAAGCAATTTAGTAATTTATAGTTAATTTTTAATGTGGCAACTTGTCAAAGTAATTCGGTTTATTCTCTTGACGAGCTCTTGCGATAGCAAGCGACTCAGCAGATACATCTTTAGTAATAGTGGAACCTGCAGCAATGTAAACATTTGTTTCAATTTTAACTGGCGCAACTAAGTTAGCATTGCACCCTATAAATACATTATCGCCAATAGTTGTGCGGTGTTTATGTTTCCCATCATAATTAACAAAAACAGTGCCACATCCGACATTAATATTTTCCCCTAAATCAGCATCTCCAATATAAGTTAAATGCCCTACTTTAGTATCTTTAGCAATGATTGCATTTTTGATTTCAACAAAATTTCCGATGTGAACAGAATTTCCAATCGTACTATTTGGTCGTAGATGACTATATGGTCCAATATTGCTATTATCTGACATCGTAGAATCTACAATAGTAGAACTTTTCACTTGAACTTGATTCCCAATTTCACTATTTGAAATTTCGGAATTTGACCCAATAAGGCAATCCTCTCCAATAACGGTCTTGCCTTTAAGGATCACTCCAGCTTCAATAATTGTATCTGAACCAATTTCAACCTCACTGTCAATATAAGTTGTAGCTGGATCAACAAAGGTAACACCATTTTGCATATGTTTTTTATTGATTCGACGTCTCATTAATTTAGCTGCTTCGGCTAGAGCAATGCGGTCATTAACACCCAACGCTTCTTCCTCATAGTCCATTTTATAAGCTGAAACGACGTATTCTTGTTTTTTTAATATTTCAATCACATCTGGCAAATAATATTCGCCTTGAACATTATCATTTCCAACTTGTTTAAGTGCTTCAAACAATAATTGATTGTCGAAGCAATACGTTCCTGTATTGATTTCTTGAACTTGTAATTCTTCTGAGCTAGCATCTTTTTGTTCAACTATTTTTTCAACATTTCCTAATCCATTCCGAATCACTCGACCATAACCAGTAGGATTTTCAGCATGTGCTGTTAGAATAGTTGCTTTTGCCCCTTGTTCTTGATGATTATCAAATAAATGGCTTAATGTTTCGGCTGTTAAAAGTGGCGTATCCCCACAAATAACCAATGTCGTTCCTTCTTTATCTTTTAAAAGTTCTTCAGCTTGAATAACAGCATGTCCTGTCCCTAACTGTTCAAACTGAACCGCGTATTCAGAACGCGTTCCAAGGTAATCCTTTACTTTTTCAGCACCAACTCCAACAATCGTTACGATCTTATCTGCACCTACAGCTTCGACTTGACTAACTACATGACCAACCATAGGTTTTCCTGCAACTGGATGCAATACTTTATATAACTTAGATTTCATTCTTGAACCTTGTCCTGCTGCTAATATAACTGCATAACGTTGTAACATTACATAAACCCCTATCTAATTTAGTTACTTTTAAATGTTTAATTACTTGATTTTTTTAATTTAATTAAAGGCTTTTTACTACTAAGTCTCCTATTGTATAATAGCTTATACACCGTGAGTTTTCAAGATACAATATAGATCCTCTGTTTTTTCCTCTGGTATCAATGGGAAAATAAAATAAGGACAAAAGTAACTTAATTACTAATGTCCTTACTATTTTTTTAGCAGATCATAAAATAAATTAGATAACTAAAAAGTCATTCGTGATCCATTCAAACGTACTTTAGGCTGAAAACATCTAAAGGTATCATTCAAGCTTGTCAATCGTAATAAACTTCATCTAAAAATAGTCCTTGAGAAGGCACAGTCATACCGGCATCACTTCTGATCCCGCTCTTAAAGATGGCGTCAATAGCCTCCGGTTCCGTCATACCCAATCCAATTTCTATAATCGTTCCCATAATGATTCTAATCATTTTGTATAAGAATCCTTCTCCGGTAAACGTAAAGTGTAACAGATCGCCTTCTTTTTGGATCTTGATTTCATCGATAGTCCTAACTGTCGATTTTTTTGATTTCTTTAGAGAAGAGAAACCGATAAAGTCATGTTTTCCAACAAGTTTGTTGCAAGCCTCGTTCATTTTAGCAATATCAAGTTCTCCAGGGTAATCATAACTGAAATTGCGCTCAAATACAGAGGGTATAGGATTATTCCAGACATAGTAGCTGTATTTTTTTCCATTAGCATTATACCTAGCATGGAATCTTTCTGGTACTTCCTCAAGTTTCTTCACGATAATATCACGTGGAAGATAACGGTTTAGATGGTCTAACATCGCTGGAAATTCCATGGTAGCTATTGTTTTAAAATTGGCTACCTGCCCATTAGCATGAGCTCCTGCATCCGTACGTCCGGATCCGATTATTTCAATTTTATCTCCTGTCATTGCTGATAAAACATTTTCTATTTTTCCTTGAATCGTTTTATCTGAATCACTAAGTCTTTGCCAGCCTAAATATCTGCCGCCATCATATTCAATCGTCATTTTAATATTTCTCATTTTATCCCTCATATTCATCTTATTCTGTTCATGTTTTATATCGTACACTTCATTATCAGACCTGTATCAACCTATTAGATTAACCAATGATCACATTTAGTGCTAAATAATAATTTTTGTTTATTAACTTCTTCATTTGAACAGACGCAGTTCAACAAGCATAGCTTTTTTAATAAGTCGGTTATTATAAACTCATTTTCTAACTTAAACTTTACTAATTCTAGCCCATATTTCATTTCTTCTAAACATAGGCGGCACAAGCGGCGCGTTGTAAGAAGCTAACATATAATTTGATTGCCTTTCATAACCCTTTTCCAGTATCCATGCTTCTAATCTTTTCTTCATTTTCAATTCTTTTGATTCATTAGAAAAACCTGAATACTGTATTGATCCGAATAAACCTTTATCGAACTTTTTCACTTTTAAATTTGGGTTGTTCGGCTCTGGTATTTGGTTACTATACTTTTCTGGAACAACAAATGCCATTTTCTTTTTTTCTTCAGTTTCTTCTTGAATAACCGGTATCGTCATTGAAATTTTTTCGTTTTCTTTATTGTCACTAGATATATACTTGAATAACGAGCCAAATCCATTTCTAATTTCCGGATCATTTGTATTTTCATATTCGACGATAAAAAAATCAACATATTTTCTTATCTCAAATTCCTCTTCTTTCATCAATACATCATAATCCGGTGTTTCATATTTACTCATAGAATCACTCCATTCATAATAAGTTAATGATTATATCCTTATTATATCATTTTTAATTCTATATCCTTCATGATTATATTCCAACTAACTATTTGCAGCTTATCCTAGTTTAATATACTAGTACGATTTCCTATTTTTTTATACCTTAAACATAAACTTATGCTGAAAAAAGAGAAAAAATCTTTCGTTATACACTCATATTAATACGGATGAACTAGTGATGTTAGAGGTTTATTAACGCCAGAATACCTTAATCACTAAAATTGGTAAGTATCTATAACAATAAAGATGGACACCTGATACTATTATTGAGAAGCTTTTCAAGTCACATGGATGAAGCTATTTGATTTAGCTTGATTTGACAAATCAACTTTTATTGAAATAATTTCCGGGTTGTACATGTATTGTTTTCTCGCGGACATTCACTTCATCAACACATAAAAGAGAAGTGTATTCATCAACCATTCTATTACCACTAAACGTAGACTCTGCAAAAACAGTGATCCCAACTAGTTCTGCTTCAAATTCTTCGATCAAGCTCTTCATACCATTAACGGTACCTCCGCCTTTCATGAAATCATCTACGATCAATACTCGAGATCCACGACGTAAACTTCTTTTAGATAACTCCATTTTTTCAACACGATCTGAGGATCCAGAAACATAATTGACACTAACCGTTGATCCTTCTGTTATTTTAGAATCCCGGCGGACAATAACAAAGGGCACATTCAAATACGTTGATACTGCTTGAGCAATTGGTACGCCTTTTGTCGCTACTGTCATAACAGCGTCAATCGGTTGTTCTAAATATTTAGTTGCAATAATTTTCCCTACTTGGCGCAGCACACTTGGTTGTCCTAACAAGTCAGATAGATAGACATATCCACCTGGTAATAAACGATCTGATTCTGATAAACGTTCACACATTTCTTTCACAAATTCTTCAGCTTCATCTTTTGCGATTTGAGGTATATAACGCACTCCTCCTGCTGCTCCAGGAACGGTTTCTAGCGTTCCGGTACCTCTTTCTCTAAACGTTTTTTTAACGATACTTAAATCTTCACTAATAGAAGATTTAGCAGAATCATAACGGTTAGCAAAATAGGTAAGTGGTACTAACATATGAGGTCGTTCTAACATATAGCGCGTGATGTCAATCAAGCGTTCACTTCTTTTTATTTTCATTATTTCACCTTTTCTATCGTTTTATTTTTTTAATTTTGCCAGGTCATTATTTCTATCAAACATTATTATACGCGTTTCGTACGTAAAAAGGTAGCTTTTTAAATAATATGATAAAAACGTTCGTTTTTATCAGCAGTTTCTCATTAAAAAAAATACGAACCTTCGTATTCATTTAATTTATACTTTAACTGAATGAAAAAAGGATTGAGCAAAAACTCAATCCTTTTTTCATATTCGATTATTTATTATGATCGACTTTTTTTATATCTCATTTGTTGGACTATTTTCATCGTTACTGTTGTAATCACAAAAATGGCAATAAATATTAAGGTTATCGTTGCACCTGGTGGAGTACCCCATTCATATGAAACTGTCAGTCCTGTAAACATACCTGTAATACCGACAACGATTCCTACAAAAATAACCCATTTGAAACTATTGCTTATCCGCATGGCAATAGCTGCTGGCAGAATCATAATAGCTGATACAAGCAAGGCTCCTGCAATTGGCATGATTACTGCAATTGTGACCCCTGTAATCACATTAAAGAGGATCGACATCAATCGTGCTGGCAAGCCAGCTGTGAAAGCTGTATCTTCATCAAAAGTCAACACATACATCGGTCTGCGAAAGACAAAAAATAATACTACTACAATTATAAATAATGCCACTAATAAGTAAAGTTGTGGTTGACTGATCGTCACAATTGACCCGAATAAATACTGTTGGATAGTAGTAGTGGATCCACCGCTGCTTAGACTCATTAAGACAAGCGCTAAGGACATTCCAGTAGACATCAGGATAGCAATTGAAATTTCAGAATAAGATTTATACAAACTTCCTAAATACTCTATGATCACTGCCGCAATAATTACTACGACCAACGTCATAAAAGTTGGATTCACATTTAAAAATAGCCCCAATGCAATTCCTGCTAAAGAAATATGGGCTAAAGTATCTGCCATTAATGATTGCCTTCTAAGAACTAAGAAGAGACCTAAAATAGGAGCAATAACCGCAATTAAGAATGCGGCTTGGAATGCTCGCTGCATGAATCCATAGAAAAACATCTCCATGGGGAATCCTCCTTTCGTACAAGCCGAATGTGCCTATCCGCATAGTTTTTAATATCTTCATGATCATGCGTTACCATTAAAATGCCTTTGCCATGAAACTCACTGTTGTGCTTTAACAATTCATAAAAATCGGTTCTAGATTCTAGATCCATACCGGTAGTAGGTTCATCTAGAACAAACAAATCTGGATCTGTTGCAAAAATACGAGCTAATGAAATCCGTTGCTTTTGTCCTCCAGAAAGTTCTCCAATTTTTTTTTGGCGTAAATCCCACATACCTACTGATTTCAATGCACGTTCAACATGCTCATGATCTTCAGCATCTAAGCGTTTAAACCATTTCCCTCTTTGATAACGGCCTGATCGAACCAATTCCAAGACTGTACTAGGAAAACCCGCATTAAAAGAAGCTACTTGTTGTGGAATGTAGCCAATTGCCAACGGTTCATTTCTATTATTGACAGCAGAAATTTTAGCTGTTCCTTTAGTTGGTTTAAGCAGCCCTAAAATATTGCGCAATAGGGTTGATTTTGCGGCTCCATTTTCTCCTGTTAGCATAACAAACTCACCAGGATCGACCGTAAACGAAATATTTTCTAATACTGGTTCTTCATCATAATAAAAAGATAAATCATTTACTTCAACGTAATGCATGGATATCCCTTCTTTCTTTTTACCTAGCGAAAAGAGCTTTCACTCCAATTACTGTTGCTTTAATTGATACTTTTTTGAAGAGCCGCAAGATTATTTTTCATTACTTGAATATAATCGATCCCTTTTTCTTGATCCTCTGTCGTAATACCTTCAACCGGATTTAATATTTCTAATTGTGTACCCGTTTCATTTGCCAATGTTTCAGCAATTTGACTAGAAGATGCTTCTGCATAATAGATATAGTTTATATCGTTCTCTTTTACATAATCTTGTAGCTCAGCCAACTTAGCTGGACTTGGCTCTTGTTCGGTTGAAATCCCAGCAATCGAAACTTGTTCTAAGTTATATCTATCAGCTAAATAGGCAAAAGCCGCATGTTGAGTCACAAACGTACGTTTTGTCGCTCCACTAAATGCCATTTCAAATTCTTGATCTAAGGCCTGTAATTTTTCATTATAATCGATTGCATTTGTTTCATACACGTCTTTATTTTCTGGATCTGCAGCAATCAGGCCTTCTTTGATGTTGCTAACTTCTTCTTGAGCAAGTACAGGATCCAACCAAATATGAGGATCTACTTCATGACCCTGTTCTTCTGCTTCTTCATGATCCTGTTCTTCTGCTTCATGCTCGTCGGGATCTTCAGTTGATTCCAATAAAGAGATCCCTTCGCTAGCATTTATAACAACCGTATTTTCTGTATCAATACTGTCTAAAACGCTTGGGACCCAAACTTCCATTTCTTCACTGTTGTATATAAAAACATCGGCATCTGAAATTGCCGTAACTTCTTTCGCACTTGGTTCATAACCATGTGTATCTGTACCTGCTTCTAACAACATTGTTATTTCTGCTTTGTCTCCAGCCACATTTTTTGTGAAATCATACATTGGATAAAAAGTTGTAACAACTTTTAATGTATTTGATTTTGGCTGAGTATCTTCCTGATTCCCACATCCTACTGCTGCAATCAGTAAGATAGAAAATAGAGATATAACTCCAATTCTTTTTTTTCTATTCATTGGACTTTTATCCTCCTTTAATTTTTTTATTTAACTACTGCTTTCATCTAAATCGTAACCATTACTATTTAAAATCCATTATGTAGCTTATCATTATCTGCTATGTCCGTCAAGAAAAAAAGACTATGTAAAGAAAAAATTTAAATTCGAAACGGATTTTTAAAGTCTATTCTAGAATAATTACCTAAATATATAAGGTGGGGACGAAAATTTTGCCTCGTCCCCACCTTGCATGACCTTCTTTGGTCTACTTTAGTGTGCGCACTAAGTAAACTTCATTACAAAATCCTTTTAGACCATTATACACTCTTTGAGCTTTTGAGTATTTTTCACATAAAGCATAAACTGTAGGGCCGCTTCCACTCATTAAAGCAGCATCCGCTCCAAACTGGAGCATCTTTTTTTTGATACGCTTAATATCTGGTTGTTTTATAGCAGATACGGTTTCTAACGCATTACCCGTACTGCTAGCCATTTGAATATAATTTTTTTCTTGAATAGCTGCTAACATTTTTTTTGTTTCGGGATGAACTAGTTGTTCAAACGAAAGATTCTCAAAAATGGTCCAGGTTGAAATCCCTTTTTTAGGTTTAACCAGCACTACCCAACATTGTGGCAAGGTATCAATTTGTTTGATTTTTTCTCCTCGCCCGGTTGCATAGACCGTTCCACCGTAAATACAGTAGGGAACATCCGAGCCAATTTGTTCTCCTAGAAGAGCTAGTTCATCATTGCTCAAGTTCAAATGCCATAATCGATTAAGTCCTCTTAACGTAGCAGCCGCATCACTACTGCCACCGGCTAGACCAGCAGCAATTGGAATTTTTTTTTCAATACTTATATTGACACCTTTTTTGATCTGATAGGTTTCTTTTAAAAGTTTCGCTGCTTTGTACGCATGATTTCTTTGATCTAGTGGTAAAAAGCCATTCGTTGACTGAATAACGATTCGATCCTCTTCAATTGTTTTTAACACTATACGATCTGCCAAGTCAATTGAAGTCATTACCATCTCCATTTCATGGTAACCATCTGCTCTTTTATACAACACATCCAAGCTTAAATTAATTTTTGCCGGGGCCTTTTCTATTATCTCCATTTACACTTCACTCCTTTCCTGCATATTTTCTATTGTCTGTAAAACATACTAGCCTAAAAGAAAAGATTTGAAAAGCAAGAAAGGCATAATTTAACTTAAATAGTATAAAAAGTTTAAATTAATAGCCTCTAATTAGTAACATTCGCCATAATGGAGCTATTTTAGGCTTTTAATCTATTCAAAATACTTTTTTTCTAATAGAAAAAGGTCCAAGACAAAAATGTCTCAGACCTCTTCTCTTTATGTACGAGGAGCCGTTAATACAATTTTCATTCTAATAAAATTTTCCAAAAAATTATTTCACTGTTTACTTGAGTCTATACAAAAAAAACGAGCTTACAATAGCTCGTTAAAATTGGTTCTATTTGATTTTAATTTTATGATTTAAGCTAATTGACGATTTTCTTCACCAATATATTCAATTTCTACGGATTGAGTTAAAACATCTGTGTAACTATATGAAACACGTTCAAATGAATTTTCTTCTTGGTCTAGCTCAACCACAAATACTGAATGGTAAGTGTCGGCTAAAATACCTTTACGTTCGGTTTTTTTCTTTCGACCAGCTTGCGCGGTCAACATAATCTTTTTACCTAAATGATCATCTAAGCTCTCTTTAATGTCTGCTAATGTACTTGGCATCAGATTCACCTCACTCATCTAGTGTAAGTATACCATACTATGTGAAATTTTACAAGTATACCATAAGAAAACAGCTTGCACAAATAATAATTCTCTCATATAAACTTTTTTTTAATCTCTTGATACCATTGATACATAGGCTTATTTCCGAAAAAAAATTAATCTTTTTCTAATACAATTTCATCAATTGCATCAGATAAACGAGCAAATTCTTCCAAGCTCAGTGTTTCGCCACGACGTTTTGGATCAATACCTGCCACTTCTAGGGCTTTGGTAAGTTTTTCTCTAGTACTATCCTCTTTGCCATATCTGATCAATAAATTATTCCAAAGTGTTTTACGTCTTTGTACAAAAGCCGAACGAACAAGCGCAAAAAAAGATTTTTCATTCTTGACCGTTACACTTGGTGTAGCTCTTCTGGTTAGCTTAATGATGGCAGAATCAATATTTGGCTGTGGTATAAAGACTGTTTTAGGGACAATGAAAGCAATTTCTGCTTTCATGTGGTATTGAATAGCTATCGATAAAGATCCATAGGCTTTGCTTCCTGGAGCAGCTGTTATCCGTTCAGCCACTTCTTTTTGCATCATGATCGTTAATCCATCGATTCGAACAGGTGTCTCCAAGAAATGCATAATAATAGGTGTTGTAATATAGTAAGGTAAATTTGCCACCACGACTAAAGGTTCATCTAAATCAATCATTTCAGGTAAAGCTTGTTGTAAATTGACCTTAAGTACGTCGCTATGGACAATAGAAACATTATCATAAGGACTAAGGGTATCTGCTAAAACTGGCAATAAACGGTTATCTATTTCAAAAGCAATAACCTCCTTACTTGCTCTTGCAAGATGTTCGGTCAACGCTCCGATACCGGGTCCAACTTCAATAACGTTTGTATTCTTATCTATATCCGATGCTGCTACAATATTACTTAAAATATTAGGATCCACAATAAAATTCTGCCCTAAGCTCTTCTTTACTGAGAAACCGTATTTCTCCATTATTTCTTTGGTTCTTGATGGGGTTGCTATATCTTTATGCGTTGTCATTTTCTTCCTCCAAAATTTGTTGCATCACTGTTACAACTTCTTCAGGCGAGATTTGAAACATTTGCAATCTCTTTTGAAGTTGCTTTCCATTAGTGTAACCTATGTTGAGTTTCTCACCCAATTTTGTTCGTCTCATTCGAGCATTTGGTCCCATGATCAAACCAGCATCCATTAACAATTCTTTAGAGATGAGCGACTCTTTAGCTATGGTTTCGGTGTAGCATTTCGATAATGCTGCACGTATCGCTTCAGGCGAAGCATGTTCAATACCCAAACTGCCTTTACCCTTTGCTCTAGTCTCAGCTTTTGTTAAAAAAGCATGTTTCACTCCTGGAACGGCTTGGGAAATGATTTTCCGGATTTTTTCACCAGGAAAATCTGGATCTGTAAAGACAATAACACCTCTTGTTTCGTAAGCTTTTTCTATCAGCTTTAATGTTTCTTCATCAATAGCCGAACCTTTTGTTTCAATCGTATCTGCTTCAACTGATTCCAAAATACGTCTTGTATCATCGCGTCCTTCAACAACAATAATTTCTTTTATTTTTTCCATTAAACTAACCTAAATAAACGATTGGCATTTTGCATTGTTTGTTTAGCTACTTCTTCATAACTAATGCCTCTTTGTTTAGCTACTTCTTCGGCTACATATTTGACATATGCCGGTTCATTCCGTTTGCCTCTGAATGGCATTGGTGCCAAGTAAGGAGCATCCGTTTCAATCAATAATTTATCAAAAGGAGCCGTTTTAGCTACTTCTCTCACTTCAGGAGCATTCTTAAAAGTGATGACGCCACTTACAGAAATATGCATCCCCAAATCTAAAAAACGTTCCATCCATAATGCATCGCCGCTAAAGCTATGCATGATTCCGCCAATATCTTCAACATGTTCTTTCTTCATCAGCTCATAGGTATCCTCAATAGAATCTCTCATATGAATACTGATAGGCATCTTTAACTCTTTTGCAATTTGGATCTGTCTATGAAAAACATCCTTTTGGACATCTTTTGGAGAAGTATCCCAATGATAGTCTAAACCCATTTCGCCCATTGCCACAACTTTTGGTAATTGCAATTGCTGATATAACTTTTCTTCAATTTCTTCAGTGTACAAATAGCTTTCAGTAGGATGCCAACCAATAATACTGTAAACTTCTGGATATTCTTTGCTTAAGGCTAACGTTTTTTTTATCGTTTCAGTATCAAATCCAACAACGGCCATTCTAGTAACGTCATTTTCAATTGCACGTTGCACGGTTTCTGGAATCTCATTATCAAATTCTTCTGCATTAATATGCGTATGCGTATCAAATAACATAGTACCACCCTTTCTTTTTCTTCATTAACAGAAACACCCTGCTAAATTAGTTTCCAGCAGGGTATTCGTTTTATATGATTTTAAGCAACTTCAGATCCGTTTGGAGCCTCACTTGGTGCTTCAACAATTTGTAATTTGCCATCTTTTTCAGCTGATAAAATCATTCCTTGACTGATTTCCCCACGCATTTTACGCGGTTTTAAGTTCGCAACGATCACAACTTTTTTACCGATCAAAGCTTCTGGATTCGGATACCACTCTGCCACTCCAGAAAGGATCTGACGATGACCTTCATCCCCAGCATCCAAACGGAATTTCAAGAGCTTATCTGCTCCTTCTACTTTTTGACAATCGATAACTTCAGCAACTTTCAATTCAACTTTGTCAAAATCTTCATATTTAATTTGTTTTTCTTTTGTTGAACTTAAAACAGTTTCTGAAGGATCCCATTTTGTTTCATATTTAACTTCTTGCTCTTGATTACCAGAAACACCTGCCATTTGCTCTTTAATGTAAGCAACTTCCAAATCAATATCTAAACGCGGAAAAATAGGTGTACCCTTTTTGATCACTTTAGTGTTTTCAGGGAATGAGCCAAATTGGACCGTTGACCAATTTCCAGCAGATTCTCCCTCGACCCCTAATTGAGCAAAAATATCTTTAGGTGTATGAGTTAGGAAAGGCTGCAACAAAATAGCTGAAATACGAAGCGTTTCCGCTAGATGGACCATGACACTCGCCAATTCAGTTTTCTTATCTGCTTCTTTTGCTAACTTCCATGGAGCCGTTTCATCAATGTATTTATTAGCACGTGAGATCAATACCCAAATATGACTTAAAGCACTGCTAAATTGCATATTTTCCATTTCTTCTTGGTAGTCCACACAAACTTTTTCGGCTGTTTCCTTTAGAATCGCATCAAAATCCGTAACGTTTCCAGTATAACTTGGAACTTCTCCGTCAAAATACTTATTGATCATCGCGATCGTACGGTTCAATAGATTTCCTAAATCATTAGCTAAATCATAATTCACACGTGAAACAAAATCTTCTGGTGTAAACACGCCGTCGCTTCCAAAAGTCACTTCACGCATCAAGTAATAGCGCAAAGCATCTAATCCGTACTGTTCTACCAACATTTCTGGGTAGACAACATTTCCTTTTGATTTAGACATCTTACCGTCTTTCATCAATAACCAGCCGTGACCGAATATTTTTTTAGGCAATGGTAAATCTAGTGCCATAAGCATAATTGGCCAATAAATCGTATGGAAACGAACGATTTCTTTTCCGACCATGTGTACATCTCCTGGCCAAAATTTATCAAATAAAGACGTATCATCGGTACCGTAACCTAATGCAGTAATATAATTTGCTAATGCATCGATCCATACGTAAATAACGTGCTTAGGATTGCTTGGTACTTTAACACCCCAAGTAAACGTTGTACGCGAAACAGCTAAATCTTCCAAACCTGGTTTGATAAAATTATTGATCATTTCATTTTTACGTGATTCGGGCTGAATAAAATCTGGGTGTTCATTGTAGTAAGTTAGTAAACGGTCTGAGTATTTACTCATTCTAAAGAAATAAGACTCTTCTTTGATCAACTCTACAGGATGTCCACTGTCTGGTGATTTGCCGCCAACAATATTTCCTTGGTCATCGCGTTCAATGTCGACTAGTTGTGTTTCAGTATAAAATGTTTCATCTGGAACCGAATACCAGCCTTCATATTCATCTAGATAAATATCCCCTTGCGCTAAAAAGCGTTCGAAAATATCCGCTACAACTTTTTCATGTACTGGGTCAGTTGTTCGGATAAATTTATCATTGCTGATTTCCAACAGTTTCCATAATTTTTGCATACCTTCAGCCATTTGGTCCACATATTTTTGTGGTGTAATATTCAATTCTTGCGCTTTTTTTTCAATTTTTTGGCCATGCTCATCGCTACCTGTCAAATAGAAAACATCAAAGTCTTGCATTCTTTTGTAGCGTGCCATAACATCACACGCAATTGTTGAATAGGCATTTCCAATGTGCAATTTTCCACTTGGATAGTAAATAGGTGTTGTAATATAAAAAGTTTTTTTCTCAGTCACTTTAGGTGCCTCCTTAGTAGGTTTAACTACTCTATTCTAACCATCTTTTAGAAAAGAAGGTACGTTTAGATAACAAATGAGTAGGGTGCTTTTTTATTTAAATTGATTTTCCTCAAAAGCTTTCTGAAATAGTATACCATAGAAAATGACTGAAAATAGTAAATTCCGAATGAATTCTTACTTCTTAAACAAAGTTTTTTTCGTTAGCCTCCAGACTTCCTAAGGCAATAAATCCAAACTTTGCAGACCTTTTAAAATGCCATCATTTTCTGGAGAGGCTGTAATAGCATTTGCAATTTTTTTTAATTCTACACGCCCGTTTTCCATAGCGATCCCCATACCAACAGCTTGTAACATTTCAATATCATTCAATCCATCTCCAAACGCTACTGTTTCACTCATATCGATCCCTAGATGCTCAATCAGCTTTTGTATCCCTACCGCTTTAGATACCCCTTTTGAGATCACGTCTACTGAATAAGGATTCCATCTTGTGAAATGACAATCTGGAAAAGCTTCTTTATAATAGTCATCATATTTCTCTGTTGTGTGGATAATGCACTGATAAATGATGCGGTTTTCATAATAATGTGGCAAGATCGGCCTCACTCTTTTGGATGAACCAACATAATGCGCAGCCAGTTGCATCACCTTTTTAGGAGGCGCTATGGGAACTTGTTGGATCATTTTTTTCAACAATCCTTTTTGCCCAAACGTTACTATTGAATTCCCAAGTATCTCATCGCTCCCACAAAAGGCTATTTGTTGCTTATTGGCTTCCGCTGCTAGTGCTAATCGTTTAACAGATTCTACCGATAACGGATTTTGATGAATAACTTCTCCTTCATGCACCACGTATTGCCCATTTAAAGTAATATGTGTTTGAATATCTAGCGATGCTAAAATTTCATCAATTCTAAAAGGCGCTCTTCCAGTTGCGATAACCGGTATAATGCCTTTTAATTTTAAATGTTGAATGGCTTTTTTAGCAGAATCTGGCATCTTTTTCCTATCTGTCAATAGTGTTCCATCAATATCAAAAAATACAAGTTTATACATCTCCAGGGCTCCTCTGATTTGTTTTCATTTAACTATACCCACTTTTTTAACAATAGTATTATAACAATCGAAATGTTTCGCGTGAAACATTTCGATTGTTATTTATTTTATCTGTTTTAATCAGCGAAATTATTATAATATCCTTTTGCTTTCTTTCATAATAACGGTTGCGGTACAATAAGGCTAATTATTTACGACTCTAGAAAGAAGGTTTTCTGATGATTTCTATTGGCCTAACGGGTTGGTCTGATCATGATTTACTGACTATCCGAACATCTAAACGATTGGAAGATTATAGTTCTCATTTTCCATTTGTAGAATTGGACACTAGCTTTTATGCCATTCCACCTGCTAAAAATATTTTATCCTGGATTGAAAAAACACCCGCTGCTTTTCAATTTATCCCAAAGGCTTTTCAAGCCATGACTTTACACAAAAACTGGGTGAAATTTTTCCCGACTGAGCAGCAGATGTTCGATCATTTTATTGCTACTTTTGAACCTATGATCACAGCCAATCGGATAAAAACCTTTTTATTTCAGTTTCCGCCTTATTTTGATTGTACGACAGAACACGTTCAGTATTTAAGAAAAGTACGACAGTTTATGTGTGAGCTGCCTGTAGCTATTGAGTTCCGTCATTCCAGTTGGTTCAGTGATACTAATAAAGAAAATACCCTGGCCTTTTTAACGAAAAACAACTTTATTCATACAGTTGTTGATCAACCTCAAACTCCTGGGAATAGTGTTCCTTTAGTCCCCAAAGGAACGCATGCAGAGTTAACATTATTTCGCTTACATGGGCGAAACTATGAAGGCTGGTTGGATGCAAGCGGACCAAATTGGCGAAAAAAAAGAACGCTTTATGATTATAGTTCTGCTGAATTAGATGAGTTTGTATCAATTATTCATCAATTAGAAAAAGATTCAAAAGAAGTCGCTGTTATTTTCAACAATAACTCTGGTGGACATGCTGCTAAAAATGCTAAACAATTACAAAAAAAATTACAGCTCACTTTTGACCACCTTGCTCCACAACAAACCGAATTAAATTTATTTGAGGAAGATTTTTAATTTTCCTCAAATAAAAAAGCGGACTATTAACGAGTCCGCTTTTTCTATCTTCTAAAACGCATGAACAAACTAGACATTTTCAGAGTTATTTTTATGCCAACTTCTTACTAACACAGATAGTGTAAAACAAATAATAAAATAAATTAACGCCAAGAAACCATAAATCAAAAACACTTCAGAAGTTTTCGTTACTTTCCCTAAAATCACTTGACCACTTCTTGTAAATTCCATAATTCCCAGTCCAGCAAGAAATGATGTGTCTTTAATAGTTGTAATCACTTGTGACAATAAAGAAGGAATGATTTTTTTGAACGTTTGCGGCAGAATAATATACGCTAATGTTTGAAAAAACGAGAACCCTTGAGAATGAGCGGCTTCAAATTGTCCTTTAGGTATCGAGTTTAATCCACCACGCACAATTTCTGCTACTACTGCTGCTGTATAAAGAAACAATGCTACAGAAGCCTTCACTAATATCGTGCTACCTGGAATCAGAAAAGCACAACCTAACATCCATAACAGCAACGGCGTATTGCGGAACAACTCGATGTAAAAGCCAGCTAATTTCCCAAAAAACTTCTTTTCATAATTTCTAACCAATCCTAAGAGTGTTCCAAAGACAATTGAAAGGATGACTACATACAAAGAAATCAGTAAAGTGGTCTTTATTCCATCTAACAAGAACAATACGTTAGGCCGTGTAAAAACGATTTGTATGGAGTTCATCATTCCATCACCTCCGGAATATCCACAACTAAGGAATCATTATTTTTTAATTTTTCTTCGTATTTTCTTGAGAATGTAGCCAGTGGGAAGCAGAGAATGAAGTAAAGTAATCCTGCAACCACATAGGATGGTCCATAGTTTAAACTAAATGAAGCATATGAGTCTGCAGCATACATTAAGTCTGCTCCGGCGATGATAGCTAATACAGAAGTATTTTTTATTAAACTGACCGCTTGATTGGTCAACGGAGGCAAAATACCTTTGACCATTTGCGGCAATATGATGTAGCGCATGGTTTGAGTGTAACTAAACCCTTGTGCATACGCAGCTTCTTGCTGACCTTTAGGAACAGCTAAAATACCCGCACGCACCACTTCACCAATGTAGGCTCCATGATACAGGCCTACTCCCACTACCCCAATCGTAAACTCACTTAAAACCAAACCAGCCATTGCTAATCCGTTGTACATAAAAAATATTTGAATGACTAGAGGGATATTTTGAAAAATTTCGACATATACTCGTGCAATCGAACGCAGGATCAAGTTGTGGGCAGTTGATAAGATTCCAATAACTATCCCAATGACTAATGATAAGACTAATGCTAAGATGGCTACTTGGAGTGTTCTTAAAAATCCAGAACTAAAACTATCAAAATTTTGAAAAAGGTCCTCCCACCTCCACATAGCAAATGGATTTGTACTTTTCATTATTCACTCAATCCCCACTTTGAAATCAATCCATCAAGAGTATCATCTTCTCCCCACGTAGTGATCAACTCATTTGCATACTTTGCTAACTCACTATTTGTTTTCTTCGTTGCAATTCCATAATCTTGCGTTGCAAAACGGTCTGGCAAAATTTCAGTTGAATCATCTAAATAACCAGCCAAAATAGATCTGTCCACACTAAATGCATCTACACGACCTGAATCTAATGCCGCTTTAATTTCTGGATAAGTAGCGTATTCTGAAAATTCTACTGTGATATCGTATTGTTCAGCTTCTGATGTAATGGCTTCTGACGTTGTAGAACTTTGTGCTACACCAACGTTTGCTTCATCCATATCCTCTAAGCCTTCGTAATTTTTATCTTTTTTAACTAATAAACCAACGGCATCTTCATAGTACGCATCTGTAAAATTATATGTTTCTTTGCGTTCTTCTGTAACTGTAAAAGTAGCAATGATCATATCAACTTCACCATTATCCAGTAATGGACCGCGTGTTTTGGCCGTGACAGGCGTCAATTCAATCGCATCCGGATCACCTAAAATATCTTCCGCTAACTTTCTAGCAATATCAATTTCAAAACCTTCTATCTCTCCGGTATCCGTATTCTTTAATCCAAAATTGGGAACATCTTCTTTTACCCCTACTTTTAAAACTCCTGCTTCTTTGATTGATGCAATTGTTACTTGATCCGACCCTTTTGTCGTGTCTGCTTCTGTTGTTGAACCGTCATCTGACGAACAAGCACCTATGAATAATACGCTAGACAAAATAACTGTTGCTAATAGATTTCTTTTTTTCATTTGTTTTTCCTCCTAAATACACCTCTAATTTTTCATCTTAAAATTTTACTTAAAAATTCTTTTGTTCTTTCATGAGTAGGATTTTCAAAGAAATGCTCTGGTGGTCCAACTTCTAGGATCATTCCGTCGTCCATAAAGATGACACGGTCCGCTACTTGTTTAGCAAAACCCATTTCGTGGGTGACAACGACCATTGTAATATTCATGCTAGATAGTTTGATCATAACGTCCAAAACTTCTTGAACCGTCTCTGGGTCTAAAGCGGATGTAGGTTCATCAAACAAAATAATTTTCTTTTCAGAACAAAGTGATCTGGCAATAGCAACTCTTTGCTGTTGGCCTCCAGAGAGTGTCGAGGGATAAGCTGTGGCTTTTTCTCGCAACCCTACAATATCTAGATAGTGATAAGCCAGTTCCTCTGCTTCTTTTTTTGATTTATTCTGTAACTTTATAGGTCCGATTGTCAGGTTTCCTAACACCGTCATATGTGGGTATAGATTAAACTGTTGAAAGACCATAGCAGAAGAATTTCGTACCATTTCTAATTTGTTTTTTTCCGTTATTTGATTGCCATCTATATAAACTTCTCCTGTTGTAGGCTCCTCAAGAAAATTCATGCATCTGACTGTAGTACTTTTTCCAGAACCAGAAGGCCCTATAATAACGACTTTTTCTCCTTCTGCCACCTCTAAATTAACGTCTTTTAGCACGTGGTGGTCACCAAAATATTTATTTACATTCTGTAGCTTGATCAACTCTGTCTCATCTCCTTTACAAAAACATTCATGAGTAATACGTAAGATTACTTATTAGGCAAGGTCTTTTTTCTTGCTTAAAACAATATTATAGATTCGTGTTTATGAGAAATCAATTAATATATGCCTTTTTAATGTGAGGTTTTCTTACACGGTTTTTATACAAAAACACCAAAAACCCTTTATTTGCTTCATTTATATACCATTGAATTTTTATCGTTTATTCTCATTTTTTATTAATAAACGCAAAAAAGAACACCTCCAACCAGTGACTATTCAATGGTGGAAGTGTCCTTTAACTTAATATTCATTAAATTCTTTTTTATTTATTCAACAGTTCTTTTGCTAATAAACGATAGACGTTTAATCGCTTTTCTTGTGAATGAGTAATGCTGCAAATCATAGCTTCATCAAAACCATATTTCTCTTGATCTTCTATCAATTTCGCAGCAATTTCTTTTGGCGTACCTACCAAATGCAGTTCACGCCCTTGTTTTATTGTTAATTTATCAATTTCGGTCAAGGGGTAGTGTTGTGCTTCTTCAGGTGTCATCAATTGACCCATCTGACCTCTTCCCATCAATAGACGTGCGATATCTTGAGGCTTTGCCTCATACTCAGCTTCTTCTCTCGTTTCAGCTGTTGTAACAAGATAAGCTACATTAATATATGGTTTTTCCATAAATGGAGAGGGCTGAAAATTAACTTTATATTCATCCAAGATGTCTTTAGTCATCCCCCCCATAAAGAATTGAGCAAATGAATAGCCTACTCCCATTTGAGCAGCTTTTCGTGCACTGCTGCCACTCGAACCAAGAAGCCACGCTTCGGGCAATTGAACGTGTGAAGGAGTAGCAATCGTTCGGGTGTAAATTCGTTCTTTAGGCACTTCATCATTAATTAATTTTAAAGCTGTATCAAATTTTTCATACATATTATCCAACATAGGTTGACGGCCTTCTGATAAAGCATAAATAGAGTTATTATCACCACCTGGAGCACGTCCTACTCCAAAATCGATTCGTCCTGGCGAAAAAGCACTTAACGTCTTAAAGACCTCTGCTAATTTCAAAGGTGAATAGTGCATCATCATGACGCCACCCGTACCGATCCGAATATTTTTCGTTTTTGCCGCTAAATGCGCAGCAGTGATTTCAGGAGCTGAACTTGCAAAACCATTTGTCCCATGATGTTCTGCCATCCACATACGTGTATACCCTAATTCGTCTGCTAAAACAGCCAATTCTTCAGCTTTTGCTAAGGCATCTACAGCTGTATTCCCGCTTGTTATCGGTGCTTGATCTAATACACTTAATCTCACTATTTCCCCACTCCTTCTTCATTCTAAAACCTTTAACTAGTATCTATCGAATTATTTATTCACCAAAGAGAAAGTATCTTTGTTCTTATGTTCATCATTATAGAGAAACGCTTAGAAGATTTCTATACTCACAAGTTAAAGAGGGTTCTTAGCTCATCCTGGCAACTCCTTCAATAGTATAGGAGGTTTCAACTATTCCAAAATATATTGCTCAGCAGGATAAGAGATGCTATTAAAAAAAACCAAATTAATTTTTATTCTAAAGACTTATTTCAAATAAAAGAATTGCTATAAAACAAGTTTAGCTCGTAAAAAGTTAAACTGAATAGCAAATACTAGAATAAACATGTACGAAAGGGAATATATTTGGTAAAGTTAGTGAAGCTAGATTTATGCAGACCAAGAAAAAGGAGTATGAACATGACATATTTAATCGATTTTTTAAAAGGTATTATTATAGGGATAGCTAATATCATTCCCGGTGTAAGCGGAGGAACGATGGCAGTCTCCTTGGATATTTACGATCGTTTGATCTCTTCAATTAGTCATCTATTTAAAAATTGGAAAGCTAGTTTAAAAACATTAGCTCCTATCTTAGTAGGGGCAGGCGTTGGTATTATTGCATTTACCTATACCATCGAATTCTTATTAAGTTCATATACTTTGCCAACAGCCTTAGCTTTTATAGGCCTGATTTTGGGTGGTATTCCAGGTTTATGGGAATCTTTTCAAAAGGGTTTAGAGAAACAAAAGCAGACAATTTCGATTAGCCACATTATTGCTTTTACTCTTATGTTTGTGTTAGTTGTTATCGTACTCCCTATACTACAGGAATCAGGAACCGCTCTAACCGCCATTCAATTAGATCCCTTAAGTTTGATCAAGTTATTCATCATAGGAATTATTGCATCCGCAACGATGATAATTCCTGGGGTAAGCGGGTCGTTGATCTTAATGGTTTTAGGCTATTACTATTTGATCATCAATACTATAACACTCTTCATAACTGCTTTACGGACAGGTGATATGGATTCATTGTTGCCTAACTTTATTCTTCTGTCGGTCTTTAGTTTGGGTGTTTTGATCGGTATCTTTTTAATCAGTAAAGCAATCGAATTTTTATTTGAACATTATAGTTCAGTAACTTATAGCGGAATATTAGGTTTAGTGATTGCTTCGCCATTCGCCATTTTGATGAATACAAAGGCACTGAATGATTTACAAACTACTCAAGCACTACCTTTTGCTGTTGTAGGAATAGTACTGTTGGTTATTTGTTATTACGGTATTTATCAATTAGGTAAAAACGAAACCAATTAGATACCAATTGATTTTCCCACATGTATCAGAAAAAATAGTCTCAAATAGGGTGGTCTGTATATCCCTCTTCTTCTAGTGGGGATAAACAAAAGAGTTTTAGACACTAGCTGTCTAAAACTCTTTTTTGATTATCTACTATTACTTAAAGTCACATTTAGTCAAACCGATTTGTCTAGTTTGTTTTTTAAAAATAGTTAATAATCGACCTAGCTTTTATCAGTTTACGTTAGCAGCTATGTTATTATAAAGCTAGCAGTTGTTGCATTCAAAAGTAACGCATACTTGCACTATTAATGAACACTTACGTTTCTTTTTTTGATTGCCTCTAACTCTTTATTAGATTCACTCCACTTTAATCTAACAGCATAAATAAATTAAATAAACCAACTTAAGAAGGAGACTATTTTCATGAATTATCTTAAACAGTCAAAATTATTACTATGGACACTGTGGGTCTTAGCAATGGTTCTCATTATTTATATTGCAACTAAGATCAGCTTTGTTTTCCAGCCCGTACTTGTTTTATTTTCGACACTTTTTATTCCAGTTATAAGTGCCGGATTTTTATTTTACTTGTTGAATCCCTTGATTAAAGTGATGCAAAAATTAAAAATCAAACGCAGTTACGCTATTATTTTAGTTATGTTTCTATTTCTTAGCGGAGCAATCCTGTTTATTATTAAAACTTTCCCCGTCCTGATGGGTCAGCTATCTGATTTAATTGAAAATAGTCCCGCTATTCTTTCAGATATTGAGATTCAAACAAAACATATTGCATCATTCTCTATATTTGATAATGTTGATCTGGAGGGAACTTTAAATCGGTTAAACCTTTCACTTGACGCTTTTTCCAAAACAATTTTATCTAGTTTCACAACCAGCATTAGTTCCATTATTGCAGGAGTGGCCAACTTAACGATCGTCTTGATCACGGTGCCAATTGTCTTATTCTATATGTTCCATGACGGTGAAAAATTACAATTAGCTGCTACCCGTTTATTTCCCGATAAATATCAAAAACATGTCTTTGAATTACTACATCAGACAAATCTTATCATTACTGCCTACATCAGTGGGAAAGGTTTAGCGAGTATCGTCGTTGCTATCTTGATCTATTTTGGTTTTCTACTGATAGGGCTGCCTTACACCTTGTTATTGGCAATTGTTAATGGATTTACTAATCTTATTCCTTTTATTGGCCCCTTTATTGGTGCTGTACCAGCATTTATCGTTGCCTTAACTATTTCTCCAACAGCAGCTTTACTAGTCACCTTGATCGTACTAGTTGTTCAACAACTTGATGTCAATTTACTGACACCAAAATTTGTTGGGAGATCATTAGCTATTCATCCATTAACGATTATTTTCATTTTATTAGTAGCAGGAAAAATGCTTGGAATTGTTGGGATCATTTTCGGTGTTCCCGCTTTTGCTGTGATCAAAACAATAGTTGTTTATATTAAAAACACGCAAACCACTGCCGAAAATCACTAATAAAAGCATTATTTATACTATCTGGACCTTAATCCTCACTTCAAGAACTAAAGGAGTCTACCAGTACAAGATATTTTACTTTATTTTACGAGGAGACTAAAATACGAGTATAGATGGGAGGGCTTAATATGAAATTGGAGAACAAATCAGTTATCGTTACAGGGTCTGCTGGAGGAATTGGTGAGGCGATCGCTCGCTTATTTGCCAAAGAAGGGGCCAATATTATTTTAGCCGATTGTAATGAAGAAGGCGTAAAAAAAGTTGCTGATGAATTGAATAGTTTACGCCAGAATTCAGCTGTTGCCTTAAAAGTGGATGTCTCTAAAAAAGAAGATACTGATTGGATGATCGATGTTACGCTTGAAAAATTTGGGTCTTTAGATATTCTTGTGAACAATGCTGGAATCATGGATGGTTTTGAACCAATCGGAGATATCTCTGATGAAAAATGGCAAAAAGTCATGGATATAAATGTATTTGGCGTTATGCGCTCTATCCGCAAAGCTATCCCTATTTTTAAAGAACAGAAATCAGGTATTATCATCAATATCGCTTCTTTGGGAGGACTTTATGGCGCTCGTGCGGGTGTTGCCTACACCACTTCAAAACATGCCCTTGTAGGTCTGACCAAAAACACTGCTTTCATGTATGCTAAAGAAAATATCCGTTGCAATGCCATTGCTCCTGGTGGAGTAGCTACAAATATTGCAGCATCGATGGGAGATATCAATCAATTTGGAATGGAAAAGACTCAACCCGGACTGGCTTTAAGCCCAAGTTTTGGTCAACCAGAAGATATTGCTGCAGTTGCTCTTTTCCTAGCATCAGCTGAATCCAACTTCGTCAATGGTACGGTACTCACTGCAGACGGCGGATGGTCAGCTTACTGATTTAATTACTCTATTTATTTTAAAGAACTGGAAGGTATAGTAAATTATCAGACAAGAGTAAGAATCCTTGCTTTACAGATAATAATTTGATAAGATTAGTTTGTAATTGATACAAATAAACAATCATTATCAATAGAAGGAGTGGAGCTTATGACAATCGATTTTAAAGATCATGGTAAAAAACCTTATATAGTAAATATTGAAGATGCAACCGTTCAAAACGATAATTATCGTACAACGATCTGGACGGGAGAAAAATTACAAGCAACGGTAATGTCTATTCCACCGAACGATGATATTGGCTTAGAAGTTCATCATGGAATCGATCAATTTATCCGTATTGAAGAAGGACAAGGACTATGTCAAATGGGTCCTACTGAAGATAACTTGGATTTCGAGCAGTCTGTTTCTGATGATGAAGCCGTATTTGTTCCAGCAGATATGTGGCATAACATCAAAAATACAGGAACTAAACCTTTAAAATTATATACCATTTATGCTGGACCTGATCATGTTGAGGGAACCGTTCATCCAACTCATGAAGATGCAGAAAATGATCCAAACGAACAATAAGAATCATAAATAAAATAAAAAACCCAAAAAAGTTGAACATATCGTTCCAACTTTTTGGGGTTTTTTATTTTTTTGACAATTATCCCACAAGAAAATTAATCTAATCAAATTTTTCCGACGTTCATCAACTTAAAATGATTCTTTTTTTTCATCTTTGTATTTAGTTTTTATTGGCTCATCTTGTAATACTCTTTTTTTATCTCGATGCAATAACCGTAATCCATTTAAAATAACCAAAATTGTTGACCCTTCATGGAAGACGACACCTATTGGCAGATCCAAGTAGCCAAAAAGATTTAAAAAGATCAGCATCACAATAATACTTATTGAGAAGATAACATTTTGCTTAATGATCCGGTTTAATCTGCTGCTTAATTGGTAACTGTACAATAATTTAGCTAAATCATTTTTGACGATCACTACATCAGCCGACTCCATCGCCACTGACGAACCACTCCCCATGGCAATACCAATATCAGCATTTGCCAATGCAGGTGCATCATTTATTCCGTCACCAATCATCCCTACTACTTTGTCATTTTTCTGACTCTCTAAAATGTAATTGATCTTATCTTCTGGCGAACAGTTTGCTACATAATCGTTGACTTTCACTTCTTTAGCAACTTTCAAAGCTACCTTTTCGTTGTCCCCGGTCAATAAAACAACTTGAATACCCTCTTTTTGGAAACCAGAGACGGCTTCTACCGCTTCATGACGTATTTGGTCGGAAAGCGATAAATAACCCACAATTTCATTGCCTTTTGCAACAAAAATAGTCGTATTTCCCTCGGCTATTTTATTAAGATAATGCTTTTTATCGCGGTACCCTTCGAAAGCACTCGGCTTTCCTACTTTGATATCGCCTTTTCTAACACCAGAACCAGCTACTTCCTCAACAGGTTCTGAAAAGTCGACCCCTCCAAAATCTACGTTTTCAAACGATTTAACAATTGCGTTTGCGATTGGGTGATCAGATTGTTGTTCCATATAAACCACTTCACTAATAATATCCTCCGGCACTTCATGATCCAGAACTTGAAAGTCACCAAAAGTTAGCGTACCTGTTTTATCGCTGTACAAAATATCCATCGTATTCAAAGCTTCCATCGCTGCACCACCTTTTACCAGTACGCCGTTTTTTGCTCCATTACTGATAGCACTGAGTGTTGCTGGTGTAGCAGAAGCGACCAAAGCACAAGGACTAGCAACAGTTAATAAAACCATCCCCCGGTAAAAGGCTTCTTGGAAAGTAAGGTCGTTGAAATAGTATAGCGTCATTATGAAGAGCGGTACAGCAATTAGAACGGCTATTACGTATCTTGACTCAATCCGGTCAATGAATTTCGAAATTTTTGAGGGCCTATTTTGTGCTTCTTCTACCATCCGAATAATATTCGAAAAGACCGTTTGATCGCTTGTTTTATTCACTTTAAGATGGAACGAGTTGCCTTCATTGAAGGTTCCTGAAAAAACTTCATCCCCTTCTTCCTTTTCAGCAGGCAAAGATTCACCGGTTAGGGCAGCTTCATTGATTTGTGTTTTTCGGTCAGCATATCCATCAATGGGTATTTGAGCTCCTTTTGAAACGACCACAATATCCCCAACTTGTAAGACCTCTGTCGCTACTTCAACAACTTCCCCATTCTCTTTTAATACTTGGGCTACGGACGGGACATGGGCCATTAGTTCGGAAATAGCACTATTTGATTTATTGGTAGCATAAGCTTCTAGGGCTTCTGATCCGGCAAAAATCAATAATAAGACCGCTCCCTCTGACTCATAATTGATCACGCAAGCTCCCAATGCCGCTAAAATCATCAGTAAATCAACATTGGGTGAGTGAGAGTAGATCGTTTCTACTATAGCCTTTTTTGCGGCAAAGAAACCTAAAAATAAAATGGCAAAGTAAAATGAAAATTGGCTATAAAGACCTCCAAAAGGATCCAATATAAATCCGATGATCGTAAAGAAAATACCTATGATCAAAAATTGTCCTACCCGTGTTTTGACTAAAAAATTCACCATTTTCATCTTTCCTTTCTAAAAAACAATTTTTCTAACCTGCTATTGAAAGTATCTATCATTTTAAGTGTAGGTAAATTAGTTAAATAAATGATATGAAAATTCTTCTACTATGACGGATTTGTTTATAGATTTATAGTACCGTTTGAGAGCTTTATTCTTCAACCTTTTAACCTTCAGATAACATTACTCCTTTAAAAAATAATAGTTTAGTCCACCAATACCATTTATTAAACAACCTGTTGAAACCTTGCCTCCTTTATATAAAAGTACAAAAAAAAGGCACACTTGTAGGACAATGTTACTGTCCCACAGGTGTGCCTTTTTGCACTACTCTGCTACCACGCATCTGGTGGTCCGGCTGCACAAACCTCAAAGGTTTACCGCCTGTTCAGATTTAAATGCCTTTTCGGTTCTAAATAAGAAGTCCGAAAAGAAAATTAAATTAGCTTTATACTAGGTATACTATCATTTTTCAAAAAAAATATCAACAGCTCGATACTTCTTTATAAAGAAAAAGTCTAGAAAACAGGGAAATTCAAAAACAAGATTGACAAATTGTCTTGGCTTCATCTATACTAAAATCAATATCAAAACAACTTACAATGAAAGAGCTTAGTAGCATTTGGTCCCTGTTTAATAGAAAGCCTATGAATGATGGAAATGGGCACAAACCAACTTGTGAAATACACTCTGGAGTAACTTGATTAACCTCAAGCGGATTACCCCGTTAACAGTAAATGAGTGGCGGCTATGTTTTGCTTTGAAAACAGACTGCAATTTGGGTGGTAACACGGAAAATTTCGTCCCGATAAAAAAGAGATAAATCTTTTTTATCGGGCTTTTTTATGCAAAAAATAGGTATATAAGGAGCTGGAAAAATGAACATTATTGATGAACTAGAATGGCGTGATGCCATTAATCAACAAACAGATGAAGAAGGATTGAAAAAATTGATCAACCAAAAAAAAGTAGGATTATACTGTGGGGTTGATCCAACTGGTGATAGCATGCATATTGGTCATTTGATTCCTTTCATGATCTTGAAAAGATTTCAATTAGCTGGTCACCGTCCAGTCATCGTTATTGGTGGTGCTACTGGTTCAATCGGCGATCCAAGTGGAAAATCAGAAGAACGCGTTCTACAGACCAGCGAACAAGTTCAATATAATGTCAATAAATTAACTTACCAAATGGAAAAACTATTTGATGCAGGTAAAAACGAAGAATCTATTCGTATGGTAAACAATTTGGATTGGACAAAAGAAATCTCTTTACTCGATTTCTTACGCAATATCGGGAAAAGTTTTAACGTCAACACGATGTTGTCTAAAGACATTGTCGCTAGTCGTTTGGAAACTGGTATTTCATTTACTGAATTTACTTATCAAATTTTGCAATCAATTGATTTCTTACACTTATACCAACATGAAGATGTTCAATTACAAATTGGCGGTGCAGACCAATGGGGAAATATTACGGCTGGTTTAGAATACATCCGTAAACAAGAAGGTCCTGAGGCTGAAGCCTATGGGTTGACCATTCCATTAATGTTAAAAGCGGACGGAACTAAGTTTGGAAAAACTGCTGGTGGTGCTATTTGGTTAGATCCAGAAAAAACCACTCCTTATGAATTTTACCAATTTTGGTTAAATCAGGATGACCGTGATGTGGTGAAATACTTGAAGTACTTTACTTTCTTAACAAAAGAAGAAATTGAAGCTTTAGGTGAAAAAATAGCAGCTGAGCCACATAAACGCGAAGCTCAAAAAACATTGGCTCGTGAAATGACATTGTTTGTTCATGGAGAACAAGCTTTGATGGACGCTGAAAAGATCACTGCGGCTCTTTTTTCTGGTAATGTAAAAGAGTTAACAGCTGATCAAATTGAAGAAGGCTTCAAGAATATGCCTACTTTTGAAGCTCCAAAAGAAGAATGGAATATTGTTGAATGGTTAGTTGATGTAGTTGGTATAGAACCTTCTAGACGTCAAGCTCGTGAAGATATCAAAAACGGGGCTTTATCAATGAACGGTGAAAAGGTTACCGATGTTGAAGCCATCGTTAAACCTGAAAACTCTTTTGATGAACGCTTTATCCTCATTCGCAAAGGAAAGAAAAAATATTTCTTAATCAAATTAGTTTAAAAAGCAGTATCTCGTCTATTGACTGCTTACTACATCAGGCAGTTTTTATACTAATAGAAAAGAAATGCAAAAAAACTTCGAGTTCTCTTTTTTAGAGAACTCGAAGTTTTTTTAGTTTTACGTTTGTTTTTAAAGACTTTTTAATGCTTCATCAATTGATCGTAACGACTATTTGTCACTTTCGTACAACTTATTGATTATTTTTTAACGATCTCCATTAAAAATCGAATTTTTAACGATCACATAATCTACTTTACGAAGAGATTCTACATCTTTTCCACCAGCATATGAAATAGAAGATTGCAGATCTTGTTTCATTTCCAATAATGTCTCAGCAATATCACCTTTGTGTTCTACAAGAATTTTTTTGCCTTCAACATTCTTATGTTCGCCTTTTTGGTATTCTGAAGCACTACCAAAATACTCTTTATACTTTTTTCCGTCTTTTTCGATCATTTTTCCTGGAGATTGATCATGCCCTGAGAATAAAGAACCCATCATAACCATAGATGCTCCAAAACGAATCGATTTAGCTATATCACCATGATCGCGTACTCCACCATCTGCAATCAATGGTTTTCTTGCAGCTTTAGCACAGATACGTAGTGCAGCTAATTGCCAACCTCCAGTACCAAAGCCTGTTTTTAATTTTGTGATGCATACTTTTCCTGGTCCAATACCCACTTTGGTTGCATCTGCCCCAGCGTTTTCTAACTCACGAACTGCCTCAGGAGTACCAACATTTCCGGCAATCAGAAATGTTCCAGGTAAATATTTCTTGATATAGTGGATCATATTGATCACTAAGTCAGAATGCCCATGAGCAATATCGATCGTGATGTATTCTGGTACTAACTTTTCTTTCGCTAATGTTTCAATAAATAGATATTCTGTATCTTTTACACCTACACTAATTGAAGAATATAATCCTTTTTCACTCATTCGTTGGATAAAAGGAATTCTGTCTCCTTCATCAAAACGGTGCATAACATAGAAGAAATCATTTTCAGCTAACCAAATAGCTAACGTTTCATCAATAACCGTTTGCATATTAGCCGGTACGACTGGTAAATTAAATCTTCTTCCGCCAAATTCAATCGTTGTATCACATTCAGTTCTACTTCTTACGATACTTTTATTAGGAATAAGTTGGACATCTTCATAGTCAAAAACTTTCATCTTTTCCTTAACCTCTTTCTGTCATAGCTCTAATTTTCAGGCTGTTAGTTACTTTTTCCGCAAATATCAATAACACGAACAATATCACTTTATCATTTATTCATATTTCGTCCCTAAGACAATTTACACTATATTAAAAGGTTTGTCAAAGTTGTTTGCTCTTTTTTTATGAATTTTTAGAAAAAGAAACCGTTTCATCTCTTTTATCAACTTGAAACGATCAGACACAGAAAAATAAGCTGATCTCTCAAAAAATGTATCAGCTTATGTTGTCATTTTTTTACTGTTTTAATTTCTCTATTCCTTCTTAAAGTGAACTTGTTCGGAACGGGGTCGTATCCTCCTTTAATAAAAGGATGACACCTTAAAATACGAGCTGTTCCCATCACAGTACCTTTAATTGCACCGTGTTTCTCAATAGCTTCAATGGCATAATGCGAGCAGGTTGGATAATAGCGGCAACTTGGTTGGAATAAAGGTGAAATGCCTTTTTGATAGCCTTTAATACCAGTAATCAATACTTTTTTCATAGTTTACCCCCTATCAAATTACAGTATAGCCATAGGTTTGAACTTTGTAAAGCAAACTCGTTTGCTTAATCGATTGCTTTACGAAATTCAATAAGATGGATTGCATTCGTATTTAATAAAGCGTAAAAAGACCACTCTTCATTTAAATATTCATCTTTGATATCTAGCGATGGGCTAATAGATTGAACGATATGATCCATCAATTCGTGATCAATGCCGTATTTGCTGTTTAGATTCCACCATTTAGGATATAATCCTCCATTATCACGATCAAATTTCAATGTGCGAATTTGGTAATTACCTGGTTTTATTCCTGTTAAATAAATGTGCAATTCTTTACTTCTATTTTTTACAAATAATTCATCGATTGAATAACGTGGGCTGAATTGCCGCTCATTAAAGATAATAAGCTGATAACCATCTTCATTTTCAGTCATAATATAGTCAGTTCCTCTTGCTGCAACAGTTCCTCGTAACCGTTCTTTAAACCGCATGGTATAAAAAGTGGGGTGTTTTTCATTAAAAAAGTGAAATAAATCCAAACTATCCACTAAGTTATTTGAGCAATCTTGCATGCGTTCATGAATTTCATTGTTGATCCAAAATCCAATACCTTCTACTTCACCTTCTAATTCCAGAATTTTTTTTAATATCAAGGCTCCTCTAAAGAAAGTTCCGTTTATATAACGCGTATTGCCGGTTAAAATATTCCAGTTGATAAGGAACATCGGTCTATCCATCTGATGCTGACTCATAAATAGCTTGGTTTTTTTGGTTTTATCTCTAATATAGCGATGACTCTTAGCAAATTCTTCTACATTTATATCATCAAAATTGATTACTTCGTTTTGATCTGTTTCATAACCGACAAATTCGATCTTATCGGCATGCTTAATTTGCCATTGTTGATTTTCCGGCAGCTGTTCTTGTTTCTCATCAAACGGAAAAAAAGTTCCAACTTTCATTTTTTTTGACTTGTGTTTGATTACTTGCCAGACTTTTAAGTAGATCCGCTCCAATTCAGTTGACGTAACTGAATTACCTTCTTTACTATAAAATAAGATTTGCCATTTTTCTACAAAATCACGTCCAAAAACTTGAAGTGCATGCTGAATAAATTGATCGACTTTCTTAATATAAAAATCTTCATTTTGACTAATTTGCTTATAGTCTAACTTCAAGAATAAATAGATTCCCTGTTCCTTTAAAAACTGCAAAACAATATCAGTATTGGTATATATAGGCAAGCTGACCGCTAATTCTGTTAACTCAGGTTCTGTTGACAGTATTGTTTCTTCAAAAAATTTTTGGATCCCTACAAAATCCACACGCAATTGCTGTTTAGCTAGAATCAACTGTTTTTTTACATTTTCATTCAATAATTCTTTTAATTCCCCAATAAATACGATATGTTTTTCGCGTTTTAATTCTTGCCCTTCATTACTATTCAAGGTGATCCTACGTTCTTCAAGATGATCCTCATCAACAGTGTATCTCTGATCGATCCCTACATCTAGATAACTAGCTAAACGATCTAAAATAGTTGGAGAATCAAGTACTGTTTTGGCTTCAACTTTATTGATCAGTGCTTCATGCTGTTCTAATTGTTCATGTTGATGTTCTTTTCGATACTGAGCAGGAGTTTGCTGATAAACTGTTTTAAAAACAACCGTATAATTTTTAGCAGTTGAGAAACCATTTTTCATCGCTATTTGAAATAGATTATCTGATGTATACAATAAATCATCTAGACTGTGCTTTATCCGAACCCGATTTAAATAATTCAAAAATCCCATACCGGTCATTTGTTTGAAATAGCGAGATAAATAAGAAGAAGATAAATTTTCATACTCTGCTAACTCAGATAAGGTCAACGGTTCTGCATAACGTTGTTCGATCAACTGAATGATTCGCGCAATTCGCTCGTCGCTAGTATCTACACCCTTCCAATGCGGCGCTTCCTTTTTAAAAAAGCGCGTCATCATCAACATGATCTGGTATAAATTGCTGCGAATTTCTAATGAATTCCCTTCTTCTTTTCTTGAATCAGCGATCATGATCTCCGCTACCAAATGTCTTAATTGAGCAATCACGCCTTCTCTGCCAGTATCTAGTTCTTTTGAAAAGCAGGCAAAATTATAATGAAAATATTCTTTATAATGTGCCACAAAAAACTGACTAGAAATACTAAGTGAAATAATGCAATTATCTTCACTCCCCATTACAGAATAATTATTTGTTCGATTAACAACTAAAATATCACTTTCTTCCATTTCATAATTGCGTCCTCCAAATGAAATAGTTGCCGATCCTCTGATTACAAATAAAATTCTTGTTCCATAATACCGCTGAGGAGCAGAATAACGGACATTTTCCATTTTAATGTCATAATCTGCTGCGCTTTCTCTTTTCATATCCACTACTCCTCTTTTTTTCCTATTATACCTGTTTTGATCCGACAATCGATGCCTTAATTCCTAAGAAATAAAAAAGCAGTCGTATTTATGAAATGATCCCTCCAAAGTTAACACTCAAAAAGCAAATCTACTTTGAATTAAACCTATCATGATACGGTTGCCTTTTTCTGATGATCGTTTCACTCTATTTTACTCATTCCAATTGCGTGGACTCCATAAAGTGCCATCCAATTCGCCTTCCATTTGTCTGATCCGTTCAGCTTGTTCATCAATTAAATCTTTCACTGCAATCAACAATGCTTTTTGTTTGTAATCACGGCTAGTTTGTCTCAACCGTTCCAATTCTTGAATCAACCACTCTTTTTGTTCCATTTTATTCCCTACCTTCTGGATCATTCTACTCCATTTGATCTAAAACGATTTTCAATTCATCGATCGTATCACGATTTTCTTCAATAAATTCAATTGCTTGGTTTAGAACAAACTGGTCTCCATCATTTAGTTTGCTCGTATCTGTCGATTTCAATTCTTGAATAAACCACTTTTCTCGAGCTTTTAAACTATCCTCTTTTTCACGAGTTAAATACTGTTGATAACGTATCAATAAATTCATTTTTTGCTCTTCTGTCAAGTAACTAAATTGAAAGATAGGAAGCGTTTTAAGAAATACCATTCCTGTCTTAAGAGCCATGGCTTGAAAAGGTTTTGTCAGCTCATCGATACTGAATCCTTCACGTCCCCCAGGTTGGTATTCTTCTTCTTTTACACCGATGCTCATTACTAATCCAAATTCCTTACCAGTTAGAACTTTCCCTCTTTTACCATATGCAAAGCCATCCGTCAGTACCTCATCTTGCCATTTTTTTAATAATGCAGGAGCACTATACCAGTAAAAAGGAAATTGAAAAATAATCCGTTCATGTTCCTTTAGCAATGCTTGTTCCATTTCTACATCTATCTTGAAATCAGGATAAACAGATTCCAAGTGATGGATAGTTATGTCCTTACCCTCAGGAATAGAGCTCAGCAAATATTGTTGACTTCCTGACTCCATCATCTCAGGATGAGATATAATCACTAGTGTTTTCATTTTTTACCTCCATTTATAGCTTGCTTTTACTAAAATTAATCTTCAAAGTATTCTAACATATCTTGCTTAGCAACAGATAATAGCGGCAGTTTCTGGATCGGAACCAATTCGATGTCCAAAGCTGTTAATAGTTTTTCTAAATAAACAGCAATTTTAAGATGACGGTCAGCATCGATGACGATCTTAGGAGGTCTGCCATTTTGTGCCAAAATCAGCTGGATCACGATTCGCTGAATTTTTTCAATATCCCTTAATTTAATGAATTCACTACAAATAATTTCACCATCTTTAGTATCTGCAACAATTAATAAACAAGGAAATATCGGACGTCCTCCATTCGCTGGAACAACTGGTACTCCAATAAAGTCTATGTCTAATTCCCAAATCGTATTTTTCATTTTTTGATTATTTGCTCATCTCATTTCAAATTCTGTCAGTTTGATAGGAGCGTGATCTATCTCATTATCTAATAATCCTTCTAAAACTACTTCAGGCACCGTATAAAAACTATTTTCATATAAACCATCTTTTTTATACGTGCGCATTAACATTTTATAAGTTGATTGTTCTTTTTCATATAATTGCAGGGAATTCCGAAAATCATTTGCTGTTTCGACCAACTTTTCAAAAATAGCTATCAGAAAAGGCACATCATTTTCATCTATCATATAAGGATAATATCCTGGTTTATAATCCGTAAACACTGGCCAAGCTTTCTTTCCCCTAAAAGTTATGCCGCTGGCTTTTATTTTTTCATATTCTTCTTTTGGAATTTCTTGACGATCTTCAAAGTCTAAAGAAATACATTTCCGAGTTTGGAGCAGTTCCATCACTGAGCTGAATTCGCGATCCTCAGCCCGCTTACTTGTTTCAAAAAAATAAGATAATTCTTCCAGATTACGATAAATCAAAATCCCAAAGTTTTGTTCGGCTTTTCCTAAAATAGAAATAAAAACTGGTTCTTTACGATCAGGCAATTGTATACCAATGATATCATTATCCCAATAATCTTCCCAAAGATTAGCTTGGTAAAGCTTTTTTACAAGTGAATACAATTGCATTTGAGTATTCATCGTGCGCTCTCCCCTCATGTTTAACTTTTATATCATTTCCCTTTTTGATAAACTTTAGGATGAATTTTATTTGTGTTTTATCTTTCATACTTACAGTATACCAAACCAACAAGCAACCGACTTCTATATTTTCAATTTTATTCTCTGACCTGCTTAATTTGACCCACTGATCCGTATGTGTAAAATAGTTCTCGAGATGATTTTATTTTTTACTAGCAAAAAGAAAGAAGGCGTTCTATCATAAATGTATGCTGAGCGGCAAATACATAGATGAAAGAGGCCTTCTTATGGATAGAATTATAACAAAATTATATGAAATAATAAAGGA
>NZ_JAGGRF010000010.1:0-68344 GCF_018612935.1 Carnobacterium sp. ISL-102 | reverse complement strand
GGACTAGAATTTTGTGATACTTGTTTACGTAACATCCTCGTCACCCCATTTTTTCTTTCATTATACTGCTTGTCCTATTCGATGAATAGCAAAAAAGCCAGATATTTCTATCTGACTTTTTCAGCAGCCTCCATGAATAGCAATGTGTCTTTTAAATAACTATTTAAAATCAACTTTTCAAACAAACCTACTCTATTAGAAAGAATCTGCCTCTATTTATCTACTTTTCATTAACAAATTAATGGCTTGTTGGACGCTTTCTTCTCCAGTAGTACCCTCTTCAATATTTTCTTGTACACATTTTATTAAATTTCCTGCTACGATCAAACTTGTAGCACGATCGATACTAGCACGTACAGCTGATAACTGAGTCACAATTGATGCGCAGTCTTGTCCCTCTTCTATCATCTTCAATACACCTTGAAATTGGCCATTTGATCGTTTTAGACGGTTTACAATTTTCACATCATATTCCACTATACGGTCTCTCCTCTCCAAGCTGATATACCACCCATTACATTGGTTACTTTATATCCTTCTCTCGCTAACTGCTGACAAGCCATCGCAGAACGTGCTCCTGAATAACACATAACGTAGTATTCTTGTTTTTTATTTAACTTTTCTTTGGCATCTAATAAATCATTTAAAGGTATATGGAGTGCCCCGTCTAAATGACCCGATTGCCATTCATCTATTTCTCGCACATCTACTAACGGAAGTTTCTCTCTTTTCCATTTTTGTTCAAATTCTTGCATTGATATTGAATTAAACATTATTTTTCCACCTTTTCTAGTCTGATTTTTTCTGGTCTGACTGTTGAGTAAAGAGCAAATGCTCCATCTAGATTTTTAACCTTGTATCCATTTTGTTTTAAAATTCGTTCAGCAATATAGCTACGTAAGCCACTGTGACAGCTCACAATAATTGATTTATCTTTAGGTACTTCTGATAATCGGTCTCTTAAACTATTTAAGGGAATATTTATTGATCCTTCTAAGCTACCATTTTTTTCAAGTTCATCTTCTTCACGAACGTCCAGTAATAAATCACCGGCTTCTTGGTTTGCTTCAAGTTCATGCCATTGAATTGACTCACTAACGCCTTCAATCAAGTTTAAAGCAGCATATCCAGCCATATTTACAGGATCTTTTGCTGATCCAAATGGAGGAGCATAGGTAAACTCTAATTCCGGCAAATCTTGAACAGTCATACCTGCTTTGATAGCTGTTGCAATGATGTCGATACGTTTATCTACTCCATCATCACCAATAGCTTGGGCGCCATAAATTTTTCCGTTTTCAGGATTAAACAGTACTTTCAATAAGATCGTACCGGCATTTGGATAGTATCCTGCATGACTTTTTCCTTGGATATGAACGATTTCATATGTTTCGTTTGCTGATTTTAACTGTCTTTCATTTAGTCCAGTTGATGCTGCTACTTGGTTAAATACGCGGACAATTGCGGTACCAATACTACCTTTGTTTTTTCGAGGTAATCCACTGATAACATCTGCAACTTGTCTGCCTTGACGATTAGCAGGAGCAGCTAAAGCGATCATCGTATCTTCTCCATTGATTTGTTGTTTCACTACGATTGCATCTCCAACCGCGTAAATATCTTTTTGACTCGTTTCATAGTTCTCATCTACTAATATACCACCACGTACACCAGTTTCAATGTCTGCTGTTAAAGCCAAAGTCGTTTCAGGTTTAACCCCTACTGACATTAATGTCATATCGCTTTCTAAGCGTTCGCCGTTTTCAAGCACAACTACTTTTCCTTCTTCTTCAAACGACTCAGCAGCCAATCCCGTATACAATTTAACACCATTCTCATGCAATTCTTTAGTAATATAAGCTGCCATCTCTTCATCTAACGGCGGTAGTACTTGCGGTGCTTTTTCAATAATTGTAACATCTAATCCACGATGAACTAAACTTTCAGCCATTTCTAAACCGATAAATCCAGCTCCGATCACTACAGCTTTTTTAGGATGATGAGCATCCATGAAAGCAGTGATTCCATCTACATCCGGAACAGAACGCAATGTGAAAATATTCTTCGCTTCCTCTAGTCCTTTAGCTGGTGGGATAAACGCTTTAGCTCCAGGAGAAAGGATCAATTTATCGTAAGATAGTGTGTACTCTTCTTCTGCCGTACGCACAATTACTTCTTTTAGAGAAGCATTTATCGATACTGCCTCACTATAAGGACGTACGTCTAGTTCAAAACGTGCTCGCAAAGCTTCTGGTGTTTGTACCAACAAGCTGCTGCGTTCTTCAATTTCACCAGCCACATAATATGGAAGGCCACAATTGGCAAATGAAACATAAGGTCCTTTTTCTAATATAATGATTTCTGCTGTTTCATTCAACCGTCTCAAGCGAGTAGCTGCTGACATTCCACCAGCTACGCCTCCTACAATAACAATTTTCATTACAGTTTTCCTCCCTTTGTAGCTCCAGCCCAAGATGACATGCCGCCACGGACATTTACCACATCATAACCTTGTTTCATTAACAATTTTGAAGCTTTTTTACTTCGCATGCCTGATTGACAAATCACATATGTTTTACCTTTAGGTGTATGATTAGCTATTTTACCTAAGGGGACATTTTTTGCTCCAGGTATGTGACCTCCTTGAAATTCATGTGTTTCCCGTACATCAATGATGTGCGGCTTTTCTGCGGTTATTTTCTCTAATTCACTTGTCGAAATCGATGCTACTGTTTTAAAAAACATAATCTTCCTCCTAATTAGTAGTACTCTTTTTATGACCATCTTTTGGTACTTTTATCTATTTCATATACCCTGCTACGTATTTAATATACCTTATGGGGTATATTTTGTAAAGTGTTTTTATTTTATTAGTCCATTTCTATCGTTTTTTTCGTTAAAATTAACAAAATGTAACAAAAATTTTAAATAACGTTATTTTTTGTCATTTTAATTTTACTTAATGTTATAATCAAGTTAGAGAAAAAGATTTTTTTCTAAAAATGGAGGTAGTATGGTTGAACCAAACGAAAAGACAAGAATTTATTAGCAATTTATTAAAGGTACATGGAGAAATCAGTTCAAAGGAATTAGCTGATAAATTATTGGTATCCATGATGACGATCAATCGAGATCTAAAAGAATTAGCTGCAAAGGAGGGCATCCAATTAGTACATGGAGGAGCCATTTACCGAGGTGCAGATATTCTTGAGAATCCTATATCCATTAAAGAAGAAGTCAGTGTCCAAGAGAAAAAAGCCATCGCTAAGTTTTGTAGAACTTTAGTTAAACCAGGCAGCTCTGTTTTTATTGAGACTGGTACTACAACACTGGCTGTTGCAAAAGAAATTTTCACTATCGAAAACTGTCAATTCTACACGAACTCCTTGTTGGTTATGAATGCTTTAGCTAAATTCGAAGCTATCCAATTGCACAGTGTGCCTGGAAAATATAGAGATCTTTCGAAAGGCTTTTTAGGCTTAGAAACTACTGAGTTTATTCAAAATTTCAATTTTGACATTACCTTTATGGGAGCTGAAGGTATTCGTCTCGACTCAGGCGTTTCCCTTCCAAATGAAGAAGATGCATTCACTAAAAAAGCGATCCTAAAACAATCTAAAAAAACGATCCTTGTCGCTGACCATAAAAAATTCGGTTTATCTTATTTGCATAAAGTTGGTACAGTCAGTGACTTTGATATGATCGTCACTGATTTACCAAGTGATCAAGAAGTCTTTAAAGAAATAAGTACCTTTGCCAATATAAAATCCGTTAGAAAAGAGGAAATGAAAAATGAAAATTAATTTATCCACAGTAGCCCTGCCTACGATCCACAATGATCCACAATCTGTTCTATTAACTGATGAGACTATGAACTCCAGAAAAGAACATTTCTTAACACAAATGCACCATCATTCTATCGATACGGCTATTATTTATGCCGATCGTGAACATGGTGCTAACTTTGAATATTTTACCGGCTTTATCCCGCGGTTTGAAGAAGCTTGTTTAGTGATCCATGCAAATGGTGAGAGCCATTTATTACTGGGAAATGAAAATGTGAAGATGGCTGCGCATTCTAGGATCAAAGCGAACCCTGTTCATGTCCCTTTCTTTTCTCTTCCAAATCAGCCTATGGCCGGTGAAAAAACATTAAATCATTACTTTAAAGAAAGCCATATTACTCCTGATGCGAAAATCGGTATCATCGGTTGGAAACTTTTCACATCAAATCAATACAACAATAACGACCTCTTCGATTTGCCATTTTATATCATTGATAGTCTAATGAATTATGTTACGAATAGAAATCAATTACAAAACTTCACTTTTTCTTTGCTTTCTCCAAAAGTCGGATTGCGTACAACTTATAACGCAAATGAGATTGCCCACTACGAATACGGTGCTTCTCTAGCAGGGATCGCGATGTTTCGTACGATCCAAGAAATCTCTGTTGGAAAAAGCGAAAAAGAAATTGGAGCTTTGTTAGCGCAACACGGACAACCAAACTCCGTCACAACGATCAGTGCAACTGGACAACGCTTTACGAATGCCATTATTTACCCTAGAGATAAAACTATTTCTTTAACAGATAATTATGCTCTGACTGTTGGCTACAAAGGCGGTTTGAGCAGCAGAGCTGGTTTTGTGATTTCTTCAGGTGCACAATTACCAGAAAATCAAAAAGATTATTTGGAAAAAGTCGGTAAACCTTACTTCAAAGCCTACGCAACTTGGTTAGAAACCATTGCTGTTGGTATTTCTGGAGACGAATTTTACACAAAAATCCAAGAAGTCTTTCCTTCTGAAATCTATGGTTGGAGCTTAAATCCTGGACACTATACTGCAGACGAAGAATGGCTGTCTTCCCCATTTTATAAAGGGTCAGAAGCCGTTATTAAGAGTGGACAATTGCTGCAGATCGATATGATTCCAAGCGTTCCTGGCTATACGGGTGCAAGTTGTGAAGAGCCGATTGCACTTGCTGACAAAACGTTAAGAACTGAACTCAGCCAACAGTACCCTGAAGTTTGGGAACGTATCGAGACTAGAAGAACCTACATCAAGGAAGTTATTGGCATCCAACTTTCCGATGATATTCTGCCTTTGAGTGACACAGTTGCCTTTTATACACCGTTTTTCTTAAATAAAACTCTAGCCTACACAAAAGAAGTATAATGTTAAAAAAGAAACGATCAACAATAAAAAGATCCTTTCCACTAAATGGAAAGGATCCAAAATCGTAAGCATGCAACTAACTGTTTTCTCTTCTCTTTTTCATCTCTTTATCTAAAATTTTTTGAGCTTTTTTAGAACCACGATCTAAGTCTTTCCGTACCTTTCTCGTAAGAAAATCTGTAAAGAGGCTATCTAAATCATAACCTTCTGGATACAATTCTTCAGCCATAGTCAATAACTGGATTCTTTGTCTCGGTACTTCTACAACATCCTTATCGATATAAACAACAACGTTATCTGAACCACTGTCTTCATATATTAACCCTTTCCGCTGGCTTTCTGTAAGAAGGATGCGGTCCCCCTTCCCGAAAGTAGGGATTTTTTCTTTAATCATTTCAGATTTTATTTCATTTTTTGAAAATTCTTTTTTCTGAGTTTGATAATCTTTAGTATCAATATATTTTTGCGCTTGTTTGATCAAATTGGATGCCATATTAACTTTTTTGGCAATCCAAAGTGCTTGGCTGTCGCCACTTTCACCTAAATGTAAAATGAACTTAGGCGTCAAAGACTCTCGATCGAATTCCATTGCTGCAGGAATAAAATCTTCATGTTCTTCAGCAAACCGCTTAATTTCCCCATAATGAGTTGTAGTAACGACTAAGGCTCCCTTAGCATACAGTGCTTCCATAATCGCGATAGCTAAAGCGGCACCTTCATTTGGCTCCGTCCCACTACCAATCTCATCTAACAGGACCAATGAGTGCCGTTTCACTTTATTCAAAATAGAAGCAATGCTATCCATGTGTCCAGAAAAGGTACTTAGGGCATTTTCCATACTTTGTTGATCACCAATATCCACAAACACTTCATCAAAAACTGCAATATCGGTCCCTTCTTGAACAGGGATTTGAATTCCAAACATCGTCATCAACGTCAACAAACCAACTGTTTTTAATACAACAGTCTTTCCACCAGCATTCGCACCTGTAATTACTAACCCTCGATGCCCTTCTCCTAAGGTAAAATCTAACGGTACAGCACCTTTAGGTAGAAATGGATGAATACCTTTCTTGATATGGATCACTTCATTTTTATTTACCTTTGGAGTAATACCGTTGATTTCTCGACTATATTTTGCTCGGGCAAAAATAATATCAAAAGCAGTGATCGTTTCCATGATAAAATCAATAATGGTTTCTTTCTCAGCCAAGTAACCTGTTAATTCAGCTAAAATTTGATACTCTTGTGCAACCTCTTCAGCCTTCAGCATAATCAATTGCTCATTTAATTTTGCTACAGCTGCAGGCTCAACAAAGACCGTTGTCCCTTTATTAGATTGTTCAATCATATTTCCAGCTACTTTATTCTTGTAGCTCATTTTGATTGGAACGGTATAATGTCCATCTTTTTGAACGATTATTCCGTCTTGGATCATCTCTTTATTGCTAGAATTTTTTAAAAATCTCGTCAGCTTATCTTGGATTTCTTTTTCATTTTCACGAATTTGTTTACGGACTTTTCTTAAGTTGCTTGATGCCGCATCACTGACTTTTTGATGTTGAATTTTTTGATAAATTTCTTCCTCAATCTCTAACAAGCTTGGCAGACTCTTACTATACTGATAAAGAATTGGCGTTTGATATTGATTTTTCCCAAAAAATTCATCAATCATGCGACTGCTTCTAAGAAAATCTGCATATTCAATCAAGTCATCAGGGGCTAAAATCATACCTTTTTGAACTTGTGCCATCAAGGAATCAATCCTACTCAGTCCCATGAAAGGCACATGCTGATTGCTATCTAAAATCAAACGTGCTTCTTGTGTTTCTTGCTGCCAAACTTTTACGGTTGCTAAATTTGTTTGTGGTGAAAGTTCTCCAATCCGAATTTTACTATAGTTTCCAATTGCTTTAGCTTGTACTTCTTCTTGAACGTTATTAAACTGCAATTTATTAAGTGTTTCTTTATTCATGGCTCTCTCCCTTTCGTTGAAGAGATACCCGTCCTAAAATAAATAATTAAACCTAGAGAGTACAAAAAAAGACGATAGTCGTCATACTATCGTCTTTAGAATATAAAAATTCTATTTATCGACAGGTATCACTTATAAGCATGCCAAATAAACTTTCAGTTTACTGGCTATTCAACTTATTGATTAGATACCTGCTACACTCACAAAAAAATCCCCATTCATCTAGGTTTTATTTATTCTCACTGAGAATATAGCAAGATAAAATGTATTTGTCAACCTAGGCAATCTGATGGATCTTAATTTTCCGTTAATTGACCTAAACTCAAAAGAAATTGTCGGAAATATCAATGATATGTTTAAAAAGGCTTTTCTAATGTAATTTTTAGTGATTTAATAACTAGTGGGAACAAGAAATCATTTATTTAATCGAAATAACCTTGTAAAAGTAAATTGAACGTTATAGTATTAACTATAAGACCAGAAACAGAAAGAGGCCGTGTAATTATGGGAATTATTCAAGCAGAACCAGCTAATATAGAAGAATTAAAAATCAAAGCAAATACAAAAGACAATTGGGAAACAAGACTAGCAGCCGTTAATGAATTAGCGAACTACGATTGTCAAAAATCAAGATATATTTTAACGAAACTTGCATCAAGTGACCGTGTTTTTGCTGTTAAAGAAGCTGCTTTTAATGCTGCTCAAGCAATGGGCGTCACTAAAAAAGGTTTGCCGCTAGTGGCTAAAAGAAAAGATATCGGGTACAGCAGTAAAGACTTTGCTAAAGTTTTCAAACGTGTTAAAAGAGACACTCAAATGGAAGAATTAGATCTAGCTGTCTTCAAGAAACAATTCAAAATTGTGAGTCCTGAAATGTATGATGTGATGCAATACGAAGAACAAGAAAAATTCGATTTATGGATCAGTGCATCTTACGCAAATTTAAGCTAAATTTTGTACGTAAAACTAAGGGTACAACTACTTTCTCATTTAGAAAAAGTAGTTGTACCCTTTTTGCTTATTAACGACGCTCTTAAATGCTTGAACTTTCTATCCAGCTTTAGCTTTAGGGTCAATTTTAACTAACTCAATAAAGGATTCAAAAGCTCATTCATTCAACAATAGTCTACCTCGTTATGTACACTGTAAATCCCAATCGAATCAATTGACTTTTTTTAGTTACGATTATAAACTCGCTGTATAGACAGACTGGAGGAGTACCCATGAGAAAAGAACGGTTGAAATTTTTGACTCAAGGTATTCTTTTGTTTATTTTAGGACTATTGTTTATATCAAATCCTATCCGCCAAGGTTCTTTATTTCTAATGCTTATCGGGATTGCCCTTACTCTTATCGGAATTGTCATTATCATTGATGGGATAGTTTTAACACAAGGACTCAAATACAAATTGTTGCGTATAGTGGAAGGGATTTTATTTAGCGGATTTGGTATAGTCTTCTTTTTAAGAAACCCTGCAAGAGGTGCAGCTTTAATGATCTCCTTTGTCGTTATCATGATGATTGTTTTAGCCGTTGTAAATACGATTGCTGTTTTCAAATCAAATCATAACGTGAAATGGTTGGCTATCTTTTTAAACATTTTAGTGATTTGGTTTGGTTTCCAATCCTTACTCGACCCGCAACTAGCGGTAGCTATTTTCTATTGGACCGTTTCCTTCCAATTAATTTTTACTGGTATCAACCATATTGTTATGTACTTCATCATACCCGATTTATTCGATGTATAATATTTCTAGAACTCAGTTTTCAGTAACGTCAAGACTTCTTGATGTTACTGAAAACTGAGTTCTTTTTTTGATCAAAACTTTTTTCGTGAAATTCAGTTTATTTGCGCATGTTAATAGTACTAGTTAGTTTGCTAAAGGAGTTTTCACATGATTATAAAGAAACGCAGCCAACCGTTAGTACTGCAAATTTTGGAATCATTGAACGTCCGGACTGTCCTCAGTGCTTCGGAGAAAAAAGATTACGCCAACCAATTAAAAGGCTATCAAGGAGAAGTACTGTTTGATGCCTATTTGGAAAAACTGCAATTTGAGTGCCTATAATAAATGACTTAAGGCTTAAAGAAAGTGGCAACATGATCCAAATTGATTCGCTTATTTTGACAAGCGATGTCATTTATTTGTATGAAATCAAGAACTATTCTGGGAGTTATGATTACAAAAATGACGCTCTCCAAGGTCGATTGGATTTCGTCATTGCTGATCCCTTGACTCAAATCCATAAAACCCAACCCTTTCTACATAACTTAGTGCGCAAATTAGGCAGCAAAAAAGTGGTAAAAGCACAAGTTATCTTTATTGAACCAGATTTCTATTTGTACGATTTACCTCGAGATAAGCCTTTTCTTTTTGCAAATCAGTTGACCCGAGAATTTGATTCGATGGAAAAGAGGCATTCCGCTATAAAGAAATCTGATAAACGGCTCGCCAACCAGTTGGGTCAATTACATATCACCGACTATCGTCCAATAGATTTGCCGGAATACAATTATAGCAGTCTTAAGAAAGGAATTACCTGTCCAAATTGTTTTTCATTCGACCATATAAATACACGAAAAACTCGTATTTGTACTTGTTGTGGTTACAAAGAAACCATTTCAAAAGCCATCAAGCGATCGACAGAAAATTTCCAACTGCTATTTCCTGAAGTTTCTATTACAAAACATCTCATCTATGACTGGTGTGGCAAAGCGTATGATGAACAACGCGTCCAAAGAGTTCTGAGACGCAATTATATTTCTCTCGGCAGCTACAGATCAACTTATTACGAGCAAATTCCTCGTGATTAATCAAACGGCAGGTGACTCGGATGTTCATTTGACTAATATAATCACTTTATTGATCAAATGAGCATCATGTCCCACTTTTGATTGACTAATAACCCTTTCTTTCGATGTGAAATTGCCGAAAAAGTCTTTATTTCTTCTATATATACAATAGAATAAAATACTCCTTTCATTATCTTCTACTTATTTCACTATAATTTGTAACAAATAGCTTTTAGTGGGATAATAAAGCTACGTTTAATGCTATTTTGTACATAAATAAATAGGAGGTTAGGAATATGCTGCACAAACAATTGAAAACTATCGGATTTGTCAACAGTCACAAACTCGGAGAGAAGCGGATTGCCTTACTGCCTAAAGATATTACACAAATACAACATCGCGAATCCTTATTTTTTGAAGAGGGCTACGGAAGCGTTCTAAATATTTCAGATACTGAATACGCCGCTTTAGGCTGTCATGTAGTTCCAAGGGAGATAGCTTTGGCACAAGATATCATATGCGATCCCAAAATTGGAGACGCTTCCTTTTTAGAAGGCTTGCATCCAGGTCAAACATTATTTGGCTGGGTCCATGCTGTTCGGAGCGAAAAAGTGACCAATACATTATTAGCTAATGAGCTCTCTGCCTACGCTTGGGAAGATATGTATGAAGATAACCGCCATTGTTACTGGCGCAATAATGAACTAGCAGGCGAAGCGGCCGTCATGCATGCCTATCAATTGAACGGTATCATGCCTTATGACACAAAAGTTGCTATCTTAGGACGCGGCAATACAGCGCGCGGAGCACAACGTATTTTGATTGGATTAGGCGCTGACGTTCACGTTTATAACCGCAGTCAAGAAAAATTATTCCAAAAAGAAATGACCAAATTTGATGTGATCGTCAATGCGATCTTATGGGATACATCTCGTGAAGATCATCTTATTCATCAAAGTGATCTAAAGCGATTCAAACCAGGTACACTGTTCATTGATGTCAGTTGTGATGAACATGGCGCTATCGAGACAACTGTTCCTACTTCTCTAGATGATCCGATTTATGAAATAGATAGCGTTATCCACTATGCAGTTGATCATACTCCGACTATTTTTTATCGCTCTGCTTCAAGCGCTATTTCAACCGAGACCGTTAAATACATCGATGATTTGATTGAAAGCCGTCCTAATGTTGTTTTGAAGAATGCTCTGATCATTGAGCAAGGTCACATTATGGATAAGCGCATCACTCAATTTCAAAATAGGTCTGTATTAGATTTATTGATTGAATCTGACAGACCAGATCCTACTTCAATGATTTAATTAAAAAATAAAAAGTTTCTGGACTCTATTCACTTTTTTAAAATCAGACTTTTAAAGTAAACGACTAATAAAGAGCGGGTATAAATTTAGGCTATTGCCGAATTTATACCCGCTCTTTTTTTATTTCGTAACACTAGCTGATTATACAGAACTTATTTTTCAATTGGTTCAAATAACCCTAATCGTATTTGATGCCCTGCTCCTTGATTGCCGCAAGCCAAGTTGCATGGTCATATTTCTTTAGGATGCGCAGCCCTCTAAAAGTATTAAATCTCCCTTTTCCAGACTCTTCGAGTGGAAAATAAATCTTACCTGGGTAAGTGGTACCTTTTCCGACATAGCCTTTCTTAAATGCTTTTTCCACTAATTCTAATGCTTCTTCCATCCGTTCGTCGTAAACACGATCCACTTTCACAAAATATTCTAACGCTCGGAAGCAATCATATTTCCAACGTGGTGGGTAATGAAACGTCTTAAATTCTGATTTGACGACATTGCCGGTTCTAAGTGATCTGAATAAGTGTCTTTTCAGTAAATATGCTTCCGCTGGTACGATCTTGCGTTTGACCTCCTCTAAACGATAGGTATAGCCAAATTGTTCGTAGTCCGCTAGTCCTTCCAACACCGACATCGTGGTATGGAATGAACTCACAACGGAACGCCCTTTTCCTGATGCATCCCATCGGCAATTCCATCCGCCATCGGATTGTTGATGCTCAAGGATGTGATCGATAATTTCTTCAACTTTAGGGTCTTGGATCCTCCCATAAGCCACAAGACTCAAAATCATTCCTACAACACACATATCCAAATACCGACCGGTTTTTACATACCCTTGGTTACTCCACTGATCATTTAGTACTTTCTTAGTCGCATTTTGGTAAGCAGGATGGTCGTAACTCATCTCCATATACTTCAACTCTAGTAAGGTATAGGTGCTTGAAATCCATTTATTGGAATACGTATTGCTGCCCCACATCTGCTCTTCCTCATTGTAGAATGCCAAATAGTCCGCAATAAACCCTTCATTGTGATGATCAAATGGTTTCTCTAACAAATAATTTGTAGTCAAATGCTGGATGACAACGTCTCCTTTCAATAGCCAATCAATCACTTTCATTTCTATCCCTCCACTCTTAACAAGTACTCAGCCATTCTTGTGATCTATAGCTCATATTGCTAGATATGTTTTGGAAGTTAGTTCTGAAATTAACGTTTCTTATTCCAAATCAAAAGCCGGATCGGTTCGGGTCAATAGTTTCATACTGCTCTTTGTTTGAAAATGCGTGTCGACCAAATTCTTTAATTCTTCAATAGCCTCATTAACACGCTGATGTTGTTCTGGAGTGACCGACTCAATGACTAGCACAGCATTCTCGGTATTTTCAGTCAACATGGTACGTTGCGCTTCACGCCAATTCAAACTTCTACAAATAGCACCGTCATCGTCTTGATAAATGATTTCTTCAGGTAGTGCAGGTGCCTCCTTTTCAGCTCCCAGTGGCAAAAAGCTTTCGCCACCTTTAGCTGTACCAAGTTGCAGATCTCCAGCAATCATCTGGAGATCTTCGCCTCCACAAGGGACACCGTATTTTAAAGAAACACTATTATAACTATCAACAAGTGGATTGATTGGGTAAAATTCTCTATCTTGATCAACGCGTTTCAATAAGGCTTCAATCGAAGAGCGAGCTCCTTTTTTTGTCTTAAATTGGCTAAAAGCTTCGCGCCACTCTTGAATAACTTTATTTTGACTAAATGTATCTTCCGTTAAAAATTTTTTTGCCTCTTGTTTTCCAGCGTTCAATAAATTTAAAAAGTGCTCTTCCTCTTCTGGAAGTTTATGATTGTTGATCCCCTTTACAACCAATACCGCAATTTTAGCTTCCGGAAAAACATCCCAAAATTCTGTTCCAACAATAAAACGTTTCATAATTTTCACTCCTTTGTCTTTTTCAACTCTTTAGTCATGATAAAATCAGTTTGCTCGTTATCGCCCATAAAAAACGTATGATTGCTAGTTTGAATGAATCCCATTCTTTCATAAAAAGCGATAGCAGCGAAGTTTTGTTCCCAAACTCCTAGCCATATCTTGTTTTTTTGGTAATTACTAGCTAGCTCAGTCGCTTTTTGGATCAATGCTGTTCCTATCCCTTTCCCTTTAAAATCGGTTCGTATGTAAATTTTTTCCACTTCTAAAAATTCGGTACCATTTGTTTCAGTTTGTGCTTCATTGATATTTATTTTTAAGTACCCAGCTAATTCATTGGTGTAATAGCTAAAATAAAATGCTGAATCTGTATTCAGCAGCTCTGTTCTTAATTGCTCAGTGTTATAGGCTCTTTCTAAATAGTTTTGCAAATCTTCTGCTGTATTATGATCTTTGAATGTATCACGAAAAGTCTCAGTACTCATTTTTTGTAGCGCAGATAAATTTTCCAGGGTACATTTTTTAATTTCAATAGCCATGTTTTATTCTCCTCATACTAGTTAATTTTTAGTTGATCATTTTTTTGCGGCTTTTATTTATTGAATTTCAGTCTACAGCAGCCGTTTTTTTCACTCTTTTTAGTCGGATAAAACGTACTTCAGCTTACCTTTCCAAAAAAATTTAAAACCGCATTAGAGTAAGTGCTTTCATCAATTATAACAGATATACCTTCTTTTTTTTATATAAATTATTTGATCAGACATAAGGGCTGCCATGCTTTATGAACTCCCTACAAAGAAGAACCTATAGAGCGATAACATTTCCTAAGTTTCACTTAAAGCAGATTGTTTCATAAATCTAGGGTTAAGTGGTAAGGTGCATTTGTACTAAAAAATATTATTGGGGGCCATTTTATTGAAAATTATTGTTGTTGGAACATCGCATGCTGGTTATGAAGCTATCCAAACATTATTGAAAGAGCAGCCAGATGCCGAATTGCATTTATACGAACGCGGTGACACAGCATCATTCTTATCTTGTGGAATTCAAAGTTACTTAGAAGGATTGGCTGATTCTTTAGACAGCTTGCATTATGCAACTGAAGATTCATATATTAAACAGAACATAAACGTCCATATGAATAGTGATGTTGTTGGAATCGATCCAAAAGCTAAAACCATTACTGTAAAAACAACTGATGGCGAAACTCAAGAAAGCTATGATAAATTGATTCTTTCTCCAGGTGCAGTGCCTATTGAAATTCCTATTCCTGGTGCTGACTTAGATAATATTTATTATGTACGTGGCCGTAATTGGGCTGAAAAAGTGAAAGCACGTATGGACCAATCGAAGAAAGCCGTTGTTGTTGGTGGCGGTTACATTGGAATCGAAGTAGCTGAAGCATTTACAAAATTTGGTATTGAGACTACGGTTATTGATTCCTTAGATCGCGTATTAAATACCTATCTTGATAAAGAATTTATTGATTCTTTAAATGAGAACATGCTACAACATGGACTTACTGTTCGCACGGGCGAAATGGTCAAAGAAGTCGTTGGAAAAAATGGGACCGTTACTAAAGTGGTTACCGATAAAGGCGAATATGAAGCAGATACCGTTATAATGGCTGTTGGAGTCCGTCCGAATACGAAATGGCTTCAAGGAATCGTTGATTTGAATCCAGACGGTACGGTCGTTATTGACGACTATTTAGAGACTTCTGAAAAAGATATCTTTGCAATGGGAGATGCTACAAAAATTCCATTTGCACCAAATCATGGGTCTAAACTAGTTGCTTTAGCATCAAACGCTCGTCGCCAAGGCGTGATCGCAGCTAAAAATATTTTAGAGAAAAAAGTAAAAATGCCTGAAGTATCTGGGACATCCGGTTTAACATTATTTGACTACAAGTTAGCTTCTACAGGGGTCAAAGATATTGATCAAGATTCCATCGATGTTGAAGTAGACAGCACATTCGTAGTAGAAAATATCCGTCCGACTTTTATCGATGACGAAAAAGTCATGATGAAAATCCATTTTGAAAAAGAAAGTCATCGTATCGTCGGTGCTCAATTGTTGTCAACTTATGACGTTACCGCTTCGATCAATGCACTATCTGTAGCTATTTCATCAGGCTGGACACTAGAGCAATTAGCGTTTGCTGATTTCTTCTTCCAACCAGGGTTCAACCGTCCATGGAACTACCTAAATGTCCTTGCTCAAAAAGCATTAGACGGTAATTTTGATGGTGAAAAATTATAATCTTTTTTCGTTAAAACACTAAATAAAAAATAAAACACTCCCTGCAAAGGAAACATTAGAAATAAGAAACATTTCTAATTTACCTTTGTAAGGGGTGTTTTTTCTTGGATCAGAATCAGTTGATTGGATTATTCTTCCCATAAGAAAACAGCCCGCAACACCAACCTAATGGCATTGCTGACTGAACGATTCATAAGCGATTCATTTAGTTAAGACTCCAGTTATTCGTTGTTAGCCAATTGAGCTAAATGAAATTCCAAATGCTCTTCAATTAAGCTCGCGATCGTATAATAACTATGATCATGACCTTTTTGCATCCGAATCGTCAACGGATAATTTTTCGCATCTGCAATAGCCGCTAGTTTAGCTGGCTGCAATTGCTTTTCATAAAAAGGATCAGCATCTCCTTGATCGATCAACACTGGGATTTTTTTACTCGTGTCATGTTTCAGCAGTTCCATAGCATCCCATTCACGCCACTTTTCTTTATCGTTGCCTAGATACTCGCTGAAGGCTTTTATTCCCCACGGAACCTGGCTAGGATTAACAATAGGTGCAAAAGCAGATATCGATTGGAACCGTTCTGGATTACGCAATCCAATTACCAACGCTCCATGTCCTCCCATCGAATGACCTGAAATAAATTCTGGTCTCGTCAATTGGAACTGGTCATGAGCGATAGCTGATAATTCTTTAGTGATATAATCATACATTTTATAATGAGATGCCCAAGGTTGTTCGGTAGCATTGATATAAAACCCTGCCCCCTGGCCTAAATCAAAATATTCTGAGTCTGCTACATGTGCTCCACGAGGGCTAGTATCTGGCATGATCATAGCTACTCCTAAACGTGCAGCTGCTTTTTGTGCCCCAGCTTTGTGGGTGAAATTATCATCCGTACACGTTAAACCTGATAACCACCACAATAAAGGTGGATTAGAGAATTTTTCTTTGTTTGGTAAAAATAAACTGAAAGTCATTGGACAAGCTAGTGTTTGTGACTCATGACGGTATTTATACTGTGTCCCGTCAAAAACAACGTGCTCTTCAAGAAGTTCTAATATTGACATGATTATCCTCCTCTTATGCATTTGATTGAAGCAATTTAATTGTAAGAAAGAACCGTACGAATTGATTTTCCTTCATGCAATAGATCAAAGGCTTCGTTGATTTTTTCAAAAGGCAAAGTGTGCGTAATGAATGGATCCAATTGTATCTCGCCACTCATCGCTTTTTCAACCATTCCAGGCAATTCTGAGCGCCCTTTTACTCCGCCAAAAGCAGATCCGCGCCATACACGTCCAGTTACCAATTGAAATGGACGCGTACTGATTTCTTCGCCAGCTCCAGCTACTCCGATAATGACGCTCTCTCCCCAGCCTTTATGACAGCATTCTAAAGCTGAACGCATCACATGTACATTTCCGATACATTCAAAACTGTAATCAACACCGCCGTTTGTCAGTTCAACAATAACTTCTTGGATCGGGCGGTCGTATTCTTTAGGATTCAAGAAATCAGTAGCTCCCATTTCTTTAGCTAATTCAAACTTATCCGGATTCGTATCGATAACAATGATTCGCCCAGCTTTTGCTTGAACAGCGCCTTGAATAACAGCTAGCCCGATGGCTCCCAAACCAAACACAGCAATGGTGTCGCCTTCAGTTACTTTTGCCGCATTGGTTACAGCACCGATCCCTGTTGTTACACCACAACCCAATAAACAAACTTTTTCTAGAGGCGCTTCTGGATTCACTTTTGCTAACGAAATTTCAGAAACAACTGTGTATTCACTGAATGTGCTTGTCCCCATATAATGATAAATAGGTTCTCCTTTATAAGAAAAACGCGTCGTTCCATCCGGCATTAATCCTTTGCCTTGTGTTTCACGAATAGCTTGGCACAAATTCGTTTTGCCCGACGTACAATACTCGCACTTACCGCATTCAGGTGTGTATAGAGGGATCACATGATCGCCAGGTTGGACAGAAGTTACTCCCTCTCCGACTTCAATCACGATCCCGCCGCCTTCATGTCCTAATACTGCAGGAAAAACACCTTCTGGATCCGTACCGGATAAAGTATAGGCATCCGTATGACAAACAGCTGTATCTGTGATTTTAACTAATACTTCCCCTTTTTCAGGTCCTGCTACATCAATTTCTACTATTTCAAGAGGTTGACCTGGTCCAAACGCAACTGCTGCACGTGATTTCATTTTATTGATCTCCTTCGTCTTCATTTATTTATTTGCTTTATTTGCTGCTCAACTGATTTATTAAAAAACACTTAATAGATAAATCATAACACGCCTCTTCTATTGCGACAACTTGCTTGTTTTCAATTAACTTATTAAAATCAGACTAAAGTCGCTATAAATTTTTATTGAAAATGGTATACTATTTACCGACATTACAATGACAAAGGAAGAGGCGACAAATAAAGATGAGAAATATTCGATTAAAAATTCAAAAATTCATGGTTGGAAGATACGGAATGGATAAACTTTCAACTGTTTTATTGTATGCAGGATTAGCCTTGATCTTTTTATTTAATCTATTGAATATACCCTTCGTTGGATCCATCGGGTGGATAGCGATCGCAATCAGTTATTTCCGAGCATTATCTAAAAATCGTCCAAAACGATTTATAGAAAATCAAAAATATTTAACTCTTAACCGTCGGATGAAACAAAAATTTAACCAAATCCGAAATAAATTTTACCAACACAAACAGTATAAATTTTATACTTGTCCTAATTGTAAAAGGAAATTACGCGTACCTCGCAAAAAAGGAACGATAAAAATCACTTGTCCCCATTGTAAGAACCAATTTGTTAAAAAAACTTAATACCTTTTTTAACGCTGGTCAGATGATCTCGTGGCAAAAAAAGCAAAACAGCTAGAATTCAGCTGTTTTGCTTTTTTATTAGCGCTTTTCAGTTAAATGAATTTCAATACAAAGTATAGAATAAACACTCCAGTTAAAACATACATCATTTTAGATACAGCTTTATGTTTTCCAGTGCTTACTTTAAGAAAAGTATGGAATGAGAATCCCCATCCGATTCCATCCGCAATATTAAAAGTCAAAACCATCATTAAGACCATTAGAATTGCCGGGAAATATTCGGTGAAATCAGTAAAATCGATATCTTTCAAATTGCCTGCCACTAGCAGTGAACCTACAATCACGAGCAACGCAGAGATAACGGCTAGTGGAATGAGTGCGATAAAAGGAATAAATAAGATGGTGAAAAGAAAATAAATCCCAACTAAAAATGAAGTCAATCCACTTTTTCCACCTACAGCTATTCCTGTTGCACCTTCTGCACTTGTACAAGTAGAGCTGCAACCTAAAACACTTGCCATAATAACAGATAAACCATTTGCTTCTAATGTTTTCTTCAAAACTGTTGGATCTTCAGAATTCAAAAAACTAATTTGGGTTCCTAGATTTTGAAAGACAACTAAAATAAGTAACGAAAAGACTGCGATCCAATAGTTGAAAGAAAGGATACTAGAAAAATCAAACTGAAAAATAAAGGGTTCTAATGACCGGGCATCAATCAGAGAATAAGAGAATGAGCTAATATCTGTAACTCCTAAAAAGATAGAAATGATCACTCCGAATACGATCGTTAACAAAAAATTTCCTCTAACATTTTTAACAAACAAAAACAGTCCTACTAATAATGTAGCTAACATCGTCAACGGAATCGGTTGGAAAATATTATTCAAAGCCACGATCGTGTCTGGCGAAGAGACAATAATTTCACTGTTTTTCAAACCAAGGAAAATCAAGAAAAACCCGACTCCTGCACTCATTCCCTTAATCATTGTAGCTGGTATAGCACGCAAAAGCTGACCTGTGATGTTAAAATACGTCAATAAGAAAAAGATAATGCCAACAATGAAAACGATCGACAAGCTTTCTTGCCACGTAAAAGCAAAAGCACCTACTAAGATATAAGCGAAAAATGCGTTGTCACTCATGCCTGGAGCTAAAATTAACGGTGACTTCGCATATAAGCCCATTAAGATATTACTAAAAGCAGTTGTTAAAATAGTTGCAATCATAACGGAATTATAGTTCATTCCTGTTTGCGATAGAATAAGAGCATTAACTGCCACAATGTAAACGATCGAAACAAAAGAAGTAACACTAGCTTCTACTTCTGTTTGTAACGTACTCCCTCTTTCTTCTACTTTAAAAAATTGTTGCACCGTTACCATTACCTCACACTCGCATCATAATGGACCCCTAAAGCTTTTGGTCCACGAGTTTTTCTACCAGTAAAGATAAGAGCCAATAAAGTAACTAGGTAAGGCAACATGTAAAAAACTTCTGTTGGGATAGAACTAGCGAAATCTAAAATTTGAATTTGATCTTTGATTGATTGAGCAAATCCAAAAAGCAAAGCACCCGCTAAAACACCATATGGATTCCATCGTCCTAAGATAACAGCTGCGATTGCAATATAGCCTTGTCCTGAGATCGTATTAAATGAGAAATTGCCATTTGTAGTTAAGACGATCGTCGCCCCGCCTAATGAAGCAATCGAACCACTCATCATAACAGCCCAAAATTTGATTTTCATCACATTGATCCCAGCTGTATCAATAGAACCAGGGTTTTCTCCGACACCTCTTAGTCGCAATCCTAAAGAAGTCTTAAAGAAAATAAATCCGATTAAAAGTACTGCTGCAAAAGCAATATATGTCGTAGGATATGAGCTGAACAGTGCTTTACCGATTATTGGGATATCTGATAGAAAAGGAATAGAAATTTTTAAAAACATATTTTTTAAACGAGGTGTTTCTGCCGAGCCATCGAATAGCAGTTTAACTAAGAAAAAAGTAACGTTAGCTGCTAATAAATTAATAACAACCCCACTAATAACGTGATTTGCTTTGTATTTCAAGGTTGCTAAAGCATGCATTCCTGAGAATATTGTAGTACATATAAAAGCTGCCAACAAACCAATAAAAGGACTTAAGCCTCCCATGCCAGCTGATTCAGCATAATAAGCACCTATCGCTGAAAAAAATGCTCCAGAGATCATGAATCCTTCTATTCCTAGGTTGATAACACCCGCTCTCTCACTCAACATACCGCCTAGGCCACCAAATAATAAGGCTGCGGCAAAAATCAAACTTCCACTTATAATATTGGCTGTCATCTTATTTTACCTCCTTTTTAAGCGCCTTTTTTTTCGGTAACAACGCTTTAACAATTCCAGGAGCTGCAACGAAGAAGATTATAAGTGAAATAACGATTCCAATAATTTCACTTGGTACTCCTGCACCAAACTGCATTCCTTGTGATCCATAATCTAATGCTCCAATCAAGATACCTGCTAAGGTCGTCCCTAATGTTGAGTTGCCTCCTAATAAAGCAACCGCCACACCATCAAATCCTACGCCACTTGTAGAAGATACGATTGCTACATATCCGTAAACGCCTAATGTATCCAAGGCTCCAATTAATCCACCTAATGCGCCAGAGATAAACATTGTCCGTATTAAGATCCCGTTTACTTTCATCCCGGAATAATTTGCGGCATCAGGATTTAACCCAACTGTTTTAGTTTCATAGCCCCACCGCGTTTTTTCAAAGAAATAATAAAATCCGAAAATGACGAATGGGATAATTATGAAACCCCAGTGGATACGTGCACCGCTGAACAGATCATTTAATGAAGGAAAACTGACACTAGCTGATTCTTTAATAAGAGATGAGCGTGCTGTTCCCTCTTGTGCTGCAAAACTTTTGATTAACATATGACTCAGATACAACGCAATATAGTTCAACATGATTGAACTGATAACCTCATTGATCCCGAACTTAGTCTTAAGACTAGCGATCAAGCCCCCCCATAAACCCCCAGCAATCACACCAACTATAATAGCTACTATGCCATGTATAACAGGAGGTAAATCAATTAATGTACCTACTAAGAGAGAGCTGACTGCCCCCATAATAATCTGTCCATCAACCCCAATGTTAAAAATACCAGCTTTACTGGCAACCGCAACTGCAAATCCACTTAAAATAAGCGGAATAATAGCACGGACGGTTTCACCTATGTCGTAAGGTGAACCAAAAATCTTTAAAACTAATGATTCATAGGCTGCTATTGGGTCATATCCACCAATCAGCATGACGATTGCTCCAATAATTAATGCTATGAGAACTGCGATCAGCGGAATAGTTGCTTGGCTATCCTTAAAGTTTTGTCTAATTTTTTCCATGGTCTCATTCATCACCCGATCCTTTACCAGCCATCATTAGACCTAATTCTCTATCATTTGTTTCATTCGGTTTTGTTTGTCCGACAATTTGACCATCAAAAATAATGTCTATTCTATCTGATAAAGTTAGTATTTCTTCTAATTCAAAAGAAATAAGTAAGATTGCAACACCTTTATCCCGTAAGCGAATAACTTGACGATGGATAAAATCAATCGCGCCAATATCAAGTCCACGGGTTGGTTGTACAATAATAAGCAGTTCTGGATCACGGCCAATTTCTCTTGATAAAATGACTTTCTGTTGGTTCCCACCAGACATACCGCGTACAATCGTTCGTTCATTTTCAGCGCGAACATCATAATTTTTCATAGCAGCCCTTGCTTCTTCGTACATCAATGTTTTATTTAATTTGATCCCTTGATTATACTTCTCTTTGTAATATTCGATTAAAATTAAATTCTCTGCAATATCGTTATCCAATACTAATCCATGTTTGTGTCTATCTGCTGGTACATAACTCACACCAGATTCATAGATTTCACGAGTTGATTTATCTTTTTGAGAGACACCGTTAATTAATATATCCCCTTCTTGGAAATCACGCATTTTAACAATTGCCTCTGCTAATTCCATCTGACCATTTCCATCAACACCAGCAATCCCTACAACTTCTCCAGCGGCAACAGATAGATTAATGTTATTTAATAGTTTCTTTTTACTCGGACTTAACATTGTAAGATTTTTGATTTCTAATACATTTTGTTTAGGGTCGTATGCCTGTTTATCAATCTCACGCGAAATATTTTTACCAATCATCATTTCCGCAAGTTCTTCTTTATTTGAGTTTTTTATATCGACAGTAGAAATGTACTTCCCTTTACGAATAACGGTGCATTTGTTAGCTACTTTCATGATCTCATTTAATTTATGCGTAATCAAAATAATGGATTTACCTTCTGCTACCAACGTTTGCATTACTTGTAATAACTCACCGATCTCATCGGGGGTCAAAACAGCTGTAGGTTCATCAAATATCAATAGATTTGCTCCGCGATATAAACATTTCAAGATTTCAACTTTCTGTTGCATACCGACTGGTAAATCCTCGATTTTACTATTTGGGTCTACTTTCAAACCATATTTTTCAGATATATTTCTAACTTCTTTAACAGCAGCCTTCATATTTAAGCGGATGCCGTTTTTTGGCTCCATACCAATAATGATATTTTCCGTGACCGTAAAATTTTCAATCAACTTAAAATGTTGGTGAACCATCCCGATGCCTAAATGGATCGCGTGGTTTGGATTTTCAATTTTTGTTTCATTTTCGTAGACTGAGATACTGCCTTCTTCAGGTTGGTACATACCGAAAACAACATTCATTAAAGTAGATTTCCCTGCACCATTTTCGCCGAGCAAGGCGTGGATCTCTCCACGTCTTACAGTCAACGAAACGTCATCATTAGCAACAAAATTACCGAATCTTTTTGTAATATGTTTTAATTCTAATACTTTTTCAACTCGTTTTTGTTCCATCGTATGACTCTCCTTTATGGTTTCTCAGGAACTGTAATATCTCCAGAAATAATTTTTGTTTTGTAGTCTTCAACAAGATCTAATATATCTTTTGGCACATTTTTATCTGATGTTGTTGCTAAGCCTATGCCATCTTCAGCTAAACCTAAACGAACAACTTCTCCACCTGGGAAGTTTCCTTCAGCTGTTTTTTCAGAAATATCGTATACTGCTCTATCGACATTTTTCATCATAGAAGTTAGTGTAATATCATCGCCGAATTCTAGTGATTGGTCTTTATCAACTCCGATCACCCAAACTTTTTCTCCATTATCAAAACGTTCTTGAGCTTCATTAAAGACACCATTTCCAGTACCGCCCGCAGCGTGGAAGATAGTATCTACACCATCGTTGTACATTGTAGAAGCAGCTGATTTACCCATATCCACACGGTTAAAGACACCGACATAGTTTACAACTACTGTTGCTTCTGGGTTAACAGCCTTGACACCTGCTTCAAAACCTGCATGAAAACGTTGGATAACTGGAATTTCCATTCCACCAACAAAACCAACTTTGTCTGTTTCAGTCATACTAGCTGCAACAACACCTGCTAGAAAAGCACCTTCGTTTTCTTTAAATGAAACCGAAACAATATTTTCAATCCCTTCAATATCTGAATCGATAATACCTAATTTTGCATCTGGATTATTAGAAGCAATCGTTGTCACAGCATCTGCTAACGTTGCTGCGGTAGCCCAAGTCAAATCTGTTTGGCTATTAACAAATTGAAGTAAGCTTGGCTCAACTTCTGAATCTGCTTTAGGTTCTAAGTATTTCACTTCATACCCTTTATCTTTTTCTAATTGTTGTAACCCTTCCCACGCACTTTGGTTAAATGACTTGTCATTTACACTTCCCAAATCAGTTACCATACCTAATTTAAAATCCGTTTTTTCGCTTTCATCCCCAGCTTCACTGGCACTGCCATTTCCACAAGCTGCCAATACTGTCATTGATAATAAAGCGAACCCAATAGTTTTAATAGTTGATTTTTTCATTTTTATCACTCCTGTAGTTTTTTATTTTATCTTTTAATTTAGTTCTGCTAAAAAGCTTTTGCCATTTTCTAATGCTGGTAAATCAAAGTTTGCAGCAATTGTCGCACCAATATCCGAAAAATAATTGGCTGTTTTCAACTCTTTTGCATTTTCAAATTGTTTTGAATAAGCAAGCAACGGAACATATTCGCGCGTATGATCTGTTCCTGGAGCGGTTGGATCATTTCCATGGTCTGCTGTTATCAGCAACAAATCTCCTTCTTCAAGTCTAGCTAGAATTTCTGGTAGACGCCTGTCAAAATCCATCAATGCTTCGCCATAACCTTTTGTATCTCTGCGATGTCCGTAAAGAGCATCAAAATCGACTAGATTAGTAAAAGACAACCCTTCAAATGGTTTTTCCATTACTTTTAATAATTGATCCACTCCATCCATGTTGCTTTTTGTCCGAACTGCTTCAGTAATGCCATGTCCATTAAAAATATCGCTGATTTTACCAACTGCAATAACATCTTTTCCGTTAGCTTTAAGTTTATCTAATACTGTAGAACCAAATGGGCTTAGCGCGTAATCGTGCCGGTTAGCTGTACGTTTGAATGCACCCGGTTCTCCAAGATAAGGACGTGCGATGATCCGACCAATCATATAAGGATCTTCTTTTGTGATTTCACGGACATACGCACATATATCGTATAACTCTTCTAAAGGGATAATTTCTTCGTGCGCTGCAATTTGAAGAACTGGATCAGCTGATGTATAAATAATCAAAGCTCCCGTTTCCATTTGCTCTTCACCTAATTCATCAAGAATACCTGTTCCAGATGCTGGTTTATTTCCAATAATTTTTCTTCCTGAATATGCGGTAATTTTTTCAAGCAACTCCTCTGGGAATCCCTCTGGAAAAACTCTGAATGGCGTATCAATTTGTAAACCAGCAATTTCCCAATGACCCGTCATTGTATCTTTACCAACACTTTTTTCAGCTAACTTTGTCCAATACGCTTCACTTGCTGCTACCTTATTGATCCCTTTCAAATCTGCAATATTTCCTAAACCCATTTTTTCTAGGTTTGGTAAGGCTAACTCCATTGATTCCGCGATGTGTCCTAGTGTATGTGAACCTGTATCATTAAATGATGCCGCATCTGGTGCTTCACCAATTCCAACTGAATCTAACACGATCAAATGAATCCGTTTGCTTTTCATATTTCTTTTCCTCCCTATTTAGTGGTACAATCTTATTGCTATTAAAATTTTATTGAGGTGAAAACATGAGCAAGGGTATTAAATTGTTTGATGGTCTTTCAGATGAACAGATCAAAACTATCTTAAATTCCATCCCATCTAGAAAATATAAAAAGAATCATATCCTCATTTTTGAAGAGGATCCCATTGATCAAGTCTATATTATTAAAAGCGGTGCTTTAAAAATTTATAGAGCGTATGAAGATAAAGAAATCATCCTTGACTTTGTTAGAAAACATGAAGTAATCGGAGAAGTTGAACTTTTTTCTAAAAGCCCAGCTCTATCTTCTGTTGAAGTCACTGAAGATGCTGAAATTCATCATCTGTCTCAGGCTGATTTTATTGCTTTAATCTATAAAAATAAAATAATTCTGGAAAATATTTTCCGGATCCACCATCAACGCTTTGAAACTTTGAATAAACAAATAAGAAATTTAACTTTCTATAGTGTCCACACTCGCGTTTGTCGTGTTTTACTTGATTTTATCGAGAACAATGAAAAACCCAATGATTTAGTGATAAAAAATATCAACCAAAGCACGATTGCTAGTATGATTGGTGTAACACGTGAATCCGTTTCTAAAGCGTTTAAAGATTTACAAGATGAACATATTCTCTCATTACAGCCAAAGACGATAACCGTCCTTGATATGGATAAATTACAAGCATATGCAAATTTTGATTAATGCTCTATCGGCTTGTCTTTATAATAGACTAGAAAACGCTTTCTTTCGATGACTTGTCCAACAGCTTTAGTGTGAACATGATTACCTCTTATTAGATAACGCTTTCATAACGCTTATCGTTTTTATCCTTTATCATAGGTATTACCACATAAAAGGAGGAATTTATTTATGAGTTTTCACATTAGTGCAAAAGAAGGTCAAATTGCTGACATCGTTTTATTACCTGGGGATCCGCTTCGTGCAAAATATATTGCTGAAACATTTTTAGAAGATGCTGTTTGCTACAATACTGTTAGAAATATGCTTGGTTATACAGGAACCTATAAAGGTAAAAAAATTTCCGTACAAGGTACTGGAATGGGAATGCCTTCTGCAGTCTTGTATATTCATGAATTAATTAATGATTACGGTGTTAAAACATTGATACGTGTTGGAACGTGTGGAGCTATTCAAAAAGACGTACATATTCGTGACGTTATTATTGCTCAAGCTGCAGCGACAGACTCCTCCCTTATTTTTAAAGACCTAGCACCAATTTACTTCCCACCAATCGGTAATTATGGTTTGATCAGTAACGCTTTCAATATCGGAACTGAGAAAGACATGACCGTTCATGTTGGAAACGTCTTTTCTTCTGACACATTCTATAATGATACTGAAGATACAATGAACAGTATGACAAAACTTGATGTATTAGGTGTAGATATGGAAACAGCCGGTCTTTATTACCTAGCATCTAAATTCCATGTGCGTGCTCTTAGTATCTTAACTGTTAGTGACCACCTGATTACTGGAGAACAAACATCAGCTGATGAACGTCAAACAAGCTTCAGCGAAATGATTGAAGTCGCATTAGAAGCCGCTATTAAATAAATCAATGAACAACAGGAAAAAACCGTTATAAAGTCTTTTTTCAAAAGACATTTATAACGGTTTTTATTTTTTGGCAATATCAGGGTCAATCAGTCTAACGTATTCTTATAACAGCTAATTTTCGCGTAGTCTGGTCTGATCGATTCCGATATAAAGCAAAAATTGACGGGCGTGAGTCCGATTCGATACCGCATCCACGCCAGCCAATCAGCTGCTTAATATTAAAAGACCTATAATTTTTAGTGTTGATAGACTTAATCTAATGGCATTACTTACTCAAAATTTACGGAGGAATAGGGTTGCTTGTAGCCTGAAATGAAGCACTGTGGGCAAATAACGCCCAAGTGTATCATGTTTGTAAGCTGCTAAAGCAGCAACAACCATGACAACTTTTCTTTTAGGCTTCAGGCGTTCCCTTGGCTCTCCACAAGCAAACCCGTCCATTCCAGAAGAATTTTTTTTTGAAGTATTCTCACCATTTGATGTAAGACCATATTAAAACGTTATCTTTCGGGGGTCAGAACATAGCTGCTAAATCTAGCTATGAAACAAATTCAAAGAACTAAACTTTTAGAATCATTCTTTCTACCACCATTAGTTATCATAATCTATTTTTAAATACTTTTTATTTGAGTTCTACGGTTTAGTATCGACAATATAATCGATCCTAATCCAAAGGACACAGTAATGAAACCGAGGATCCAACCAATAAATGGTATGATCCCTAAAACATTTAAAATGATCAGCCCTAGTAAGAACACCCAAAAAGATTGTACATTGGACCAGCTAAATCTTTTCTGGAACCAAAGACTTATAAAAACGGCAAGAATGATCGTTGAAACATAAAGGGATAATCCGTATAGCGTTAATAAGATAAAAGCTAAAGGTATTCCTATAATGGTAAGCATCAAAAGCAACGAAACTATTGGAACTACTACAACAGCTAACGCTCCAAAACCAAGTGCTTTAAGTTGAGAGATCGTTATTTGTTCGGCTAAGTTAGTCCATAAATCAGGTCTGATCCATCTGACAAACAGCCATACGACTAAAGATGCTGCTATGCTAAAGAGAACTTGCATTAAGATTGCGGTAGTGAATATCGCTCTTGAATCTTTATAAGACTCAATTTCCATTTTTTTCCAAGTTGTTTCGCCTGCGACTTCAGAATTTCCTGAAAAATCAGCCTTATTTTGACTACTATAGTCTAAATCTCCACCAATTTTTCCGCCAACAGATAGCGATTCGCTTGAACTAGATAAATCACCATTGATCACACCGTTTTGATAGGCTTGCGATGCACCTACAAAAGCATCTTTCTCAATCACTGCAGCTTTTTCAATGGAGACATTTTGCCCTGCTAGAAAAGCACTCCCATTTGTTTGAGATCCCACTTTTAAGGTAGCTCCAGCTAGATAAATAGTATTTTCAACAACACCGTTTACGGTGATATTCTGTCCTGCTACAAATACACTCCCATTTACTGTGCCATTTATAGTAGCGTTCTGACCTGTAACAAATAAATCTCCATCAATCGTCCCGTTAACCTCTGTGTTAGCAGCTGTTATAAAAGTAGTCGCATTTATATCCCCATCGATACGGACATTTGACCCTGAAAGAAAACTAGTTTTTTCTAAAGTCTCATCTGACTCTACGATGACGTTATCACCAGAAATTGTTTCAGCTAGAACGCTTACAAAAGGAATCAACATAAAAGCAAAAAGCAGAATCGATAGAAGCAGAACGTTGCGTTTTTTATTCCCTTTAATCTTCATCATGAGAGCACCTCTTCCTTAACTAATTTGAAAGAATCGTTAAGTTAAATCATCCTGTGCATATTACATATCCCAAAAGACAACAAACCAATTATCAACTGCTCGCGAGAGTCCTGTTAAATTTTCCCTGCCTTTAGTATCCTTATCATTTGCCGTTTATTTTAGACTAGCTCCTAGTGGGAATAACTACTATAAATAATCCTGACAAAATAGCATCAACCGACATGAAGTGTACCACTTAGACCCCTTGTTTTGTGGCCATCTCAGCTCTTCTCTTACAAATCAATTATACTACATCGATCTTATAAGAGAAAACAAACAGAATCAGCTTATGAAGCCCTCTAAAGATTTGTTTAGACGACTTGCAAATTGAGGAGACTACATCTTTCTTCCATCTGTCAAACTGTCAAAAAATTATCAAAAATAAAAAAAGGTGTAGAACTTATAGAGATAATTTAGATAGTCAAATCATAAGCATATAAAAAATCACCCCAAATTTATATTTGGAAGTGATTTTTCGTACGCTATTTTTAAATCCATATCATTAGATCTGTTTTTTCTTAAAATGGAGTACAGTCCAACAGACAAAGCTCACTGTTGATCCAATAGCCACAAGACAAGGCAGCCATAATTCATTAGGTTCTGTCATATTTGTTAATAAATTAGAAGCTTCTGTTAGCAACACTATCGGATTCCATTTGATAGTTGTCGGAATGATTGCAGCTAAAGATAATGCCCCAAATGCAAGTAGAGTTGCAATAACTCCTCCAGATGAGTTAGCAAAAAATGTATTGCCCCACAGTGTGATCGAAAGAAGGAGCAGTCCGACTAACAAAAGACCAAAAGCAGCAAATACTGTGTGATATACGGTTCCTTGATCCCAATAATAGGCTGTATAGCTATAGGTGATCAGAAAAGATAATGAAATAGCACCGATCCAGTATCCGCTTATTATAAAGAACTTAGTAGTGATCACGGTAGTACGCGACAGACCCTTCGTCAAAAGCATCGTTAAGGTTCCTTTTTCCAATTCTTTAGATACGATTGTACTAAATAAAAGAATAAAGAATATCATCCCTGTTTGTGGAACATTCTTATGAAACTGCATCCACGAATCCAGCGCACTAGGTTCAGGTAAAGAAACCATTATTTCAGGAAGAAACTTCTCGAACAGAACGGGAGTTATTTTAGCAGTAAAAGGATTAAGAATACCCAGAAATGAAAAACAAGTGACGATAAGCAAGAGCTTATATGACTTTATACTTTCAATCCACTCTTTTTTTAAAAAACCGCTCCACTGATTCATGATAACACTTCCAGTACAAGTTGTTCTAACTGGCGGCTTTGTGGGTGAAGAGATTGGAGAATGAGTCCTTGCGCAACAATTTCCCGCATCATCACTAGTTTCTCTTGATCATTTTGCAGTCGAACTAACAATTGGTTGTCCTTCACTTCCATAAGAAATGGGAGTTTAATTAAGCGCTTCTGGGCTTCACTTGCAGTTACAGTAAAGGTGTATACAAAGTAATCATCGAATTTCTGTTGTAATGTCTGCAATTGGTCTTGGAAAATGATCGTTCCTTCATGCAACATAGCAACGGAGTCGCAAATTTGTTCCGCATCTGAAAGAATATGGGTAGAAAAAAAGACAGTCGTCTCTTGCTTAACTTCTTCTAATATAGAAAGGATCTTTGAGCGTCCTGCAGGATCCAAGGCTGAAGTCGGTTCATCGCAAATAAGTAATTTAGGCCGGTTAAGCAACGCTTGTGCAATCCCTAAACGCTGTTTCATCCCTCTTGAATACGAACCTATCAACGCACTAGTATCTTCCAAACCAACTAAATCTAACAGTTCATCAATTCGAGATTGCCATTCTTTTTTGGGAAGACCTGTGATCACTGCACATAACTCCAAGTATCCTCTTGCATTATAAAAAGGATAAAATTCAGGAACATCAGGCAAATAGCCGACCTGCTCATTCGATTTGGTTCCTCCAAAAATAACCGGCTCATTTGCAATAGTAATAGTTCCAGCGCTAGTGGGTAGCAAGCCAACCATACATTTCATGAGCGTCGTTTTTCCAGCACCATTTGCTCCAATAAAACCAAAAATAGAATGCTCCGGAATAGACAAATGGATGTCTCGCAGCACTTCTTGGTCGCCAAATTTTTTTGAGACTCCTTTGATCTCAACGATCATGTTCATCGCCTCTTCCAAAAACAAAATAGACTAGTGGGCCAATCCACTGAATAAGAAGGACTACCAGCAACCACATCATTCGATTCCCGAATCTATAATGGGGGTGACGAACGACATGAACGGCTGAGAAAATAGCAAGGCCTATCTGCAATAAAATAAGTGGAGCAATAAAGGGTAAGTACTCGATTAGTAAATCTATGTTTGTATTCATTGATATTCCACCATTCCTAAAAATAACTATTTAAGTAACTTTTATATTCTTTCTTCTACAATTTTTATCGTCATTTGGAAATAGAAGCTTTAGACAATCGGCACTACCGAGCTGACGCGAGCCCTGTTCCTTAGCGTTATTCTCGCTCTCGTAATAAATAAGAACATTCCTAATTGTAACGTCCTGTCATGTTCTCTGTACACCCTATTATATAGTTAAAAAACTGTTGATTCAATAAGCTGTTAAGCGATTCTCAAATGGATTAATAAACTAGGGGACAAAAATACTTGGATAATGAACCATTCCAAAAAAATTCGCTCGTCCGCTGTCTTTTTGCGCTCTTTTTTGGTAGACTAAATTGTTGAGATTGCTTATAAAACTCTCTATTTTATATAACTAATAAGTGAATACTAAGGAGAAATAATATGAAAATTGCTATTATTGGAATGGGCGTTGCCGGTATTAGTGTACTGAGAGAATGGACAAAAGAAAAAGAAATCGATCCTTCAATAGAAATAACGGTCTTTGGAGACGAAAATACTTTTGGAACTGGTACACCTTATCAAAAAGATAACGAAGTTTTACTCATGAACCAACCTTCAGAAACGATTACTATTATTCCAGAAAACAAGAATGATTTTGAAGAATGGGCACAGAAAAAGCAAAATCAAGAAAATAAAACATCAAACCATTATCCCCGTCAATTATTTGGCGCTTATTTAACCGATCGAATGAACGATTGGCTTTTAGAATCAAAAGCAGAAATCATAAAGGAAAAAGTTGAGATGGTTCAGATGCTGCTAAATAACCAGCTCAGATTGACTTCGTCTTCCAGTGTAAAAGATTTCGATGCAGTCCACCTTTGTATTGGTGGTCTTGCTTACAAAGATTACTATCAACTGATCAACCATCCTAACTTCATTGTTAATCCTTTTCCCGTCGAAAAAAAACTATCCATTATTCCTCATGGAGCAACAGTCGGTGTAGTGGGTACTGGTCTAACTGGTATCGATATTTTTCGATACACTTATTACAACCGACCTGATTTAAAGGTATCTTTCTTTTCTCCATCTGGAAGATTTAAATCCATCCGAGGCAAATCTAAGGCAATCGACTATCGGTTTTTTACAGCAGAGAATATCAAGAACGCTAAAGAAAAAAATAACGGTTTCATTCCTTTAGAAACGTATGTCGAATGGTTCAAAAATGAAGTAGCCTATCAACAATTATCACTAAAAAACAATTGGAAAAATGATCAGCTAGGTTCTAAAGATATGCTCAAAGAAGAATTACGCGATGCCAAAGAGATTGGTGCGATCCAAAATCTGCTTCACGATATGAGTCCGTTTCTAGCAGAAATATGGATGGCTCTTTGCGAATCAGATAAACAAGTTTTCTTTGACAAGTACTACGAAAAATGGGATAAACTACGCAGTTCGTTCCCTGCTGCTACCGGCAAGGAGTTGGTAACTGCTTGGGAAGAAAATAAAATCAGCGTATTTGATAACATAATCGATATTGTTGAGAATGAACAATCATTTGAATTTATTCTAAAAGATCAAAAGTCACAGCATGCAGACTATCTTATCAATGCTGCAGGTACCGAAAAAAACATTTCATTCAAAATGGATCGGATGCCGCTCGTTAGCCAATTAGTCAATGAACGTCTTCTTCAACCCGAAACATTTGGCGGTGTTCAAATTAGCTTGCCTAGTTTAAGTGCTGTCAGCCAAAAGTATGGTATTCTTCATACCCTAAAAGTCCACGGTGAATTGATTTCTGGAATCCAATTTGGAAATAATTCAGTGAATATTGTTTCCGAAAGTGCTCGACCCGCCGTCCGAGACATCATACAACAGCTCAAAGGTAAATAAAGCCAGTTAGATTGATAATCGGTACTTTTGATGATATCACAAAGAAAGGATCCTACTACTTTTCAAGTAGCAGGATCCTTTTTTACAGCATTTTTTTATGACAGCTCGTTTAGCTCACTTTCGTGGACCAGGAATTGGTTTACATATTGCTGATTTTAGTGACTATGTAAGCTTACTTAATGCATTCAAAGGAAAAGCACACCATAAAATTCGCTTTATTAGGGTTATTGATTAAATGAATAGCGAGCTGAGGTTCCGTTTGACTAATATTAATGGGGAATTGATCAAATGAGCAGTGAACTAAGGTTCCGTTTGACTAATACCACGCGAGTACTGATTAAACGAACAGCGAGCTAGGGTTTCATTTGATTAATATTACTACAGGGATTGTTTAAATGTAGGATTTTCCCCGAAATAGTCTACTTATTCATCAAGTTAGAGTCATTTAATGTAAAAAAAACATCATCTATTAAATTGCTCATCCGAAATTTATTTATTTTAAATAGTAGCAAAATGCTCCAAGGTACGCACTATGGTAGATACCAACTCATTTTCATTACCATACCAAGCAAGCTATTTTAACTATGTAAAATAAAATGTTACTATAAATTCAGGTTATATAGGTTCAGATTTATACTTTTTTTGCTAGCTAGTTATACAATTTGAGGAGGAGATAATATGAAAAGTTACATTCGTTTTGGGTTAATGATTTTAACCTCTACCGTTATAATGTATTTTTTGATGTTTTTCAATATTTTTGAACTATCTCATTTTACTTTTAGTGAGACTCGTATTTATATGTCTATTATGATGGGATCTGTTATGGCCATTATCATGCTGCTCTTTATGTGGAAAATGTACCAAAAGAAAAAATTGAATTACCTCATTTTAGGCATTTCTATCCTTACATTTGGCACCTCGCTTTGGTTGGTAAGAAGTCAAGCGACAGTTGACGATACTTCTTGGATGAAATCGATGATCCCTCATCACTCCAGCGCTATTCTAACCAGTGAAAAAGCTGATATATCCGATCCTCGTGTTCAAGAGCTTAGAGATGCGATCATTAAAGCACAAGAAGTAGAAATTGCAGAAATGAAAAACCTAATTGAAGATATTGAGACAAATGGCGAAACAGATCAAATTTCTGATTAATCTGTTTTTGATACTATTATTATTCAAAATAAAACTATATAAATATACTATTCAGCCTATTAGAAAGTCTGCGGGAGCAACGTACTCCTACAGACTTTTTTGTATTTATATAATCATTCCAAATTTACTAGTCAAAAGCACTATCTTTTTTCTACTTTTGTGACTTTGATAATAATCGTTATTGCTGTGATTAGCGTTAACTATTTTTGCTATTCTCACTATTCCGAGCCAATTGTATAATTCTCTTACGTAACCGCCGTAGATTCTTATGCTCCTATTCATGTCTTTAAGCCCTCATATCTCAATCGAATTGGCAGACTATCTGATTTGACCAAGCACTCCTTTTTCAAGAATCGTTAGACTGGATAAGAATAGGATAAATAGCACAAAGTCTCCTCTTTAAAACACATACCCCTGAAGGTAGAAATGTGTTTTTTTATTTTTTTGGCTAATTCACTTGTTGTAGCAACACTTTCATTTCATCTTTAAAACACTTGACTAACATACCCTTGTAGGGTATATTGATATTGTGAAAAATAAAGCAATTTCAAAGGAGAATTCCCCATGGTACAAAAAATACTTATTATTGGCGGTGTAGCTGGTGGCGCAACTGCGGCTACTAGACTTCGTCGTTTAAACGAAGAAGACAACATTATTTTATTTGAAAAAGGTGAATACATTTCATTTGCCAATTGTGGCCTTCCTTATCATATCGGAGGAGAAATTAAAGAACGTGATAATTTACTGTTGCAGACTGTCGAAGGAATGGAACAGCAATATGCACTAGATATTCGTAATTTTTCTGAAGTAACATCGATTGATCCAATAAAAAATGAAATCAGCGTTTTGAATCACCAAACAGGCGAAACATATACAGAATCTTTTGATAAACTAATCATTTCAACTGGTGCAAAAGCAATTACACCACCTATTCCAGGTATGGAAGCTGCTAAAAACGTCTTTTCGTTACGAAATATTCCGGATATGGATCTTATCAAAGAATATATTGCTAAGCACGATATCCAAACTGCAACCATCATTGGTGGTGGCTTCATCGGATTAGAAATGATGGAAAATCTTAAAGTCTTGGATCTTAATGTTCAATTAGTAGAAATGGCACCTCAAGTTATGCCAAATATTGACTTTGAAATGGCTCAACAATTACACACTCAAATCAACATGCACGGTGTGAATTTGTTACTAAATGACGGTTTGAAAGAATTCAAAGATAATGGAAAAAAACTATTATTGACGAGTGGCAAAGTGCTGGAAACAGATCTAACTATTTTATCAATTGGTGTGACTCCTGAAAATACGCTTGCTAAGGAATGTGGCATCGAACTTGGTTTCAAAAATGCGATCAAAGTAAACGATCAACTTCAAACAAATTACCCAGATATCTTCGCTATCGGAGATGTTATCGAAGTCAAAGATTTTGTAGATCAATCTCCTACAAATATCCCTCTTGCATGGCCTGCTAACCGTCAAGGACGTTTAGTTGCAGATATCATCAATGGGATTCCTGCAATGTACCCAGGAACACAAGGAGCTTCTGTTGCAAAAATTTTCGAATTAACAGCTGCTTCTACCGGAAACAGTGAACGGATGCTTAAAAACAAAGGTATTGACTTCCAAGTGATCCATATCCACCCAAATTCACATGCTGGTTATTATCCTGGTGCTAGCCCTATTCATCTAAAATTACTTTTTGGAAATGATGGTAAAATTTTAGGTGCTCAAGGTATTGGGACAAAAGGCGTTGAAAAACGGATCGATGTTATTTCAACAGCTATGAAATTTGGCGGAACGGCTGATCAACTAGCTGGTCTTGAGCTAGCATACGCTCCTCCTTATTCAAGTGCAAAAGATCCTGTTAACATGTTGGGGTATACGGCTGATAATATGATGAACCAAAAAGTCAAAACGATCCAATGGCACGAAGTTGATGCTTTATTAGATCAAAATGCTTACTTTCTAGACATTAGAGAAGACTTTGAACTTGCAACAGGTTCATTGCCAAATAGTACAGTGATTCCATTAAATCAATTACGAAATCGACTAGACGAATTGCCAAAAGATAAAACAATCTACGTTTATTGTCAAGTTGGTTTACGTGGCTATAATGCTTCAAGAATCTTGATGCATCATGGTTTTGATGTAAAAAATCTTGATGGTGGTTATAAGACGTACAAATTAGCAACTTATGTAATGAAAAATAAACCTTTTAAACTAGCACCTAAACAACAAGTTAGTGCTTCAACCATCGATAGTTCTTTAAAAACAATTGAAGTAGATGCTTGTGGATTGCAATGTCCCGGACCTATTTTAAAAGTAAAAGAGCATATGGATCAAATGACTGATGGACAGAAAATGGTTGTTCAAGCCAGTGATTTTGGTTTTAGTGCTGATATTGAATCTTGGGCTAAAAGTACAGGAAATACGGTACTGACAAATGAGATCAAAGGCGATAACGTTGTAGCTACTATAGCTAAAGGAAACAGCTTACAAGCAAATGTTGCTTCTCTTCCTCAAGATGGCTTATTGAGAGAAACAAAAAATGGCGCAACAATGGTTGTCTTTAGTGGCGACATGGATAAAGCTTTAGCATCAATGATCATTGCTTTAGGCGCAGCAGCAATGGGTAAACAAGTCACGATCTTCTTTACTTTCTGGGGATTAGGCGTTTTGAAAAAACAAAAAGTGAAAAAACAAGGTTTAGCAAAATTATTCGACATCATGCTTCCTAATAATGCAGAAAGTTTGCCTATTTCTTCTATGAATATGGGTGGAGCTGGCGCTAAAATGATCAAGTCAGTCATGAAACAAAAGAATGTAGATCCTTTACCAGTCATGATTGAAAAAGCTAATAAAATTGGCGTTAAATTTATTGCTTGTACCATGAGTATGGATATTATGGGAATCGAAAGAGAAGAACTATTTGATTTTGTTGAATTTGGCGGCGTCGCAGCTTACCTTGGTGACAGTGAAGATTCTAACTTGAATTTGTTTATCTAATACTATTTGCCAATTCTATTTAAAAAGGTATAATGTAAACGACTTTTAGAAAGAAGGTATACGATGAATACTGATACTAAACAAGCTGAGCAAAAGAAAATCATTCATCGTTTAAGACGAACTGAGGGCCAGATTCGTGGTGTTCAAAAAATGATCGATGAAGATAAAGAATGTATTGATATCATTACCCAATTAAGTGCTGTTCGCTCTAGCATTGATCGTGTAATGGGAATGATCGTTGCTGACAATTTGAAAGACTGTTTTGAAAATCCCCAAACGGATGCTCTAGACCAAGCTGGAAAAATTGATCAGGCTATTGCGATGATCATAAAGAAATAACTGAACAGAATACCAAAAAAGCTGATTCCATTTTTATTGGAGTCAGCCTTTTTGGTATATTTCTCGAAATATTTTATAGTTAAAGCATCTGATGAAAACCTTCATAGTACAGTAGGAATCGGTTCGTTCAACAACATTTGGTGATTTATGTCATAGTAAGTAACTTGGTTTAATACTAAATCACTTGTCCAAAGAGAAACACCAGCTTTTCCAGCTAGTTCACAAAAGGTTTCAAAATCAAACGCTCCAGATTGAGCTTTTTTCACAGCCTCTTTGATAGCCTCATGATCACTTTGTTCAGCAACTTGTTTGGATTTCCCGTTCAATGGTAAGTCGATTGAACTTTCATCATCGAAATAACGATACATTCCTTCAGCAACTAAATAATCATACCGTTTAACGCCTATTTTTTTGAATTCTTGCATCAATTGAGCAAATTCACCAGTATTCTTTTCTGCATAAACAGCCTTTTCAATCTCTTGTTTATTTAAACTCATATTTAATCCTCCTTTTTATGAATGGCTATTTGGCTGCACTGCATCCACTTTCGGATGATCAACTTCAACAGTACTCTTTTCTTGGTAGTTTATGCCCCAATCCTTCATTGCATCCAAAACAGGCTTTAAACTTTCACCTAATTCGGTCAACGTATATTCAACGCGCGGAGGGACTTCCGCAAAAATTTCGCGGTCAACTAATCCATCTTCCTCCATAGAACGCAAATGTGATGTTAACACTTTTGGTGAAACAGTCCCAATTGCTTTTCTTAATTCACCAAATCGTTTAGTCCCATCTAATAGCTCTCTTAATATCAAAATTTTCCAGCGATCATTTATCAATAAAAGTGTCGTCTCTACTGGACAACCCACTAATTTATTGCGCATAGAAACCCCGTCCTTTCAAGATAGTTACTTTTTAGTTACTATGTTACTCATAAGTACTTACTTTACATAAGTTACTTAGAGTCCTATTATAGTATTAGAACTTGAAGGAAACAAGCGTTTTAAAAAAACTAAAAATAGAAAGGTTGATACTACATGAATTACTTATTGACTGGTGCCACAGGAGAACTAGGCACTCATGCCTTACATTACTTGAAAGAACAAGTTGGAACGGATGAAATCGCAGCTCTAGCGCGAACAGAAGAACAAGCCGCTAAACTACGTGAACAGGGTATTGATGTTCGTGTTGCGGACTTTAGCGACTATGCAAGTTTACTTGAGGCCTTTGATGGGATCGACCGCATGTTGTTTGTTTCCTCACAACCAGGTGGTGCGGTTTCGCGTGGTGAACAACACAAAAATGTAGTCCAAGCTGCTAAAGAAAAAAACGTTTCATTTATTGCTTATACTAGTTTCCCTAAGGGCGCGGACTCAGCTAGCCCGTTAGCCCAAGATCATATTTTAACAGAAAAAATGATTTCTGATTCTCATATTCCCCACACTTTTTTACACAACAATTGGTATATAGAAAATGAAGCAGATACACTATATGCTGCAGCGGAAGGCCATCCTTTCGCGTACTCTGCTGGAGAAGGCAAAGTTGGTTGGGCATTAAAGCGTGAATTTGCCGAAGCGGCTGTAAATGTCTTAACTGGAAAAATAACTGCACCAGAAATACTAGAGTTATCAGGCACCCCCATTACTTATACAGAATTAGCAGCGGCCCTTAAAACTGCTAGTGGCAGAGAATTTGAAGTTGTCGCTATGAATGACGAAGATTACAAAGCTTCATTGATCAAAAATGGCGTTCCAGAGTCGATCGTTGGTTTTATTTTGATGATTCAAAATAATATTCGTAATGGTGAACTAGCTGTCATTTCGGATGATTTTGAAAAAGTATTAGGTAGACCATTAACGCCTATGGTTGAGGCTTTAAAAGAGTTTTTGCAAAACTAAGCATCTATAAAAAATTTCTACTCCGCCAAATGAGTAAAATCCAACCGAAACCTAAGCTAACAAAGAAAAAAAGGCTGGGATATAAGTCTTCCCTTCAGAATAAAAACCCGTCAAATTAAAATGGACCCTATAGAATGGACACTAAAAAAAAGTGCTCTCTATGGTGCTGACCCCTAAAAGTTAGAGTTTTTATTATACAGCTGATTGGCTGGTTTGAGTTCGGTATTCGACCGGACTTAAACCAGCCAATTTCACTTTTGATCGAACGTTATTATACCACTCGATATATTGTTCGATTCTTAACTTTAGTTCTTCATAATGGACTAGTTTTTCTCCATGGTACATTTCTTGTTTCAGGATGCCAAAGAAGTTTTCTATTACCGAATTATCAGCACAAGTCGCTTTACGAGACATGCTTTGAAAAACGTTGTTTTTCTTTAGAGTTTTGACCCAACGATTGTGTTGATATTGCCAGCCTTGATCAGAGTGAATTGTGGTGCGAACCATAGCATGCTTTTTAAGGATGCCAATGGCTTTTTCTAGCGGTTTGATGACAAATTCCAGTGTGGGATGATTGTTTATACCGTAGGCAATCACTTCTCCATTACACAAATCAAGAATGGGACTAAGGTAGAGCTTTTCTCCACCTACACATTTAAACTCTGTCACATCTGTGACGAGCTTTTGTAAAATGATAGGTGTTGAGAAGCGTCTATTTAACTTATTCTTGGCGATAGTGCCTACTTTTCCTTTATAAGAGTTATATTTGCGAGATTTTCGCATGAATTTAACACATTTTAAACCCATTTCTTTCATGAGACGATACACTTTTTTATGGTTAATACGATATCCTAACTTTTTCAATTCTTCTGTAATACGCTTATATCCATACCACTCTTTAAATTCAAAGAAAAAGTGTTCGATTTGTTCTTTTAGTGGCTGATTGTTATCTGCTTTTTTTAATAGCTTCATGTGATAGTGATACGTTGCTTCTGGAATACCAACCACTACTAGAATATCCTTTAGTTTGAATCCTTCTTTTTTAAGTTTGTGTGCCACTGTTGCTTGTACTTTTCGAGAAAGGCATCGGGATTCTTCTGAAAAGCTTTCAACTTTTTTAAATAGGCATTTTCCAATCTTAGTAATTCATTTTCTCGTTCTAATTCTTGTCGAGAACGATTTTCTGAAGATACTGGTTCCTGTTTTTTTAAGTTCTTAGACAATGAAGGACGCCCCTTTGGTTTTAGTTTTAGGCCCTCAATTCCCTTTTTTTGGAAAGATCTCTTCCAACTTGAGATAAGGGAAGGATTATTCAGACCAAAAGTAATGGCTGTGTCTGAAGATGATGTGCCCGTCTGTTCCATAAAGTGTAATACATCCATCTTAAATTGAACAGAGTAAGTTGCTTTCTTATGTTTTTCATTTAGCTCATCTAAACCCAATTCTTTATAAGCTTTGACCCAATATATAAGGTTAGAGTGACTGGAAATAGCGTATTTTTTAGTTAATAATTTATAGCCCAAAGGGCCATTTAAATATTCTTGGACAACCTGTAACTTAAATTCTTCACTATATTTTGCCATAAAAAAGCGACCTCCAAATGTTAGATTTCACTCTAACTTTTGGGGGTCGCTACCTATAGGGTCTGTTTTTGTATACTGATATAAAGAAGAATACGATGATACTTGAAGAAACGAACATTTCTTCAAGGTCACAATCTAAATCACTTGCACTTCATACAGAAAGGAGCAGCTAAATGTCAAAATTAACCTTTACACCAGAACAAATTCAAGTGTTAAAAGCAAACCCATACGTTAAAAATGTATCAGAGAAAAGTATTACTTATACTGATGAATTTAAGCGCCACTTTGTTTCAGGATCATTGGACCTGAAAACGGCTAAGCAACTATTTATTGAAGCTGGATTTGATTCGGAAATGATTGGTGAAAGCAAGATAAAATCATTCGCGTGTAAATGGCGAAAAAGATACCGTGATAATGGTGTTTTGGGATTGAAAGATACACGGCAAGATCGTTCAGGCAGACCACGGAAAACAGTCTTAACCCTTGAACAACAAATTGAAAAATTACAAGCCAAAATTCTATTATTAGGAGAAGAAAATGACTTGTTAAAAAAATCAGAATGGAGCGAAAGGAGGCCAGAAAACAGCGAAAAGACTAACAACATCTTCTCAAGGATCCATGAAATGAAAACCAAGGGTTTCTATACAGGAACCCTCGTAGATGCCTGTAAAGCACTGGGTGTTTCTCGTTCAGGTTACTACAATTATGTTAAAGGTTTAGGCAGTAGAAGTGCACGTGATGAGGAAGATCAAGTCTGGAGAACGCAAATTGAAAAAGTTTATGACTACCGTGGTTACGAGAAAGGTTCTCGAAGCATCGTAATGCACTTTAAGAATAGTCTAGGCATTATCGTCAATCGTAAGAAGGTACAACGCTTGATGAGAAAATTTAATATCATCTGTCCTATTCGTAAAGCAAATCCGTATAAAAGAATGGCAAAAGCCACCAAAGAACACAGCACTGTTGAGAACAAGTTAAAGCGTCAGTTTGATCAAGGAATAGCCCATAAAGTTCTATTAACAGATATCACTTATTTACCTGGAGCCAAAGGGTTCATGGGTTATTTATCAACCGTAAAAGATGGCACAACGAAAGAAATTTTAGCTTACTATGTGTCTGACAGTTCAAAACTTGATCTTTCATTAACGACCATTGATTTATTAGTGAGCGCCCATGGCACAACGCTACATGAAGATGCCTTTATCCATTCAGATCAGGGTGTCCATTACACCAGTCCTAAATTTCATAAGAAATTGGCTGATAATCATTTAGGGCAGTCCATGTCGAGAAGAGGGAACTGTTGGGATAATGCTCCACAAGAGTCGTTCTTTGGCCATTTGAAAGATGAAATAGAGTATAAAGATTGTGGAAATTTGAAAGAACTGCGAGCAATTGTGGATGATTATATGGATTATTACAATAATGAACGCGGACAATGGAATCTAAAAAAACTGCCTTCTGTTCATTACAGGAAGCAGCTTCTAATGAGTATTTCATAAGTCTCTTTTTTTAAATGTCCTTGACATAGGGTCCTTTTCAAATCACTTTTTTGTAATTTGATGGGTTTTATTTTTGGTTGTCTAAAAAAAAGCACATTTTTCGCTGTAACGATAAAGGGACATCCTCCTAATTTGGTGTGGTAACTTAATTATGCAAGATATCTCTTTTTTGTAACCGATTCATTATTCCGCTACATCCTGTTTACCATTTTTTTGCCATTGTCCCTTGGAGTTGGTCAAACTAAGATTCATTGTTTATAGTCAAATGAAATATGACCTAAGTTAATCGAGTGCTGGCTTATTGCTTACAGGAAAATTAATTTAATCATTCTAAAATAGATTGTTTTTTGATAATTTTATCCTTAACAAGTTCTTCAAATGCTGACATAAATTGTTCTTGGTAAAAAGGCACACGGTTTTTTTGCAGTAATTTGCTTGCCTCAATCAGTTGAGGGTGATTAATATTTTTCAACTTATTTATTCGAGGCATATTCAGTTGACTCGTGCTTTCTTTTTGATACCAAAAACTGTATTTTTGCCAAATTGTTTGCAGTCGAGGATAACGTTTCACTAAATTCTGAGCGATCAATAAACCTTCTGGATCAAAATCTCCTGCATAATAAAGTGGTGTATCTTGATTCTTATTAACTAAATCAATAAACTTCAAAGTAGCCAAATTCGGTTGACCATGAACACAAATAAAACTGATACCATGACTGAAACTACTCAATAGTTGTGAGTATACTCCACTGTTTTCAATAAGCACCACGGGTTGATTTTTGTAAGAATGAATTTTCTCCAAACGGTTTACTTCCCTCAATGGCACATTGAGCGCACTTATTGCTTCTGCAGCTTGTACAAGCCATTCACATTGTTTTCCATCTTCTAGAAATCCTTCAAATCCATAAACACTGACAAAATTAGCAATATCATCTTTATACAAATAGAACTGATTTAACAATTCATTTGTTGATTCTAAAGTCGTCTCATTTAGTTGATTTTCTACTAATGTTCCCACTGCTTCTTGTGTAATAAGCCACTGCATAGTCATTAAAAAGGCGTTATAATTGATTTCATTTCGATCCAATCCATGTGGATCCTGGGTCACTTCCTGTGCAAAAAAAGGGAGCCGTTTATAGCTTTGTCTGCTTAGTTGTCTTAATAAGGATTCAATCATTTTTAAAGTAAAATCCATCCAAATGACAGCTTGCTCCATAGCTTCCTGTGCAAGCAGACGATTAAGCTGATTACTTCCACTAATCTCTCCATCTCTTACACCTTGTATCCATAAAGAAGCATATTCCTCTTGATATTTTTCTAAATACCTTTGAAAAAACTGTTCTTTTTGCATTACTAGCCGCTTTGACTTCATTTCTTTTGTTTCAATTTTTTCATTAAAATAAACTTCAAGAAGTTCTTTTAAACTTATTCTTTGAAACTTTGTTTGCTGCAAGACTTCTTCAAAAGCCTTCAGCGAAAACTGAATAGTGCCATTTTTATTATACATTTTTGAGAAATACCGTGACAGTTCTTCATACTCTTCCACATTAGGCTGGTTTATTGTAATGTTTCCACCTATATGGCTTAATGAGATATATTTTTCCCGCATGGCTGTAAACGAGCGATCAAATCCTTTACGCTCATGAAAAAAAATACTGGCATCCAGACGAAGCTGGTAGTCATCATCAGAATAATTTTGATTGTTCAATGACTGGCTCACTTAGGTCCATCCTTTCTTTTACTTCACTAATTTCGGCTTGTCTCTTCTCTTCTTGTTTTAAATCACTCGCCAGTTTACTAGTTGTATCGGTTGCTTCTTGCTTTCTTTCATCAAGTTCTTCTAAGTTAGGTAACGCTAATAACCGTTCTTTTCCATTCCAACTGTATTGAATAACCGTCACAAAATCAGCGCTATTCGGTCTGATCAATTCACATATAGATAAACTCTTAACATTAGGATAATCTCCCCATAAAGACTGAGAAGTTAATACATAGTTAAAATTCAAATCTTCTATCAAGCCAAACATATCTTGGATATTCAGCTCATCTACTCCGGCAAAAGCTTCATCTAATACCACAATATATGGAGCATCTTTTTTAGCGTGCTGATAACGAGAATGGGCTGCTGAAAATAATGGGATATACATTGTCATTGCTTTTTCTCCACCACTCATTTGATTGAACGCTCTATTTGTCAAAGGACGAAAATCTTGCTCTCCTTTTTTATAATGCAATTCAAAATTAAACCAATTACGGTAATCTAAAATCTGAGTTAATGCTTGAAAAAAAGATTTTTCTTTCCCATCATCTTTTGCTTCAGCTCTAGCATAATCAATTTTAGACTGAAAATGTTGGCGTACTTTTTCAATTTCTGTTTCTCGTAATAAATCTGGTCCTTTTCTAAGAATAGTAACAAGCTCTCTTGTATTCATCTGTTGCTCAGTTTCTCCAGTGATGGGCTTCCAGCGGATTGAAAATAGCAAACCAGAAGAATTATGACGTTTACGCATGTAATTTTCTGTTTCCTGGACCCATTGTTCAGCACGCAATACCTTACCTTGAATCATTTTCCCTAAATTATTGATAATAATATCTCGGTAAAGACGATCCTCATCTTTTCTTAGCATTAATTTTTGATACTCTAAGTCCTCCTGCAGTTGTTCATAAACTTGCTGAATGCCTTTTCGACTGCCTCTATATTCTGCTATCAATACAGTCCTTTGTGTTTCATCATACATTTGATTTACCACTATCTGCCATTCTGTTTTTTTACGACTTTCAGCGTAATAATCAATATCAATCGTCATTAAAGTCTCTAAAGGTTGCACGATACGGTAATCCATTAATTGATCATAGACGCGAGTGTAAACACTTGATAAACGATTATGTGCATCTTTTGGTGTAGCATACGTTTTCTGTTGCAACTGATCGAACAACGTTTTCAACACGTCGGTTGCTTCAAGTTGCACCTCATCTTTCCCTTGAAATTGAAGTTCTGCTTGAAGTAGTTTTTCCCAATTTAAAACAAGTTCTTGATTGAATGTAACATTTTCCTTTTCTATGCGTTCTTTTTCTTCTAAAGTTGGTATGCGTTCTTCTAATCTAACCCTGACGTCTCTTGCCTGAGTACTTTGTTTCTGTGCTTTTTCAAAATCTCGCTTCACCTGCTCAATTTGCTGTTGAAGATTCGTTTCGCCCATTTCTTTCAAGTGATTCAGAACACGCTGATAATCAAATTGAAAGTGTTGGATGTCTTCTCTTATTGCTTGCTCTTTTTGACGTAAATCATCTAAATCTGCTTCGGACTCTTCTAAACTGATTTGAGACTGAACCATTGCTGCCTTCTTATCTTGACTACTCTCATAAAGTTTTTCTAATTCTTTTAATCCCAATTGATACATCGGACTATCTTCTTGTGCTTCCTGGTAGCTTTTAAAATTAAACTCAAAATTAAACTCTTTGGTTTTTTCTTTTAATACTGCTTCTTGATTTTGTTTGAGATTAATGCATTCTTTAAGCAAATCATCTTTTCTTTTAGCTTCATTTTCTTGATTTTTTGTTCGTTGTTCTGTTTCGCTCACACCATTAAAAGCTACGCGCATATCTACAGGACTAGGTTGGTCTATCTTCCACTGCTGATTTTCCCATTGTTTATCTTCTAATTTTTTTACTTGCTCTTTTATTTCTAATTGTTGCTGTACGATGACTGAACTACGATCTTCCAATTCATTGATTTTGGATTTCCGATAATCTTCTCGTTGTTTTTTCCCAATAAAATGTTGTGCACCATACTTTTCCTGTGGTACATTTCCCAAAATAATGCCTAAGCTGTAAGTTCCATCTGTAGTAAATTGAGGAATCTTTCTTTCATTGGAATTTAATTTATCACAAACCACAATGCTTTCAATTATGTCTTGCACTCGATTAGCGATGAATAAGTTTTCACTGACTGGTACAACAAATTGTTCTAATGTCTGGCTATTTTTTTGTGGATTGGCTTGTAATATACGGTTATGCTTTACTCCCTCTGCCAAATCATCCTCCAGAATAAGAGCATCCAATAAGCCACTATCTTCCAATGCTGCCTCAAGACTTTGGCGGATGTCTTCTGAGACTGTTTCTTTGAAATCAATTGCCTGATAAAGCGGAAGTATCATTTTCCCAGCTTCTTTCAACACTTGCCGTTCTTTTTCTGAAGACGCTAGCCGTTCTGGTTCAGGATCAAATAACTGCTCCCATTTCAATTTTTCTTCTTGTAAATTTGACCAGTTTTGGTCAAGTTGTGAAAGCAGATGTTCCAAATTTATTTTTTCATATTGCAGTTGTTCAATAAAATCTGAAGCTTTTTTTAAAAAGGGTTTTACTAGCTCTTCTTCTTCAGTTTTTTCATAGATATAATCAACTTTTCGTTCGAATAATTGTTGTTCTGATTGGTCGAAGGTTAACCAGTCACTACTAGCCAGCCATTGATACACGCGATCCCGAAATTGATTTTTTTCTGATATTAATATTTCTTGGTATTGTGTTAAATCTTCACGTAGTTTTTGCAATGCCTCGCGAGTAATATCAAATTCTTTAAAATAATTCGTATACGTTTGCGTGGTTTCTTGGTACGTTTGCCATAACTTTATGACAAAATTGATTTGTATACGGTACTCGCTGATTTTTCCACTCCATGTCGTTAATGTTTCGCTCCATGACAACTCATTGGTTTTTAATTGCATTTGTTGAAAATAAAAATCATGATTTGGGTATTGAACAGTCTCTTGCAGTCCTTCTAATTCACTCAATTGACCAATTGTCTCTTTCTCATTCCGGTAAATAGCTGTCTCCATGTTGTCCACTTGATTACGATATTGATTAATACGTTCGCGCTTTTTATCCAATGCCTCTTCTTGTTTATAAAGTTCCTTATTTGCTGAATTGATTTTTTTTTCCAAAGTAAACTTTTTTTCCTGATACGTAAAAATTTCACTACTCTTTAGCGTTTCTAATTCTATCTGTAAAGACTGACTTTCGCGTTCTTTTCGCTGTTCCAATTGTTGATTAGTTGACAAATCTTTTAACAGATTGCTTATTTCTTGTTGCAAACTTTCTAAGGCTGCCTCTAAACCTTTATTCTGTTTCTTTGCTTCAAGATAGTGATTTAATTTAGTTTTGAGTAATGTATCGTTGTATTTTTGGTATTCCTTTGACAAAAAATTAAATTGTGTGATTTCATTTTTCAACAGATCAATTTGATCTCGATGATCATCCATTGTCTCCATTGTTTCAGCTAAGGGTCTCAATTCATCTTCCGTTAAAGCTGGCAAAGACTTATTTAAGATATCATAAATAGTTGACGGTTTAAAATTGTTCGAAAGTTTTGGCGCTCTTATTTGAACTAAGAGTTCCATTAGTTCTTCAAAAGCTTCAATTTCTTCGTAACCAAACAATAACCGGTTGACCATTTGAGCATAATCCTTTTGTCCTTTAACAACTTGGCCTCCTTCACCAATAGCACTCACGAGTTGTTTACGAGTTAAGGGGATTTTATTGGTTGTTTGGTTGATTCCTTTTTCTTCTTTAAACAGTTTCAAATCATGGCCGATTCGACGATTATCTGTGATAGAAAAACCCCATGAATCCAAATCAGATCCTCTTGATTTCCGTGCATTCAATCCCATGCCTATCGTTAGGTATTGTGGTGTATCCTCTCGTTTAAACTCAAGATATAAATACCCCGTTTTTTCATCCATCTCTTCGTAAAACCCTTTTTCTCCAAGTAAATAATCGATCATACGGCGATCACGCGACCCAAATGAATCCATCCGTTCAGGACTTTTTCTGCCATCTAATAAAAAGGGAAATAGGCTGGTCATTGTCACGGTTTTTCCTGAACCATTACTTCCACGCAATAATAAGTGCCCATTATTAAAAGAAAATTCTTCTTCATCGTAGTACCAAAAATTTAAAACACCTGCACGATTCAGCATCCATTTATTAACTTGATCAACTGTCATCTCACAAACTCTCCTTTATCTTGTCTTTTGTTTCTTGAGTATATTCTCCAATCAACCTTCCACTAGAGGGATAAAAGCGAATCATTACCTCATCTTCAATGGAACAAAAATCCCAAATTACCATCTCATTAAGTAATATACTCAATAAACTGCTAATAGTTTTTTCAATCAACATTTTACTCCAGCCTAGTTGAAACCTTTCTTTTGTCTGCTCCAATAAAGTTTCGCAGTGCATCCTAGAGAGCTGTATTTCTCCATATTCATTTGGCAGCAGTTTTTCTTTTTCAATTTCTTCCCTTAAGAGTACAAACCATTGTAAGATCAAACTACTGCTATTTTTATTATCAGGAAACAAAGTCAATTTCCCTCTATCTTCACGATTCGTCGCTGAAGCTAAATTTTTATACACTTCTAATTGAAAATAAGTATACTTTTCTAAATCATCTTGAATACTATTACGATAATTTCGAATATAAGCAAATTCTTCACCATACTGCCGACGCAATACTGCGGGAGAATACAGTAAATTTCTATACACTTTTTGTCGCCTTATTTCAGTATCCTCCAAATTTAATGCTTGTTTATGGTATTGCTTAAATTCAATAAACGAATTAAATTGTTGATAGTCCTCTGGGTAACTACGTAAGACATACCGGCTCATTTGTGTAACTTCATATAAAACATCTGCTTCTTGGTGGTATTTGAAATTAGTTGTATCTCCATCAACTTGATGAATCAACTGCTGCTCTACACAATACGTCATTGCTCGAACAAAATTCATTCTTGTTTTAAATGTCGACCAGTCTACCGTTTCTTGATCAGTCCAAATATACCCAAGTTCTTCACAAATATTCGTCAGTAAAAATTGTTCGCTACTCATTTTTTCTTCTAAATAAACCAGTATCAAGCTATACATTGTATAGTCATCCTGTTCACGAAATGTATCGATTCCCATCCATGAGGCATAATGATCTGGAATCTTTTCAAGCATAATGAATTGCCCATGAATGTACAAATTAGCTCCTAATTTTTCATTACAAAACTTTCTGATTATTTTTTGCTCTTCACGAATCATACGATAAAGCTGGGGGTCTTTTCCTTTAATGATCCACTTATTTTCCATCAATACATTTATGCATTCCCTTATACGTTCATTTTCCATCTATTTTACCTACCTTTACAAATCGAAATGCTGGCAACTGGAGGCTCCCATCTTCACTTTCAATTTTTACATGGTGTCCAGGAATACGCTCGATACTAATTTGATAGCCAAAGTCAGTCTGCACGATTGCAATAGAAGTCTCTTTTTTAAATTGAGCTTTCGATAACCAGCCTAAAAATATTTTTCTAGCCTCAATCGGAACTCGTGTCCCTTCTTTCAACTCAAATCGATCCTCAACAAACAATTTTTCTAATAATTCTTTACTAAGCTTCATTTGTTTCAAGTATAATTGACGTTCATTCTGTTTGTCTTCACTTTTTGTTTGAACTCCACGTGTTCGTGTATTACGACTAGTTTGGCGATTTGTTCCTTTTAAACCTATCACTTCAGGCTTGTCATCCCAAACATCATCCATTATATTCTCCGTTTTATCCGCTACTCCATAATAATGCTGTGTATGATCTAATCCAAACAATTTAGAGTAGATTTCTTTAGCTTCTTCAAGCGTTTCAGCTTCATGAAACCATTCTGCTATTCGCAAATAATCTTGCTTTCTGCTCCGAAACTGGTGGCTGCGGTCACTCAAACGTTGCACCATTTTTGTAATGCGCCTTATCGCTTCATTTGTTATTTCTTCTAAAATAGCTGCTTCAGACTTTTCTTTCCCTTTTCCTAAAAACCATCTTTGTAAACTGTGGTATTGATCAATTAATTTATCTCTTTCTGTTGCTAAACCCTCTTGACCCTCATTATTGCTTAACTTTTGTTTTTGTTCATGTTTAGCAATTCGTTCAAAGCAGATAATTTCCCAATTATTTTCCGTTTCATATAATACTTTTTGTAATTTCGGTTGGATATTTTGTAACGAAATAATAAAATTTTTCAAATAACTGACGAATGTATCTTTATAAATCAGAAATGATTCGGTTTCAGTTAAATCTTTAATGCTCTCTCCCTCCAACGAAGCCGTATAATCAGTAGCATTTTGCCATATTTTATTAAATAAATCTAATATCTCTTCCCAATCCTGATACAGTTCCTCTTCTGGATATGTTTGAACCTGCGGAGAATTAACGAAAGCGATTAAACGATCATATAATCGTTCAAATCGTGTCTTTTCTAGCGACCCACCAAAGCTATCGCCTATATTTTCTAACCGTTGAACCATTCTTTCAATTTCTACTGTATACGGGGTACAGCTGTATTGAAATCGTTTCTTTTTAAATTCTTCAATGGAATGGACCCGACCCGTATCTTGACGAACAGATAGGTTACCCCATTCCCTAAGATTATCTAAATCTCTTAACAAATCATCAAAAGAATTGTCCTGAAACACCGAATAGCGGCTCACGACTTCATAGATTTCTTGCGCTTTCACATAATGATTCATCCGTTCATGTTGTAGATAGCAGTACCTCATTATACTACGGTACCTGCCAGCATTTTGAGCTGTTAAATAACTGGTTTCTGTAATTTTACGAAACATTTCTGGATTCATATTTTTCTCCTTTATGCAGTAAACTAGCTTAATAGCTTTTTAATTTTCAAGACAATAAAATTCTTATTTCCTTCGTCTAATTATAACATTTCCAAGTAGCCTAATGCGTTGTAAGCTGTCCCTCAACCTTTTTTTGCTATCTAGACAAAACAGACCGCCTATCAATCTTAAATGTATGTTTGCTTAATTAAAAAAAGGATAAAAAAGAATCTTACTTAAAGATTCTCCCTTATCCTTTTAATAATATGACTATCTTTACCTTATTTCTGTTTATGTGAATTTTAGGCTCTATCAATATTTGGCTATCAACTCTTGCATTGCTATAAGTCAAATCTATTTGGCTAATGCTTTATATTCATTGATGATTTGAATGCCTGAACTTGTTCCTAGTCGCTCTGCTCCAGCTTCCACCATTGCTTTAGCTGTTGCAAAATCACGTATGCCCCCTGCTGCTTTCACCTTGACGTTTGCTCCAACAGTCTCTTTCATTAATCTTACATCTTCGATCGTAGCGCCACCAGTGCCAAAACCAGTCGATGTTTTCACAAAATTCGGTTTGACTCTTTTAGCAATTTCACAGACAGCAATCTTTTCTTCATCTGTCAGATAACAGTTTTCCAAGATCACTTTACTTAAAATATTGTTTGCTTGACAGACACTTACGATTCCAGTCATTTCCTGTTCAATATATGCTAAGTTCCCATTTTTCAGTTCGCCAATATTGATCACATAATCGATTTCATCAGCCCCATTTTTGATTGCATCCGTGGCTTCAAAAACTTTCGTAGCAATTGTGGTCTGGCCGAGTGGAAAACCAATTGCTGCTCCAACATGAACGGGACTTTCTTTTAATAACTCTTTACAGAAAGCAACAGGTGCTGAATTGATGGCTACCATTTTAAACCCATAGTCGTCAGCTTCTTGACAAACTTTTTCAAACGCTGCTTTCTTTGCATCTGCTTTTAACAAAGTATGGTCTACCATATTTGCTAGTTCTGCTACACTTAATTGGAATGTCATTTTTTCTTCCTCCTCTAATTGAATCCGATTTCATTTTACCACAATTAAGGTCCTTGTATAGCTGACCCTAGAATAAAAGAAGCCCTTCTCCCTAAATTATGAAACTTATAATTTTCACTATTTTAGGTGAATAGTCTATCCGCATCATGATACATTGAACATAATGTTCAGAATACCTCAATTTATTTAGCAGCAAGAAGAACATGAGAACCTTAATGACTGAGTAATGACCTATTTCAATCATTTTCATATATAATCTAATTATCACATACTATAGGAGGTTTCTTTATGTTAACAATAGCTTATATCGGCAATGGAAAAAGTACGAATCGCTATCATTTACCTTTTTCACAAAAATCTGAAAACATTAACGTGAAAACTATTTATTCTCGTCATGCAGATAGCCCATGGGATAAGGTTCCTGGAGTCCATTACACAACGAATTTAGAAGATATCTGGAATGATCCAGAAATCCAGTTAGTTGCAATTTGCCTTCCAAGCTCATTGCATTTTGAATTTGCAAAATTAGCCTTAGAAAAAGGGAAAAATACGCTAGTGGAAAAACCTTTTACCGAAACAGCTCAGGAAGCAAGGGAACTATTTGAGTTAGCAAAATCAAAAAATTTACTTGTTCAATGTTACCAAAACAGACGCTATGATTCAGATTTTTTAACCGCTCAAAAAGTGATTGACAGTGGCCTTATTGGTGAATTACTGGAAGTTGAAATGCATTATGATTATTTCAGACCAGAAGTTCCAGAAAATTCTAAAGAGTTTTCGGCTGCTTCAAGTTATTTGTATGGGCATGGATGCCATACCATTGATCAAGTTCTTTCCTACTTTGGAGAACCAGATTCCATTCATTATGATGTGAGACAGTTATTAGGTCCTAATCGAATGAATGATTATTTCGATTTGGATTTTTATTATTCAAAAACGAAAGTTTCGGTTAAATCGAGTTATTTCAGAATCAAATCACGTCCAAGTTTTGTCTTATATGGTAAAAAAGGGATGTTTACCAAGCAAGAAAAAGACAGACAAGAAGAACATCTAAAACTATTCTATATGCCCACTAACCCGGATTTTGGCATCGATACGCCTGATCATTATGGTACGTTGACCTATGTAGATGATAATGGTCTCTATCACGAAGAAAAAGTCGTTTCAGAAATTGGGGATTACAGCCATGTTTATGAAGGCTTACATGAATCAATTATAAATGGAAAAGATAAGCTAGTGAAAGATGAAGAAACCATTCGCCAACTAGAAATACTCGAAGAAGGTATTCAAAAAATAAATAACTAATTTATGTTATTGGTTAAAAAACACGAATTATTCAATCAAGAAAGAAGGTTTACCATGAAACTTGCGATTATAGGTTCAGGAATGATAGTGAATGATTTTTTAACGATGATTGGCGATATTCCTAAGATTCAGTTAGAAGCAATTGTGGGTACTGAAAGAAGTAGCGATAAAATGAGGCTTTTAAAAGATAAATATGGCATTAATCAAGTCTTAACTAACTATGACGATTGTTTGAAAAGCGATGACGTAGATACCGTTTATATTGCATTACCCAACCATTTGCATTTCTCTTTCGCTAAAAAAGCCATCCTTAGCAAAAAGAATGTCATTTGTGAAAAACCCTTTACTCTCAAATCATCTGAAATGAAAGAGTTGCGAGAACTAGCTTTTACAAATAAAGTACTGTTATTAGAAGCTATAACCAATCAATATTTAGCCAACTATAAAAAAATAAAAGAATCGCTAAAGGATATTGGAGCTATCAAAATAGTTGAATGCAATTATTCACAATATTCTTCACGATATGATGCCTTTAAAAAAGGAGAAGTGTTACCTGCTTTCAATCCTAAAATGGGTGGTGGAGCTTTAATGGATATCAACATTTATAACATCCATTTTATAACAGGTCTTTTAGGTGAGCCCAAAAAAGTAGCTTACTTAGCCAATATTGAAAAAGGAATCGACACTTCTGGCATACTCAGTCTTGATTATGGGGATAAAAAAGTAGTCTGTATAGGCGCTAAAGATTCTACAGCTCCGATCAGAACCATTATTCAAGGCGATAAGGGAGCTATCATTATTGAAGGCCCTACAAGTACTATCGATAAATTTACGGTAATAGATAGTCAAAATAAGAGCAAAACGATTGATTCTAACGTTCATGTGCATCGAATGTATGAGGAATTCACCGAATTTGAAAGGATCATAAGCGAAGCTGACTTTGAAACGATGACGAAACACCTTGATCACAGCGAAATAGTTATGGGTGTTGTCGATAAAGGATTAGAATCTGCTGGTATAACATTAGGATAATTTTTATTAAAGGAAAATTGTACTATCTCATAGATGACCATCTCTATATTTCTTCAGATAGAATTCCTTTTTCAATCAGAGCTTGTTTTTTCTTCAAATTTGCTAGATTATTCCTGTATTCTTTTGCATATAAAACAGAATAGATTGTGTTCAAAATATATTCAAACGCAACTTGCGATGCAAACGTTCCAATCTTTACAAAGTCATATTCTTCTTGAACGACTAGTATTGTTTTGGTAGCTAACTTAATCAAATCAGAGTTTGGATTTCCCGTGATCAAAATTGTTGGAATCGTTTCATTAGAAAAATGTTGTAGAATTCGATTATTATGCGGACTAATCCCCCCATAAGATAGAAATATAGCACAATCATTTGGGGTAAGATTGGATGCATTCCAAGCTACATCTGCATATTCTTCAGAAATAATGGCGAATTTATTGATCTTTATTAATTTACTTTGAAAACTTCTAGCTCGTACTTGTGAATCGCCACGAGAAAACAAAAAAATACGTTCAGATTTATAAATCATCTCTGCCACTGATTTTAGCAATTCTTCATCTAATTGAGCTAACGTTTTTTTCACCGTATCAATAGTTAAATCTGCCATATTCTTAGCGATATCCATAGTCAAATCCTCTTGTTTAAAAGGGAAGTTTGCATCTACTTCACTAGGCAAATGCAATTGGTTATAAACTACTTCTGAAATAGCGACTTTAAAACTTCTAAACCCATCATATCCTATTTTTTTACAGAGTCGGATAATCGTTGAGTGAGAAGTGTATGTTAATTTTGCTAGAACATCAATATTTATAGTTGGGATAGTAGTGATATTTTGGATAATATAGTCGGCAATTCTCATTTCCGTATTTGTAAAGTTCGTTTGATTTTTCAACATATTCAATACTTGCACTACATTTAACAACTCCTTTATAGAATAATTTTATATCATTTAGCGATCATTTACTATATGACCGTGAGCTTAAACGATCATTAGTTTACATTTAAAATGGCGGATCGTCATAAAGAAGAAGCCCCTAACGTTAGAGCTTTTAAATTTAACGTCATAGGAGTTTTTTTATGATTCTCAATTATATGTTTCCAAATTTCATACTAGGTTGTTCTCTTTCACTTATCCTTCTTGAAAAATCACTTTTGTGGATTCCAAATATATGAGATACTACTAAGCGTGACTGAAAACGGAGGGAACAATATGATCTATATAAAAGAAGCCATTTTACACATTTTTGATTTGAACAGTAACGAACCTATCTTCTCTTTTGCCGGGCTAGACCTTACGGAGAAATTTACATTTGACTATCTTCATGCCATGATTGAGAAAGTAGAAGATTCAGATAATATGAAAACGGGGATATTAGCAGCAGACAATCCTTTGATCCAAGCATTTTCTACTACCCAAACTGATTTTATTGAGACAACTAAAACGTTGACCGAAAAATTCTTTTCGATTACGAAACTCAATCCAGAAATACCGCCAGCTGATTTATTATTTGTCTACTTTACCTTGGATGAAGTGCCGCATTTAGGATTGTTCAAATTAAATTACTCTGACAGTATCACTCACTATGTTTCGTATGAAGAAGAAACGCTGACGAACCAGTTGATCATTAACCGTTCTATCTTGCCGAGCGCTCGCCAAGCGATCCATGAAGGCGTGGTATTAAACTTGAGCAACATGGAATACCACGTGATCGAGAAAAAGCATCTGATTGCTGAATTAACAGAGAAAATTTATTATTTCACCGAATTATTTTTAGAAGATAAGCCACAGCCAAGTCTTAAAGAGAATATTTCAATCATTAAAAAAGCTGTTCAAAAAACCAGCAAAGCCTTTGATGATGAAGAATTCCAAGTACTAGCTGATACAAAAGATGCATTGGTTCATAGTATGACGGAAGAAAATGTCATTGATAATCTAGTGATTGCTGAGACGCTTTACGGCAATAACCATGCAAAAAAGGAAAAGTTTTTTGAAGAAATCAAAGAATTGGGTTATGTAGATCGTGCTCCTGCTGAAGTGGCCGTAGCTGGACCAAAATACTCAAAACAGAAATTTCGTTTAGATAACGGGATCGAGATCAGTATCCCGATAGAACTTTACCGAGATCCAGACGTTGTCGAGTTCATCAATAATCCAGATGGAACCACTTCTGTTATGATCAAAAATATTGAAAAAATAAAAAACTTATTTTAAGAGATCTTCCTTTGTACGAGCCTTTCAATGCTCAGCACAGAGGAAAATTTTTCATTTATGGTAACGCTTGTTTAAATTTAGACAGCATCCATTGGATCAGTTGAATCTACTTCTTCTATATTCTCGTACAGCTGTGGATAATCATGACACTTCATATTTCTAGGTGTACATATTTCTTTCCCGAATGAGATCATAGCTTGGTGTGCTCTCCCCCAGTATTTTGCTGGGATAATTTCTGTTATGCGTTCTTCAATTTGTTTGGGTGTGGCATTTTCGTCTACTATTTTGTGGTGTTTACAGATTCGGGTGACATGTGTGTCTACCGCAAAGGCGTCTTGGTTAAAAGCGACATTCAATAATATATTAGCTGATTTAGGTCCGATCCCCGTTAACGATTCTAGTTCCTTACGTGTATTTGGAACTTTACCATCAAATTTTTCAAGTAATTGACCGCTGCTTTTATAAATATACTTTGCTTTATTTCGGTAGAGTCCGACTGTTTTTATGTAGGTTTCAATTTCTTCAGGTGAAGACTCGATAACAGCTTGAGGATCTGGGTAGCGTTCGAATAACTGATCTTTCACTTTAGCAACTGACTCATCTGTTGCCTGAGCACTTAGTATGACGACCATCAACAATTGAAACGGATTTTGATAACGCATCGTTGGTATAGCATCAGGATAAAGTTTCATAATTTCATAGATAACATGTTGAGCGGATTCTTTTTTCAGCATAGTATTTCCTTCCTTTTATTCAGTTTTTTTTAATATAACATATTTTCAGTAGCATTAAAATCAAGGTTACAGTCTCTTGATTTCTATGAAGCTAGGATCATAAGGACAGGTTTAGTTAGAATCATGCCATTCTAACTTTTAATATTTAAAATAACGTTTCAACAGTTCTTTAGTATTGTTAGCTGAGGTATAATAGAAAAGAGAATTGTTCTTAAAAATATGCCTATGGAGGGTCCTCGATATGAGACAGAATGACGAAGAAACGCTCAACAGTTTATATAATCTGATCCTTGATCCAGCGACTCGTGAATGGGAACGGTCATTATTATCTTCAATCAAGAATGCCTTAGAAAACGGAGCAAATTTTGACGAACAGCTTGCAAAACTTGAGGCTGATTTACGTCCACTCGCTTTAAGAAATAATTTAACTCCCAATGTAGCTGATTTTTATAACCGTATGACCGGTCATGCAGCTGCTGACGTTTCATTTGATTTCACGAAGCACGCTATAGATGATCTTACCTATCAAGATTCCGCGATATTTGCGGGTGGTTGTTTCTGGTGTATGGTAGAACCTTTTGAAACCCTTGATGGGATCGTTTCAGTCTTATCTGGCTACACCGGAGGGCATGTGGCTCATCCCACTTATGACCAGGTGAGCGGCAAGTATACCGGCCATGTCGAAGCGGTCGAGATTATTTTTGATACGCGGATCATACAATACGCCGATCTGGTAGAACTTTACTGGCAGCTGACGGATCCAACAGATGAATTTGGTCAATTTCAAGACCGAGGCAGCCAGTACCGCCCTGTTATTTTTGTTAAAGATGAGCACCAACGACAGATTGCCGAAAAATCAAAACAGCAATTAGCGGATTCTGGCAAATACAAGCAACCGATCGTCACATCAATTGAACCAGCCACCGTATTTTGGCCAGCTGAAAATTATCACCAGCAATTCTATAAAAAAAATCGTACGAGATACAAAAGAATTGAACGAGCGCGTCAACAATTTTTGACCTTCCAACGCTTGCAAAATAAACTCCGGACCGAACTCAGCCGATTTACTAAGAAACAAGGATAGTTAAGTGGTAAGCAGCTGTTTCTCTTTTTGAACATTCTGCTTATCCTATCAAAAGAAAGGACGCTACTATGAATAAAATAGTCAAGATCAATGATAAGATGCAAAAAGGGGAATATGAATTGACCCAAGAACCGGGTGAAAACTTCGATCCTGAATTTAAACCTGAACTGTCCCCCAAGGAACTCTTGGAAATGGGTATTTTCGGCGGAAAATACATGACTGATTGTACGGATGAATTTCCGAGTGATTGGTTTGAACATGCTAAATTATCTCCTGAAAAGAAAGATATTTCTTTAAACTATTATCAAGTCGATGCTTCATTGTCTTTGAAGGCGTGGCAAGAAAAAGGCTGGATCCATTTGGGCGATCCTCGAGGCTGGTTCCAATGGTATTGTCGTTATTACTATGGCCGCCGATTGCCTGAAGAAGATCAGATCCAAATTAAAAGATGGAAAGCCATAAAAAGACATGCTGGAGCTATCAAAAAAAACTGCGAGAAAAAAGACCAGAGCTGTAGAAAAAAACAAAGACAAACTCTTCTTCATTGGGCATATGATAGTAGAAAAATCTAACTCTAAAAAATCAGATAATAGAAAAAGACCTCAAAAGGCAAACTGTTAAAAGTCTGCCTTTTGAGGTCTTTCGTTTAACTTTTTTCTGATCCTAATCTGTATTTCCTAAGCTCTTTCAGCTGTGCAACACTTAATTATAATTTTGCTGTTGCCCGAATCGTGTTTTTTATTTCTAGAATGATCACAACTTGCTGATAGCTTCTTCAACAGCTGTATTACCAGCCAGAACTTCAAATTCTTGCTTGATCGTGTTGTCATTATGGAGTACCGAAACCAACGCCTGAGCCACATCTTGACGTGGAATTTTATTGATTTCCTGTCCCATACCAACTTTTATTTGATTGGTACCAGGTTCATCAACTAATATACCAGGATGCACGATTGTCCAATCGAGTTTGGTACGATTCTTCAACCATTCATCAGCATAATTTTTTGCGATCGTATAAATTTGCAAATCCTGTTTTTGAGCCATTGCTTCACGGCCTGTACGGAAAGTGCTGACCATGACAAAACGGTTAACACCAGCTTGTTCTGCAGCAGTCATTGCTTTGATAGCTCCATCTAAGTCGATCAAAACAGTTTTATCTAACCCACTTCCACCGGCTCCAGCACTGAAGATCACCGCGTCGACATCTTTCATGGCTTCAGCCAATTCAGCTACTGAATTATTGACAAGATCTAAGAGAACTGTTTCGATCCCTCGTTCTTCGAAAAAACTAGCTTGTTCAGCACTTCGGATCATTGCACGTTCTTCAATAGAAGGATCCTCTTTAATAAAATCAGCAAAATGACGAGCTACTTTCCCATTGGCACCTATAACTAATACTTTCATTTGAAAACTCCTTTCGATAAATGATACGAATTTAAGCAAGTATACCTAATATCTCTTATTTTTTGTTGTGTTGTGATTTAAACACTGGCATAGCTTCATCATCACCATACGTTTCGATAAGCGGCAACTCATTTAAAGCCTTCATATCTTCCTCAGAGATCGTAAAATCGACTGCAGCGTTCGATTTCATATGATCTTTATTAGTCGATTTAGGTAAAGCAACAGTGCCTAATTGTAGGACATAGCGAATACTTAATTGTGCAGGCGAAGCCTTATATTTTTCAGCTATTTCCTTAACCACCGGATGATCAAGAATAGCACCATGAGCAATCGGTGAGTAAGCTTCGACAACAATATCATGGCTTTGACTGTACTCGATTATATCGGTAGGAACATTTGTAATGTGTGCGAGAATTTGGTTCACCATTGGTTTGACTTTCCCATTATTTATTAAGTTTTCCAGATCCTCTTTTTCAAAGTTAGAAACCCCGATTGCGCGTATTTTACCCGCTTCATAAGCTTCTTCTAAAGCACGCCATGCTGCTAGATTACCTTCAAAGTAATGGTTGCCATCACGGAAGTTCTCCCATGGCTGCGGACTATGAATGATCATTAAGTCGATATAATCCATATCCAAGCTTTTAAGCGATCCAGCGATTGCTTTGACAGCTTCATCGTAGTTTTTGATATTGCCTCCAAGCTTTGTAGTGACAAAAATATCTTCACGGTCAACACCTGACTCTTTGATACCAAGACCTACACCTTTTTCATTGCGGTATGCTTCAGCCGTATCGATATGACGGTAACCTAAATCAAGAGCATCCTTTACAACTTGAACAACGGCCTTATTGTTGATCATCCATGTTCCTAAACCTAATTTAGGGATCTTAACGCCATTTGATAATGTATAAGTTTCATTTAATACCATTTTATTGCCTTCTCTCGTTTAGTTTTATTAATACGTCGTTATATTGTCCTTTTTTGTCTTCAATGGTGCCAAATCTAGGAGCAAGTGTTGTACTTTTAACTAGCTCCGGTATTTTGTAATAGGTGAAGTGAAGAAGCTGATAAACTAAATCGGAACTTGATCCCTTTTTTAAACCTCCCCTTCTCCATATACAACATCTTAAACCTTAGAGTTAACTCTAGGTCAAGTAATTTGCTTCGTTTTCTTTTAATTTTAGCGAAATACACGCATTTATCTAAACAAGTGCACGACTATTTAGCCGGTTAATTTTAAATAAAGTGAAGTTGTCACACAAGAGTACTGCTTTGACGCATCAAGATAATCGTGCTAAAATTTGGGCCTACTCTATTAGAGTTAGCTCAAAGTTTAGTTTTCTAGAAAGGAAGAAAATTGATGGATACCTATTCAATCAGCGAAGTAGCAAAAAAATTAAATCTTACCACGTATACCTTACGTTACTATGATAAAGAGGGACTCATACCTTTTGTCAAACGCACACCAAGCGGAACTAGACAATTTAAAGACTCCGATGTCGACGCCTTAAAAATAATTGAATGTCTAAAATCTACCAGTATGCCTATAAAAGAGATCAAACATTTTATTGATTGGTGCTCTATGGGAGACTCTACGCTGCAAGAAAGATACGATATGTTCTTAGAACGAAAAGCTATAGTAGCAGCACAGATCAAAGACTTGGAGCAAGCTATGGAGCTTCTCGAACATAAGTGCTATTATTACAAAACAGCCCTTGAGGCCGGTACAGAAGATGTTCACCAGCCTAAAAAAATAGAGGTTCCCCATCACTAGAAAATCTATTTCAAACCATTCGACTAGAAAAGGTTAATTAGTTGAGCAATTATTTCTGAATTCCTCTATCTTATTGACCATTGCTCAATCCTAGCAACTATTCTATCAAGCTTGAAAGGATCTGTTCAAAAATGGAGATCGAAAATGTGCTTAGAATTAAGACTAGACAAGATTTAAGAGATTGGCTTGAGATACATTCAGCAACAGAAAATTTTTGTTGGGTGATCATCAATAGGGCTGCTGGAACCTATCTTGTTCAGTACTTAGACATTGTTGAGGAAGCATTGTGTTTTGGTTGGATCGATGGCATCAGGAAAAAGATATCTGATACCGAATTAGCGCAACGAATCTCCCCGAGAAAGAAAAAAAGTAACTGGACAGAATTAAATAAAGAAAGAGCAAGAAGATTAGCTAAATTGGGTTTGGTGAAAGACAGCGGCCTGAGAGTTCTTCCCGATATGCAGCCTGAGTCTTTTTCTATCGATCAAGTTATTGAAAATCGTTTGAAAGAAGATGACCAGTTATACCAAAACTTCATTAACTTTCCTGACCTGTATAAAAGGATCAGAGTGGAGGCAATACAAGGTTATAAACATGACCCTGCTATTTTCAATAAACGATTGGACAAGTTCATTAAAAATACAAAACAAAATAAAATGTATGGCCAATGGAATGATAATGGGCGCCTACTCGATTATTGATGATATCCACCTAGTTATTAGAATACAACGACAAAATCTTGTATGTGAAATTTACTTAGAAGCCTCTCTAGTTACTCAATAAATGTGAAAAGAGGACGCACTCTTTTCTATTTGATTACAAAAAAAGCTTTGATATTATATATATCAAGGCTTTTTCACACGCAAATTTTTTCTGTTTTATCACCCTGATAAATAGTCATCAGAAGGACAGCAATTTAAATTTCATTTCAACCCTTTTCTTATTTTTGGTGCTAATAAAAGATAGATAATACTGCTTAGAAGTAAAACAATTCCAGCGTACATAAAGATTTGCCCCCAAGTTCCCGTTTGAGACAAGATAATATCATTCCCTTTATAGGCCCAATAGAAGGGATTCCAATAAAAGAATTTTTGCCATTTATCTCCTAGCATCTCAATTGCTAGTACACCTGCAATCAAAGGCAAAAATAAGAGTTTGATACTGCCAGCAGCACTCATAATATCTTTGTTTGTAACCCCTTGGATAAACCCTACAATGATACTGAGTAAACTAGTTACCAATAAAATAAGTAGTAATTGCACTAGATTTATTTCGCTAAATCCGGTAAGCATAATTAACGCAATTGATCCGAACAGTGTAAAAATAATACCTATAACACTCTTACCTAAAATAAAGGTTGTTCTACTTGTTGGTGTTACATTGATTGCACTTAAGGTGTTTTCTACTTTCTCCTCAACGATATTTAAAGCAATCAACATTCCAGCAAGTATCGATATAAAGAGTATCGAAATATTCACCAGTATCTTCTTGAGAGGCGGAACCGTTCGCCCAAACTCAATGATTTCGCTAGTTGAATCTTCTACATTCATATCTAGTTCATAAAAGCTGGTCAATAATTTTGCGTATTCAACGACACCTTCCGGTTCATCTCCTTGTGTCATTAAATAATAGCCATCATTTTCAGGAATGATACCGATAATAGCATCTCTCTTTTCAACTCTGTTCTTTATTTCAGCTGTATTTTCGAACAGTTCTATCTTAGCAAATTGCTCTAAATATTCTACTTGGACCGTATTTTCTCCTTTTATTAAAGCCAGATCAACAGTCGTATCATTTATCCCTGGTGAAAAAACATTGATCAATACCGCGAATAAGATGGGAACCACCAGTATATAAAGAGAAATGAAATCTTTTGAATTTACTTTTAAGTCCCGCTTGAAAATGATCCATATTTTATTTAGCATACTCGATCCTCCTTACCTTAAAAGTGTTTTTTTGTATCTGCTATTTGAAAGCATGAATAAAATAGATCCAGCAATTAAAAAGCCCCCTGATATGGTTAAAACATATGCCCAATCATTATTCCCAAGGAGGACTGACTTGAATCCTTCTAGCATTTGATAAGATGGGATCAATTTTATAAAACTTGGACTCCAACTTGGGATAAGATACGCGATATTCGGGATAATCATGAGCATCATAAAGACATAAATAGCTCCAAATGCTTCCATAATATTCCTATAGAAACTAGCTATCAACAATCCAAGTGAGGATGAAAAGAAAGCTGTACTAATTAATAGGGCTAATAATAATAAATAGTCTGGTTTAAACCTCATGATCGGAAGAAGAACAATAAAGCTTGATACGATACTAGTCACCATGATCACGCCTATTTTGCTCAATAAATAGTGCCAGACAGGAGATGGTGTCAGCGCGTAAGCTTTTATGACCCCTTCTTGTTTATCCAAAAAGATATAAGCCGCTATAATAAACAACCCCATAAGAGCTCCGTTAAATACTAAGACTGACGGCATCATATTTTCTTTATCTGACAGAGACAATGCAGATGTCGTAGAAAGGGGTCTGACATCCTGGCTGTCCATAGTTGTTTCTAGCGTTTCACTTGATTCGACATGGAGTATTTTCAACAAATTTTTAAATTTATCTGATTCATAGCCTTGCAAGTAGTATTGATACGTTAACTTTTGTTCGCTATCCATTGTAATCACCGCAGCCACTTTTCTTTCTTTATCTGCCAGATACTCAGCGTCTTCTCGGCTGTTCAATAGATAAATTTCTTTGTCTTCTGTAGTGTACAAAGAAGCCTGCTTTTCTTTTTTATCAACCTCTATTTTTACAGCTTCAGACTTGCCATCTAAATCTTCAGCGGCTATTGCTTTTAAATAGACCTCACTTACTTGGTTTGGCATGTCTAAGTAGAGGTATTCTGATGATTTATTATTAAAATTATCTGGAACTGCAAATAGGAAGATTGCTACTATTAAAACGGCCATAAATAATTCAATGTAAAAGTAAAAACCTCTAGAGGCTATTTTCAACTCCTTTATAAAGCTTGAAAAGAGTTTCATCTTAGATAAGCCCCCTTCCAGTGACCTTGATAAAGATTTCTTCTAGTGTTGCTTCCTTTGTATGCATCGTTTGTATTTCATGGTTTTCAATAATTTTCTGAAGCAACTTTTTGTCTTCTGTAAGCACGGTGGACAACGTTTCTTTGATTACCTTTCCTTTTTCTAAATACTCTATATCTACTAACTTAGCGCCATATTGCAATTTAAGGTTTTTTGGAGAATCGATCAACTTGATTTCTCCGTCAACGATAAACGCTACTCGGTCGCAAAGTTCATCGGCAATAAACATATTATGGGTCGTTAAAAATATCGTAACGCCTTCTTCATTTTTTTGCTTGATGATATCTTTGATATCTGCAGCAATTGCTGGATCAAGACCAGTAGTAGGTTCATCTAAAAACCAAAGATCAGGATCATTTATCATAGAGCGTGCAAATGTAAGTCTATGTTTCATTCCCTTTGAAAATTCTCCAGCCTTAACATTTTCTTTTCCTTCTAAACCCACAAGCTTCAAAAGCGTCATTGGATCGATCGTGGGAACATCGAATAACTTCCCATAAAATGCCAGATTTTCTTTAGCTGTTAATTTGCTATAGACATTTGACTGTTCAAAACTCATACCTATTTTGTTAAGGCGATCTTTTGAAGGATCCTTTATATCGTAACCCGCAACAGACACCTCTCCCTTTTGCAACTCTAAAAGACCCGTCAGGATATTTTGCGTCGTTGATTTACCTGCACCTGAGGGCCCTAAAAAGCCAAACACCTCACCTTTTGCAACTTCGAAACTAACATCTTTCACTTGATACTTGCCGTCATTATTGTATGAGTGATATAAATTTTTAACACTAATCATAGAAAACAGTCCTCTCATTAAAAGATTAGTTTGATTTGTAGAAGCTCGACTTAAGGATAGTTATATAACTTAAAAATTCTTTTTCAATGAACCGATAATCAAATTCCCTCTGGCCTTTTTGTATTTCTAGTCTAACTTCATCGCTATATTTTTCTAAGGTCCATCTGATGATATCGATCGCTTTTTTCACATCTATACCTTCTTTAAAAAGAGCATAATCAACATTTTTGGTATAGATCTCACTATAAAGTTCTAGCGGAAAATTAGGGTTTATACGCATGATTTCATCAGCTGTTTTGTCTTTAAATACGATCAGAGAAAAGTCGGTTAGATAGGGGTATTTTTGAAATACTTTAAGCTTAATCATTGCTATTTCTTTTAATCGTAAGATGATATCTTTTTGCTCCCAATCTAATCCCTCAATGATACTTTCCATAATGACTTTGATCACAAAATATTCTAAGTAGTTATATAATTTTTCTTTATTGCCAAAATAATGAAACAATAGCCCCTTAGATATAGCTGCATCTTCGACGATCGTATTCGTTGAAGCTTTTTGGAATGTATTTACACTAAATTCTTTCATCGCACTGTTAATGATTCGTTCCTTTTTTTCAGGGTCTACATTTATTAATAATTCTTCCATCTCTTTATCCCTTCTTTGATAATCATTTTTTGACTACTTCGGTCAATTCGATTATAACTTATTTTGACTAAATTGGTCAAAATATTTCACTAACTAGAGCACATAAAGTTAAAAAATTTGTAGTTTAAAGGCAACTATCCACCTCTTTTTTTATGAACTGGATCTGCATCATATTCTTCAATCAAGATAAGTTTTTTTGTGGCCTCAGGACTTCTTCAACTAAAAAGTAAGCGTTTCATGTTACACTGTGACTAGATTTTGATTATAAATATACTTTGAGAAAGGAAGACAGCAATGACAATGAAAGATGTACAATTAAATTCACACTATCAACTTTTGATTAATGGAGAATGGACTTCTGGTACCGGAGATAAAAAAATAACTGCCTATAATCCAGCTAATGGAGAAAAATTGGCAGATATTGTAAATGCTACTAATGAAGATGTTGATGCTGCAGTTGCAGCAGCTCAGGAAGCATTTAAAACCTGGTCTCACACTTCTGTTAAAGAACGTTCTGCATTACTCCTTGAGATCGCCGATCGGATCGAAGCAGAAGCTGATCGCTTTGCTATGATCGAAACACTAGACAACGGGAAACCGATCCGGGAAACGGCTGGGGCAGACATTCCTTTAGCCATTGATCATTTCCGTTATTTTGCTGGCGTTATCCGTAGTGAAGAAGACACTGTCAAAATGATCAACGATAATACGATGTCAATCATTATACGCGAGCCACTTGGGGTCATCGGACAAATTGTTCCATGGAACTTCCCATTCCTAATGGCGGCTTGGAAGCTTGCTCCAGTAATCGCAGCGGGTGATACATCGGTCATTAAACCTTCCTCTACTACTTCTCTAAGTGTGTTAGAACTAGGAAAAATCTTTAAAGATGTTTTACCACCAGGAGTGATAAACATCATTACTGGAAGTGGTTCTGATACAGGAGAATATTTGCAACACCATAAAGGCTTAGACAAACTGGCCTTTACCGGTTCAACTGAGGTAGGACGTCAAATCGGAATTTCAGCCGCAGAAAATCTGATCCCTGCTACTTTGGAACTAGGTGGTAAATCAGCTAATATCTTCTTTGATGACATGGATATGGATCAAGCACTTGAAGGTGTGCAGTTAGGCATTTTGTTCAATCAAGGACAAGTTTGCTCTGCCGGTTCTCGTATTTTTGTGCAAGAGTCCGTCTATGAGGAATTCATGGAACGCTTGAAAGAGGAGTTTGCTAAAGTTAAAGTCGGCATGCCTTGGGAAGAACATACGATGATGGGTGCTCAAGTCAACGAAAATCAAATCAAAACCATTGAAAAGTATGTCACGATTGGAAAAGAAGAAGGCGCTAAAGTGATCACTGGAGGAAGCCGTTATGATGAGGGTGACTTGTCACAAGGAGCATTCTACAAACCTACACTACTTGAAGTAACGAATGATATGCGCGTAGCACAAGAAGAAATCTTCGGACCAGTCGGTGCAGTTATTAAATTTAAAGACGCCGATGATGTCATCGCGATGGCCAACAATAACGAATATGGGTTAGCAGGCGGTGTTTGGACAACTAACTTGAATACTGCATTCAAAGTAGCTCGCGGCATTCGTACCGGTCGCGTATGGGTAAATACTTATGCCAGTTTTGAGGCTGGGGCACCATTTGGCGGTTACAAGAATTCAGGTATCGGTCGCGAGACGCATAAAATGATTCTCAACGCCTATACACAAACCAAAAATATTTACCTGAATTTAAACGAAGGCCGTCAAGGAATGTACTAATAGACAACTGAAAAACGCTTGAAGATTCCGATAATTTGGGTCTTCAAGTGTTTTATTGTATTTAAACGATGAATTGTAATATTAAGTGCAACACCCAAGACGAAATAAAAGAAACCCATGACGTCCTCGTATAGAATGAAGTTACCACACT
>NZ_JAGGRF010000009.1:0-30386 GCF_018612935.1 Carnobacterium sp. ISL-102 | reverse complement strand
CTGCTAAGATTATGTGATGTTTATGAAATACCTTTAGCAACTAACCTTGGAACGAGTGAAGTTTTACTGAGAGGTCTAGGAAGTGGATTTATTGAATGGCGTAAAACACAACGCGACTCTCAATTAAAAGAACTAGAAGCATTCGAATGAAAAAAGGAACATCGGACAATTTAAATTGTCCGATGTTCCTTTTTTATTACATATTTTTTATTACAAGCCGCATTTTAATTGAGCGTTACAATTGGTGCATGTATTGCAGCCGCCCAGATCTTCTACAGTTCCTTGACGACAGACAGGGCAAGTATCACCAATTTCATTCCCATAATTTTGCGCTTCACTAACAGTAGCGACTTGAATCGCTTTTTGTTCTGAAGAAAGGTTTTCTTCAGTTAAATCTTCGTCCCAAATGGTTTCTTCAGCTTTTAAAGTCAATACTTGCGAGTCACGGCTTCCGTCTACATAAACGGTTCCGCCTTTTGCTCCACCTTTATAAAGACGCTCATAAATTTTTTGAACTTGTTCGACAGAATAACCTTTAGGAGCATTGACTGTTTTAGAAATAGAGCTATCGATCCAACGTTGGATCGTGCATTGTACATCAACATGAGCCTCAGGTTTTAAGCTCATTGCTGATACGAATTGTTTGGGCAATCGTTCAGGATCTGCTTCTGGATGTTGCTCTAGGTATTCTTGAACGATGTCAGCTTTTACTTCGATGAATTTACCTAAGCGTCCGCTTCTGAAATAACTGAACGAGTAGTAAGGTTCAAGTCCTGTTGAAACACCGACCATAGTACCTGTTGAACCTGTTGGAGCAACAGTTAATAAATGAGAATTACGTATCCCATATTTCAAGATACCTTCATGAATGTGTTTTGGCATTTTCTTCATGAAACCGGATTGAATGAACTTTTCTCTTAGTTGAATTGTCTCTGCATCATCTTTCCCAATTAGGAATGGGAAACTGCCCCGTTCTTTTGCTAATTCAATCGAAGCCTCATAGGCAGCAATAGCAATCGTTTTAAATATTTTATCGACTAATTGATTGCCTTTTTGAGAACCGTATTCTTCGCCACAGTAAATCAGTAAGTCAGCGAGTCCCATAATACCTAAACCAACGCGGCGTTCTCCTAAAGCTTGTTTTTCGTTCTCTGCTAAGAAGTAAGGAGTAGCATCAATCACGTTATCCTGCATACGTACTCCGACTTGAACAGTTTGTTTTAATTTATCAAAATCAACTGTTCCGGATTCTTTATTAGCCATCTCAGCTAAATTAACAGCTGCTAGATTACACACAGAATATGGAGCGAGTGGCTGTTCGCCACAAGGATTGGTGGCAACAACTTTTTGCCCATAGGCAGAAGCATTTGTCATCTCATTCGCATTATCAATAAAGAAAATACCGGGTTCAGCAGAGTAAGTGGCACAAATAGTAATGATTTTCCATAATTCACGAGCCTTTATTGTACGATAAGTATGAACTGCATGACCCATAGCTTCCCATTCACGAACATCTCCAACTTCTGGCCAATGAGCATTATATTCCTTCATATCTTCTGGACTGTAGGTCTCTACGGCAGGGAAGCGAAGCGCATAATCGGAATCTTTTTCAACAGCTTCCATGAAATCATTCGTTAAACAAATCGAAATGTTTGCGCCAGATAAAAATTCCGGATCATGGACACTATAGGTACCGCCAGTTTTTAATTTAGCAGTTACTTCTTTCATCGTTAGTGCATCAAATCCACCATAACCTGGTACATTTTTATAATTTGAAATATTCTGATACATAGCAGTTTCGCGTTCTGTAAGAGGAGTGAATTTCAACTTTTCAGTGGCTAACTTCTTTATCTGAGCATCCGCTGTATTTTCAATTAGATACCGTAAAATGCGCGGGTTTTGCATTTTTGAAATAATAAATTCAATAATATCTGGATGCCAATCTGCTAACATGATCATTTGAGCTCCACGGCGACTGCCACCTTGTTCAACTAGGTGAGTTAATTTAGCGATATCATCTAGCCAAGAGACAGCGCCTGATGATTTTCCATTCACGCCGCGAGCTAGCGTATGGCGAGGGCGAAGAGTAGAACCATTCGTTCCAACACCGCCACCGCGACTCATGATTTCCATAACTTGTTTCCGGTGATCCGAAATACCTTCGCGAGAATCTGGAACAAAAGGCATAACATAGCAATTGAAATAAGTGACATCAGTTTTTGAACCTGCACCATATAAAACACGTCCTGCAGGGATAAAATTCAAGTTCTTTAATTCTTCGTAAAAGACAGTGTAAGCAGCTTTCCTTTTTTCAGGATTTGACTCTACAGCGGCTAATCCAGTCGCATTTCGTTTAGCGATTTGCTCATAAAAAATTTCGAGTGGTTTTTCGATCAAATCTAGACTGCAAGTAATGATCCCCGTTTTTTTCTCATGCTCATCTTCAATAGATCCTCGAAACTCTTCATCGATTAAAATTGAAGCTGTATGTTGAGAATGATTGATCTCTGTAACAAATCCAGTTCCTCTAGTAGGGTATTGTGGGTCAGGTTTAATTGTTAAAACAACCAAATCTCCAATAGCAAGAGTTGATTTTGAAAGATCTTTAAAGGAATAACGATCTAACATGACTAACCGAGAAACCCCTTTATAGGTTAACCTCATATCGCTAGTTATCGGATGGACTTGAGGGAAAGCTTGAATAGCTTCATTTAGTTTCTTAATGTTAGCTTCTTTTTTTTCAGATATATTTGCAATGATGGATACCACTCCTTAATAAATTAGATATGTAAATCAACAGATAGCATAAACTGTTGATTTCAATTTGTGCTATATATAGTTATCGATAATTTATTCTACACCACATATTGTGTTTTTGCACGATTTAAAATCGTCTTTTTAAAATAAAAAAAAAAAAAGAGGCAAAAACAACTCGCCCCAATCCTTTTCAGAAAACTATTTATTTATTTTTTAAAAAATTATTGTTCATTTAAGAAATCTAGAGCATATCTGACATGTAGTTCGGTTGCTATGGCTAATCCACGTTCATCAGTATCAAAATTATTATGGGTACTCCTGTAATAAGCAGACGCTTTACACTATTGATTTGCTAACTATATTAAAGATTGCTTAGCTACTATCAGAAATAGGTAGAATGTGCTATAGTGAGTTAGCCTAATATATATATAATAGGTAATATATCAGAGTAGGAAATAAAGCGTTAAGTGTCGCTGGGATGGGATGTTGCCCGCGAACGAAAAATTGTTTACACAATTTGCGGTTTTGTTTCTGCATTCGCTGCATAAATCTTTATGTGTGGAGCTCTTCAAAGGGGATCTTCAAAATGAACAAAAATAAATACGATGCAAGAAGCATTTCGAAAATTGGATTATTGATGGCGTTAGAAATCGTTTTGACCCAATTTATTTCAATTGAAACGCCTATTGTACGGGTTGGTTTTGGCTTTTTACCAATAGCCATTATCGCTATGCTGTATGGTCCTTGGATAGCTGGAATGGCTTCAGCAATAACAGATGTAGTAGGGACTATATTATTTGGTGGGGGAGTGTTTTTCCCAGGGTTTACTTTATCTGCCTTTATCGGTGGAGTGATTTATGGCCTGGTTCTTTATAAGAAACCTAAATCATTAAAAAGAATCATCTTAGCGATTCTTTTGGTCACCATTTTTGTAAACTTAGGGTTAAATACTTTGTGGCTAACGATGCTTTTAGATAAAGCGATAGTCGTTATTTTCCCAACCCGACTGATACAAAATATAATTTTAGCGCCAATCAATATGGCAATGCTGTATTTTGTTGTTCAGAACAAAACGTTGCGAAAAGCAGTAGGAATTGAGTAAATATTGATTAAATAAATAGAATAACATCCAATCTAAGACAGCTTAAATTTGAGCTGTCTTTTTTTTGTATGCATAATATAATAAGGAAAAAGATTCGAAAAGATGAGGATATGATTAAAAAAGAGAAGGTGCGAGATGGTAATGAAAACGTTCGGTTTAAAAAGAGATGATCAAGTTTATCGGATACGAGTTGGTGTGCATCTAGTTATTTCTGATTCAGAAAGAAATAAAATTCTACTCGTTTCGCCTCCAAACGGCTCTTATTTGCTGCCGGGTGGAGAAATAGAAGAGAATGAAACGCATGAAGAAACGGCAAAACGAGAATCTATGGAAGAATTAGGTTTCGAGATAGAGGTAGGACAATTTATCGGTGAAGCAGAAGAATACTATTATTCTAAACACCGCAAGCAACACTATCATAATCCTGCTTATTTTTATATTTGTAAGTCATGGGAATCAGTTTGTGAACCGTTAGAAGATTTCAATCAATTAGAATGGGTATCTATTTCTGAAGCATTAACTAAACTAAAAAGAGGCAGCCATAAGTGGGCGGTAAAACAATATGAAAGCTCTTTTTTGAAGACGAATCAATCTATAAAATCATAAAAAAACAAAGAAGAAACTGGGGCATGATCCAAATCTCATTGCCTATCCAACCATTGATTCCAAAGCTGCTTCTGAAAGGAACCTCGCCGGTAGAAAATATAAAAATCATAGAAAAAAATAGATCGAATATTTTATGATCTAGATAAATAGGGTCTATAATTTTTGGTATCAATAGATCAGTTTGATTGCTCACTAGAAATTTCTAGCGAAAAAGGAGTTGCTTGTAGCCTAAAATGAAGCACTGTGGGCAAATAATGCCCAAGTGTATCATGTTTATAAGCTGCTAAAGCAGCAACAACCATGACAACTTTTTTTCAAGTCTCAGGCGTTTCCATGGCTCTCCACAAGCAAATCCGTTATTCCAGAAGAAATTTCTTTTAAGGCACCAATCCATTTTTCAAACAATTAATATATTTAGAACAGCAAAAGGGTCCGTTCATCAGTTTCCTGAACAGACCCTTTTTTTCTTATTCTCAGCTAGTTATGTCCCAGCCTCTTCTGAATGATAGTTTTTATTTATCTGCTTCATAAGCAACAGCGGTCACTGTTACATCGATATTGCCACTAGTTGCTTTGGAGTAAGGGCAATAAGCATGAGCTCGGTTTGCTAATTCTTGGGTAGTTGCAGTATCTTGACCTTCAATTCCAACATCCAATTTCACTGCAAGCTTAGAGCCGCCGTCAGTCGGGTCTGAATGCAATTCAACATTAGCCGTAATTTGGCTTTTTCCAGAAATTTTATCTTGTTTCATCATGTGCTCTACAGCTGAATTGAAGCAAGCACTATAGCCTAGTGCAAATAATTGCTCTGGGTTGCTTCCTTGACCAGGACCGCCCATAGCTTTTGGAGTAGAAACTCGAACAGAAAATGACTTGTCTGGCAAATGACTTTCTCCATTTCGCCCACCAGTGTTGATTGCTGTAGTTTGATATAATACTTTTGAATTCGTCATATTTGAAATGCTCCTCTCTAAATTACCGTGCAAAACAAGTATACTAATAGTGAATCAAAAAAACTAATTATCTGTTCGGAGTAATAAAAAGAAAAAATTAGTTGAAAAGTAAAAAGGGTATCGCTAGAATTAAGAGAAGAGTACATGGAGAGGAGAGTTTTTTTATGCCATTAGTACATGTTGAATTAGTTGAAGGACGGACTGCAGAGCAAAAAGCAGGTCTAGTTAGAGACATTACACAAGCAGTAGTAAAGAATACCGGAGCAACCGAAGATCGCGTTCATGTCATTATAGAAGATATGAAAAAAAGCAATTACGCTGTTGGTGGGAAATTACTAGGTTAAACAAAAAGAAAAATAAGCTATGAGTAGATACTCATAGCTTATTTTTCTTTTTGTTTAGTCAGATAAGTTATCGACAGAAATGTTTTCAAAAGCAATGGCTTCAATTGCTGTAGCAACGCCGTCGTACTCATTTGTATCGGTAATATAATCGCTCACTTCTTTTAAACTGGCAACAGCATTACCCATGGCAACACCCATTCCAGCGTATTGGATCATATCTATATCATTTTCATTATCGCCAATCGCCATAATATTTTCTTTAGGTATGTCTAGAATACGTGCTAAATCCTTTAATGCTTGCCCTTTGCTAGCAGATTTATTCAGTACTTCAAGGTAAAAGGGTTCGCTCTTTAAAATAGTATACTCAGCATAAAAACTTTTTGGTAATTTAGCAATAGCAGCATCTAAAATATCTGGTTCATCTATCATCATCATTTTGCTGATTTCAAGGGTTGGATCCATTTCTTCTACTGTGCGGTATCGAATAGGCATATTGACTAAGGATGATTCTCTTACGCTATACGGACTAATATCTTTATTAGCAGTATAAATATGGGTTTCGTCAATAGTATGGCAGTGACTCCCAACTTGACGACTCATTGCCTCAATTTTCAGGAAATTTTCATAGCTCAAAGTATGGTGAGCAATAGCTTTTCCATTATGTGATTGTTGGACTAATGCGCCATTATAGGTAATAACATAATCGCCTTCCTCTTCTAGATTTAAGGCTTCTAGGATTGGGAATACGCCTGGCAACGGGCGGCCAGTACAAAGGACAATTTTTATGCCTTTCGTTTTAGCCATTTCAATCGTTTCTTTAACTTTAGCGCTTATTTTTCTTTCGGGTGTTAACAACGTGCCATCTAAATCGATAGCGATCAATTCTATTGTCATTTAGGTGAGTCCTCCACTAATTTTATTTGGGTCAATAATAGCCCCATTCTTGATATAACGGTTAAATTCATCGTACAAGTGCTCAAATAAGGTGATTTCATTGGATGCATCCGGCTTTAAGAATTCTTTTGGAACATAAAACCGTTCATCGCCACGCACCTTTCCTGCTATTGACGAAACAATTTCACTTGCTTTAGAAAGTTCAACAAGTGTACCATCTTGACGAACCAATTCTATTTGTGTGCGATTGGTATTCTGGTTCGGACGATAGAAGTCGTAAGGAAGGTCATAGCTGTTATTGATAGCTGTATAGTAATCTGTGTCATATCCTGCTTCACGAATGATCGCTTTTAGGTCTTCAATCAGATCCATATCCGTTTTACTGGAAAATTTAACTGACTTAAAAGGGTGCCTATCGAGAAAACGCGTAGCTAAATCGCTTAGAATTGGATCTTTTTCTTCTTTCCATAAGGTGAAATAAGTTGCTAAAACGCCATCATCTAATTTCAGATAATCTTTAAGCGTAAAGTTTTTTTCAAAAAAAGGACCAAGTAAGTTTAGTTGGTCTTTAAATTGGATCGCTGGATCAACATACATTTTTTTGGCCCGTTTCAACAAATGATCCAAAATGACTTCCATTCCTCTAGAGACCGGATGAAAGTAGACTTGCATGTACATCTGGTAGCGACTGACGATGTAATCTTCAACGGCATGCATGCCGGACATTTGGAAGTAGATACCATCCTTATACGGACGAATAACTCTGAGGATACGGGTTAAATCAAATGTACCATAGTTGACACCTGTATGATAGGCATCGCGCAATAAGTAGTCCATCCGGTCTGCGTCGATTTGACTAGAAATAAGTTGGACCACTTGCGGATTAGGGTAAGTTTTTTGGATAATACTGGCAACTTTTTCTGGAAAATCTTCACTCACTTTAGATAAAATTTGGTAAACTTCAGTTTCTGGAGAAGTGATGATGGCTACAGTGATCTCTTCATGATCTGTTTTAAAGATATGCTCAAATGTGTGAGAATACGGTCCATGTCCAATATCATGTAAAAGTGCAGCGCATAAAGCAACTAACCGTTCGTTATCATCCCAGCCGCCGTCGCCTGGTGTTTGAGTGGCATAATTCCTCTCAAATGTATCACAGATTCGACGAGTAATTTCGTATACACCCAATGAATGAGTGAATCGTGTGTGTTCTGCGCCGTGAAAAGTTAAGGAAGAGGTACCTAATTGTTTGATTCTTCGTAATCTCTGAAATTCACTTGAATTGATTAAATCTAAAATAATCTGATGTTGAATATGAATATAATCATGGACTGGATCACGAAAAACGTGTTCTATTGGCAGTAGTAAATTACCATCATAAAGGCTGCTCATTTGATCAGCTCCTTATCAATTGAAGTGCCAAGCATTTGCTGGTTGCGGTGTATCATTTTTTCGAAACCTTCATTATAGTCGGTTATTATCTCTGAAGAATACTCGCCAGGTATGATTGTGCAATTGTTTTTAAGAAGGGTACGTAGGATCAGGTTTTTCATTCCGTCTACAGTTAAGGAAATACCGAGCAAATCCTCCAATGTAGCCATTACGGCAGGATCAACTGATGGGAATTGCCATTTTACCGTTTCGCCCTTTAATCCAGCTTGATAAAATTCGCGTATCATTTCAGCTCTTTTAAACTGATTGCCAGTTACACTGATGTATATCATGATTGCTACGCCATTTTTTAAACGCCTTTGCGAGATTCCGGCAAATTTTTTCCCGTCAATACTTAAATCATATTCTCCAGGGCAATAAGAGTCTTTGATTTCATAAGCTAAGCTTTTTTTTCCATAGTCTTTGAGAGAATCATTGATTAGCTGCAGCATATGCTCATATCCAGTACTTATAGTCATTTTTTGTTTAAGATTCTCAGGTAGTATAAGGGAAAAGTTTAGCACGCCCTCATCTCCAACTACAGCTAACCCTCCAGAATTGCGTACAATATAAGGATGAGCGTAACGGTCAATAACTTCTAAAGCATCTTTGAAGTAAGGTAGTTTGGTATCCATCATGCCTAAAATGACTAAATTTGAAGTTGGCCAAAAATGCAAAATATTTTTTTGATACTTTCCAGCATAACGCAATAAACTATCTGTCAAAGCAAAATGAGAAATAGCTTTGTTAGCAAAAGGCATTGTTTCAGCTTCATAAAGTTCATAAGAATAATCCGTTGAGATTTTTTTATTATCAGTAATTATCATTGGTTTAACTTCCTTTATTTGATTAGAAATAGCATTCTTATCCTATTATAACAAATTTTATTGCAGGGTTCTTCCTTAACCGTTATAAAAAGCATAATATTTCCTTTATTTATGATAAGATGGTTATGCAATAAAGTGAAAATAGATAGTTGGAATCACTAAACCTATGGTGAATATAGGAATTGAAAATTATGAGGTGAAACAATTGGATCTATCAAAAGGAAGAGCAGCTCAGATACATTTAGAGACGATCATTTCTCAAGGCAATGAAACTGAAAAACATGTATTTGACGAAGCTGGTAAAGTTGTTCAAATGAATTCGTCTTATTATATTCGTTTCCAAGAAACCTATGAAGCAGGAGTCATTCCTGTAACGGTTAAAATCGATCCTTCTGGAATCGTTACCCTTACGCGTAAAGGTGAAACGACTACGCGAATGAGATTTGATAAAGGCGAACGGTTTGAAACGCTCTATCATACGCCACAAGGTGAAGTGAAAATTGAAACAATGACAAAAAACATGCAAATCAGTTATACAGATGAACCTTTTTCTGGGAGAGTATATATTGAATATGACTTATTTTTAGGAAAAGAAAAATTAGGAGATTACAAATTACAATTGCTTTTTACTATTTAAATATTGTATGATAAAGAATAGACTGTTGAAAGGACGTGGCTTTCGTGAAATTAGCACAATTTGAGGATCAAAACAAAGATGAATTGTCAATGATTGAAGTAGCACATGCCATCTTAGATCAAAAAGGAGAAATACTTGATTTCTCAGCTTTATTAAAAGAAGTACAGGATTTTCTAAATATAAATTCAAAAGAAATTACAAGTAAAACTTCTCAATTTTATACAGATTTAAATATTGATGGTAGTTTTATTTCCTTAGGAGAAAATCGTTGGGGATTGCGTTCATGGTATCCAATTGATTTTATTGACGAAGAAGTTACTCAAGGAAATGAAGACGAAGCTCCACGTCGTAAAAAACGCAAAAAAGCTAGTGCATTTGTTACAGGTGAAGATGATATTGATTACAATGATGATGACCCTGAGGACGATGATTCTCCTGAAGAGGAAGAAGATGATAATGCTACTACTTACGGTGGACGCGTTTCTGTTGATGAACACGGTGTAATGGTTGACGATGAAGATAAAGAAGATCTTGGAGAATACAAGAAAGATTTGTCTGAACTAGGTACTGATGATGAAGAAGATGAATTACCTGACGGTGTTGAAGGGGAACTTACAATCATTGAAGACGAAGATGAAGAAGATTCTGACGAAGAAGAGTATTAACAAAAAAGTTCAATGAATTTATTTTCTGATAGTAGTTTTTCGATAAAAACGCTGTCCAGAAGAATAACTTGACGTTTTATGTAGGAATGTGTAATATCTACATTGGGCTCCCTTGAAAGATTAAAGGGACAGGAACTATAAGTAATCAAAAAGCTCCCTATTCTACTAATGGATAGGGGGCTTTGTTTTTTTGTTGCTACCCAAAAAAATGAAAGTGATTAGTGGTTTTTTTCTTTTTAGATTAATAAATATAGAAGGAGTCGGAAAAATGACAAAATATATTTTTGTAACAGGTGGAGTAGTATCTTCCATAGGCAAAGGAATTGCAGCGGCATCTTTAGGACGGTTATTAAAAAACCGTGGATTAAAAGTAACGATCCAAAAATTTGATCCTTACATCAATGTTGACCCAGGTACAATGAGTCCTTATCAACATGGAGAAGTTTTTGTAACAGATGATGGAGCTGAAACCGACTTAGACTTAGGTCATTACGAACGGTTTATTGATATCAATTTAAATCAATATTCGAATGTAACAACGGGGAAAATCTATTCTGAAGTCATACGCAAAGAACGCAAGGGAGAGTACTTGGGGGCAACAGTACAAGTTATTCCGCATATTACCAATGAAATCAAAGAAAAAATTATGCGTGCAGGACAAACAACAGATTCTGATATCGTCATAACAGAGGTTGGTGGGACAGTAGGAGATATTGAGTCATTACCTTTCCTAGAAGCCTTACGTCAAATGAAAAGTGATGTTGGTGCAGATAATGTTATGTACATCCATACAACATTGATTCCTTATCTTGGCGCAGCTGGTGAAATGAAAACCAAACCAACACAACACAGTGTGAAAGAATTACGTGGATTAGGGATCCAGCCCAATCTTTTAGTCATCCGTACAGAAAAACCTGTTCCGCAAAGTTTGAAAGATAAACTAGCTTCATTTTGTGATGTCTATCCTGAGGCTATTATTGAGTCACGTGATGTAGATACGTTATATTCTATTCCTTTAAATTTGCAGAAACAAAATATGGATCAAATCGTTTGTGACCATCTTAAAATTGATGCCCCACCTGCTGACATGTCAGAGTGGATCGCGCTAGAACAAAAAGTACTGCATTTATCTAAGAAAACAAAAATTGCATTAGTTGGAAAATATGTTGAATTACCAGATGCGTATTTATCCGTTATCGAATCATTAAATCATGCAGGATATGCGGTAGATTCTGAAATTGAAGTAGATTGGATCAATGCTGAAGAAGTGACACCGGATAATGTTGAAAGTAAATTGAAAAATGCGGATGGGATTTTAGTTCCAGGCGGATTTGGCGATCGTGGCTTAGAAGGTAAAATTTTAGCTATTCAATATGCACGTGAAAATAAGGTTCCTTTCCTAGGTATTTGCTTAGGTATGCAACTAGCATGTGTAGAATATGCACGTAATGTTGTAGGGTTAGAAGGCGCTCACTCAGCAGAAACAGATCCAGATACGCCATATAACATTATCGATTTGATGTTGAATCAAAAAGATGTGGTCAATATGGGAGGTACGTTGCGTCTAGGGCTATACCCATGCAAACTAAAACCTGGGTCTGTAGCAGCGAACGTATACGATAATGCTGAAGTTGTTCAAGAACGCCACCGTCACCGTTATGAGTTTAACAATGAATACCGGAATATGATGGAAGAAAAAGGCTTAGTCTTTTCAGGAGTTTCGCCCGATAATCGTCTAGTTGAGATCGTGGAGTTATCTGACCATCCATTTTATATAGCTTGTCAATTTCATCCAGAATTCATCTCTCGTCCGAATCGCCCGCAAAAATTATTCTTAGGATTTGTAAAAGCAGCATTAAATAACTAATAACAAAAAGGGTATGAAACTAGATAAGTTTATAATAATCTAGATATTCTAATGTTTTTTTGTTATAATAGCATCGTTGACTAAGAGTATCTTAGTAAATAAAAAGATTTCCTTAAGGAGGAAAAAATATATGAGTCGTTTAGTTAGTATGACAGATATGTTAAACAAAGCGTTAGAAGGTAAATATGCAGTAGGTCAATTCAACATCAACAACCTTGAATGGACACAAGCTGTATTAGCAGCTGCTGAAGCAGAAAAATCACCAGTTATTTTAGGTGTTTCTGAAGGAGCAGGAAAATACATGGGTGGCTCTAAAGTTGTAGCTGCAATGGTTGAAGCTTTGATGGAAACAATGAACATCACAGTTCCAGTTGCATTACACTTAGACCATGGTTCTTCTTTCGAAAGCTGTAAAGCTGCAATAGATGCTGGTTTTTCTTCTGTAATGATCGATAACTCTGCATTTGCAATTGATAAAAACATTGAAGCAACTAAAAAAGTTGTGGAATATGCTCATTCAAAAGACGTATCAGTAGAAGCAGAAGTTGGAACTGTTGGTGGTACTGAAGATGGCGTTACTGGCGGAGTAAACTACGCAGACCCACAAGAATGTCTACGTATGGTAACTGAAGCTAAGATCGATGCTTTAGCTGCTGCTTTAGGATCAGTACATGGTGACTATGAAGGAGAACCAGTTCTAGGTTTCGATGAAATGAAAGAAATCTCTGAATTAACTAAAGCTCCTCTAGTATTACATGGCGGATCTGGAATCCCAGAATTCCAAATTAAAAAAGCAATTGAAAATGGACATTCTAAAATCAATGTAAATACTGAATTACAACAAGTTTGGACAAAAGCTGTACGTGAAAAATTAAATGCTGACGACAAGGTTTATGACCCACGTAAAGTTATTGCACCTGGTAAAGATGCAATCGTTGCAACAGTTAAAACAACTATGCAAAGATTTGGATCTTCAAACAAAGCTTAATTAAATAACAAAAAACCTTACCTTTTGGTAAGGTTTTTTTGTTTGGTTAAAAAATAGGCTGTTTGGTAAATGATTTTGGTGTAGTAAAATGAAATTTCTTCTCGGATGGATAGATTTTCGAGTCTCAAATAAAACGTGATTGCTGAAGCATTAACATTTTGCAATGCACATTGAATTCTTTACAAGTCTGCAAGTGGATCCTATTCGTTCAGAAAAATTGACTGAGTAACTTGATTGATCTATCACCACTAAAAATAACAGGACCAAAAAATATAGTAATTGTAAGTTGTTTTGAGTTATAGTAAAATTGAATTAGCGTCTTTAGATAAAGGAAAAGAGTAAGGAACATGGGAATCTTTATCGAAATAAAGCTAGCTAAGTTTGATAAAGATCACCCCTTTAATTTAGGACATCTAGACGTCAATTAAAAATGGTTTGATAGCTCTCAAATAAAAATGAAAATCAACTTAACTTAACTTAACTCTTTAAAAGATAAAACGGAGGTATAACATGAAAAAATTAGTCATTAATGGTGGGAAAAAATTATCTGGAGAAGTGACCATCAATGGGGCTAAAAATAGTACAGTTGCTTTGATACCAGCTGCGATCCTAGCAGATTCGCCTGTTGTTTTAGAAGGTGTACCAGATATTCAAGATGTTCATTCATTGATCGATATCCTAAATATAATGAAAGTAGAGACTACTTTTGACGGTTCAACACTAACTATCGATCCAACACATATGGTTTCTATCCCAATGCCAAATGGAAAAATAAAAAGTTTACGAGCATCTTATTATTTCATGGGTGCTTTATTGACTAAATTCGGAAAAGGTGTTGTAGGACTGCCAGGAGGATGCTTTTTAGGACCTCGTCCGATAGATCAACATTTAAAAGGGTTTCGTGCTTTAGGAGCTACTGTAGATAATGAAATGGGTGCCATGTATCTAAGAACCGATGAAAAAGGTTTAGTTGGAACAAGAATATATTTAGATGTGGTTTCGATTGGAGCTACGATCAACGTTATGTTAGCTGCAGTAAAAGCAAAAGGTAAAACGATTATTGAAAATGCCGCACGTGAGCCTGAAATTATTGATATTGCAACGTTACTAAACAATATGGGGGCTAAAGTAAGAGGTGCAGGAACGGATATTATTCGGATAGATGGAGTCGATGAGCTTCATGGCTGTCGACATACCATTATACCAGACCGAATTGAAGCCGGTACTTACTTATCTATGGCAGCAGCAGCTGGATCAGATGTTCTGATAAACAATGTTATTGTAGAGCACTTAGAAGGATTGTTAGCTAAGTTGGAAGAAATGGGTGTACCAATGGAAATTGGTGAAGACAGCATCCGAGTAAAAGAAGCTACTCGTTTGAAGGCTATAAATATAAAAACACTTCCTTATCCTGGATTTGCAACTGATTTACAACAACCTTTAACGCCTTTGTTATTGAAGGCGACGGGGACCTCGTTAATTACGGATACTATCTACCCTAAGCGTGTCAATCATATACCAGAATTGGTACGAATGGGTGCAAATGCCCGTGTTGAGAGCGATATGATTTTAATCGAAGGACCAATAAAACAATTACATGGTGTAGAAGTAGAAGCAAGCGATCTAAGAGCAGGAGCGTGTCTTGTGACAGCTGGTTTAATGGCAGAGGGTACCACGACCATTACAGGAGTAGAGAACATTTTACGTGGTTATGATCATATCGTAGAAAAACTCACCGCTTTAGGTGCAGATGTTGAAATGATTGAAGATGACAACAAATAGGAGTTAACTAAAATGAGTGAGTTATTGACATTGACTGAATTAGAATTAAAAACATTAAAAGAAATTTATAATTATGCTAAAGAACTAAAAATTCCTTACTACAGCCAAATGAATAAAAAAGAGTTAGCGTTGGCTGTTATCCGAGCTCAAGAAGAAAAACAGGGTTTTTTCATTGTCGAAGGAGTGCTAGATGTTATGGCACAACAGGATTTTGGTTTTTTACGGCCAATCAATTACACACCAAGTAAAGAGGATATTTATATTTCTTCTTCTCAGATCAAGCGTTTTGGCTTGAGAAATGGCGATAAAGTTTCCGGTAAGGCAAGACCTCCAAAACCATCAGAGCGTTATTATGGTCTGATGCATGTAAACTTTGTAAATGGAAAAGATCCAGAAGATGCAAAGGAACGTCCTCATTTTCCTGCGTTAACACCTCTCTATCCAGAAAAACAAATTACTCTTGAAACAGAACAATCCAAAATTTCAAATCGAATGATCGATATTATAGCTCCTGTAGGTTTCGGTCAACGCGGGTTGATCGTGGCACCTCCAAAGGCAGGGAAAACAATTTTATTAAAAGAAATCGCAAATGGGATCGCTGAAAATTATCCTGAGGCTGAATTAATTATTTTACTGATCGATGAACGTCCAGAAGAAGTGACAGATATTGAAAGAAGTGTCAAAGGAGAAGTAGTTTCTTCAACATTTGATCAGCAACCACAAAACCATGTACGTGTAACCGAATTGGTTCTAGAAAGAGCCATGCGTTTGGTAGAAGATAGACGTGACGTCATTATCTTAATGGATAGTATTACACGTTTGGCACGTGCCTATAATCTGGTCCTTCCTCCAAGTGGCAGAACGTTAAGCGGCGGGTTAGATCCAGCAGCATTATACCGACCTAAACGTTTTTTTGGAGCAGCGAGAAATATTGAAGAAGGCGGCAGCTTAACAATTTTAGCTACGGCTTTGGTAGATACTGGAAGCCGCATGGATGATATGATTTATGAAGAATTTAAAGGAACAGGGAATTCTGAATTACATCTATCAAGAGAACTTGCTGAACGCCGTGTTTTCCCAGCTATCGACATCAAAAAATCAAGTACACGAAAAGAAGAACTTTTATTGGAAAATGACCGTTTAGAAATGATATGGAAATTACGCCATGCAATGACGGGAGATGCCTTGGATTTGACCGATCAATTTATCAAGGCCTTACGCAAGTCAAAAGATAATGAAGCGTTTTTTGAAGATTTCACAGATAAAACCATTATCCAGACAAGAAATACTAGAGGTTCTCATCGTTAAATATGATTTTTCATAGTCGGATTTTTGATAAAAAAGATTGCTTTATATAGGGAAAAATGTTATTATTTTAATGTTGTCTAAAGACAAAAATCAACTCTGATCCAGCAAATGCATCAGGGCACAAGGAGAGATTACTTATGAAAAAAACAATTCACCCAGATTACAGACAAGTTGTGTTCATGGATACTACTACAGGATTTAAATTTATTTCAGGATCTACTAAAAATTCAAGCGAAACAGTTGAATGGGAAGACGGTTCTACTTACCCAATGATCCGTGTCGAAATTTCATCTGACTCACACCCATTCTATACAGGACGTCAAAAATTTACTCAAGCAGACGGACGTGTGGACCGTTTCAACAAAAAATATGGTATCGCAGATGCAAACAAACAAGAAGAAGAAGCGTAATAAACATTTTCTTTTAAAAAAGAGATCAGACAATTTAATTGTCTTGGTCTCTTTTTTTTTTGCTTATTTAAGTGTTTATCGTGTGTTAACCTTCAAATTGAGGTTCTTCTTCGTCAAAAGGCATGGATACTTCAAAATAACATTTCTTTTGGAATGAACGGGTTTGCTTGCGGAGCCATTGGACCATCTGTAAGCCGGTATGTCACATTTGTTGCTCTTTTAGTAGCGTACAAACAGGATACCCTTGGGCATTAATCGCCTATAGTGCTTTATTTCAAGCTTCAAAAAAAACTAATCGTTGAAGCGCCAACGTTTTGTCGTTCTCATTGGATCTTACACATGGCTACAAGCAACCCTGTTCCTCCAGAAAAGTAGCATAGAAAATTTTTGATCTGAACCCTTTGATCAGTTTCTCCTCGCAAAAAAATTCATCAAAAAAGATAGTTTTATCTTTTAAATCGAGTGCAGTTCGGATAGAATTATTATGAGATATATGGATTTTCTTTTCTAGTGAGTTGTCGTGACTTTATGCTAACTGGAAAATTCGTATGTTTCTATTTTTTTTGCACAAAAATAGGTGCGAATAAATTTTTTTATCCACACCAAAAATTATACAGCCCAAATTGAATGATTATTTAGTTTGATAAACGTTATTAGTACTCTTTTCCCGAGACAATAGGATAGATTAAAATAGGTTATATTCACTATAAAGCCATAAAAATGCATTTATATACTTTTCTGATGTAGTCCTTAACGATGGTTGCCCAAAGAAAACGTAACTTAAAAAATAATCTACAGAAAAACGTGTGGTCAAAACAAATAAATTCTGCTATAATTCAACTTGTGTAACCGCTTCAAAGTTTGCTAGATCAAGTTTCAGCCTATTTAAATCAGGTGTTAAAACCTTGATATAACCAAACTGAAATTTGAGATAATAAATTTATTTTTAAAAAAAATTAGCTAAAAGGGGAATACTAACATGGGAGACTACAATGCAGTAGCAGCAAGAAATACGGAAAATGCACCAAAAAATATTGGACCATATTCACAAACAGTAGCTTACTCTCATTACAATAATCTTTCAGCTCAATTACCTATTGATCCAAAATCTGGTAAATTGGTAGCTGGTGGCGTAAAAGAGCAGGCTGAACAGTGCTTTAAAAATATTAAAGCAATTGTAAACAGCATCGACCATGCTATGAGTGACGTTGTTAGATTGACAGTATTTGTTAAGAATATCAAAGATATTGACGCTATTGATGAAGTGTATAAAACATTCTTCTCAACTTATGTTCCTACACGGACGACAGTCGCAGTTTCAGCTTTACCTATGGATGCTTTGGTGCAAATTGATGCACTTGTTTCAAATGGTGAAGGTACAATTCCAAATGCACCACAATCAGGTGATCTTATAAAACTTACAAACAATACGGCAAATGCACCAGTAAGTTCGCTATCTACGCAAGCTGTAGCCTTTTCGCACTACAACAATCTTTCAGCGCAATTACCTATCGATCCAAAATCTGGTAGATTAGTAGATGGTGGTGTAAAGGAGCAAACTGGACAGTGCTTAAGGAATATCAAGTCAATTTTAGAAAGTATCGACGTTCCTTTTGATGATATTGTTAAAATCAATATCTACCTTAAAAACTACTCTGATGTTGCAGCTGTAAATGAAGTGTATACAACATTTTTCCCAGACTCCGCTATTGCTCGGGCTGTAGCCTATGTTCCTGCACGGACAATAATTGCAGCTTCAGCATTGCCTATGGATGCCTTGGTGCAAATTGAAGCAGTAGTGTCACACGGAGATGGTACACCTCCACAAGTTGTTGAAGACAGACATGGACTTATCTTAGAAGCAAACAATACAAAAAATGCACCAAAAAGTTCTCTATCTACACAAACGGTAGCTTTTTCTCATTACAATCATCTTTCAGCTCAATTACCTATCGATTCAAAATCCGGTAAATTGGTAGCAGGTGGTGTAAAAGAGCAGGCTGAACAATGCTTGAAAAATATCAAGGCAATTATAGAAAGTGTCGATCACACTATGGATGATGTTGTTAAAGTAAATATATTCCTTAAAAACATCACAGATATCGATGCTGTAAACGAAGCTTACACAACATTCTTCCCAGGTGGAGTTCCTGCGCGAAGTATAGTTGGTGTATCAGCTTTACCAGAAAACGCTCTGATCCAAATTGATGCCGTTGTATCCAATGCTGAAGGAACACCTCCAAAAGCATAGCAAGTATCTAATTGTAAAAACAGGAACGATCAACGTTATTTGTTAATGACGATGGTGAATGCGAAATCGTATATCCTAATCGTAGAACGGGATTATTCTCATTTTTAACATCCCAGAAGAAAAGCATCAAGATTTTAGCCGATCACGGCAGAAATCTTGATGCTTTTTTTAGTTTCCGATTACAGCAAAAAAACCTGGATCATCTTACGAGCGATTATTCACTTTTTCAAGTTGATTTTTTTGAGGAAAGGTACTGTTTCACTTTTTCTTTTGCATCTGTGACTGATAATTCTTCAATCGATATGTTCAAGTTATCGGAACAAGCGGTTGAATGATTGTATCTGAGGTCATAATAATGTGTCAAAAGGTTCTTTACAACTACTGGATAGTCTTTTTCTTCAAGTGCTTGCGCTGTCGCATTCGCTATAGGTGTGTGAATACGACGTTTGATAACCTGAAATGCTTCAATAAATTGATCGTGATAATCATGAGGTGAATAATCTGCTAAAATATTTTTTACTCGCTCGTCTAAAGGAAGATTAATAAATAATTGAGGACTTATTTCTTTATGGCGATAGAAGCGCTCAGGTATTATTATATTACCGATCCGTGAGCTTTCTCCTTCAATGAGTATGAAAGCTTCATCTTGATATTGGAATAAGGCTTCACCTAATAATAGATTAAACGTTCGTTGATTCCGAGGTTCGAGTCCGATATGACCGAAAATAGAACCTCGATGATTAGCCATACCTTCTAAATCAATAACAGGATAGCCCTCTTCCTTCAGTTGAAGAAGGATGTCTGTTTTTCCGTTTCCGGTATGCCCATTTAAGACGTACAATGGTGGAATACGTATTGTACCGAACTGTTCCTTATTCCAGTCATGATAGGCCTTGATCCCGCCACTTAAACGATTTACAGGGATATTCATTAAATCCACAACCGTTGCGGCGGTCTCACTACGCATGCCTCCGCGCCAACAAAATACGGTTACTGGTGTTTCTAGTTGCTTGAAGTGCTGAATAAAGGCTGGTAATTTTTCTGAGAAAAGCTCTAAACCAAGGTCTTGTGCTGCTTCTTTACCTTTTTGCTTATAGGTTGTTCCAACCGCTGCCCGTTCTTCGTTCGTGAAAAGGGGAATGTTGATCGCACCTGGAATTGTTGCTTCTTCATATTCTTTTGGTGAACGAACATCGACAATGGTATCTCCCTTTTCTTTTAGTCGATAAAGATCATGTGGTGTTATATCTTTAAACATAGAAGTATCCTTTCTTATTTAACATAGATATGACCAGCATCGCCAGCCGATACTTCCCCAATCAGTTTAGCGTCGATTCCGCTGAGTCGTAGAGATTCAAGTAATGCTGAAGCATCATGTGCACTTACTGCCATTAGTAATCCGCCAGAGGTGATTGCATCCGCTAAAATGAGCTGATCGATCTCATCGTGATGGTTTTCAAAATGGACAACATTTTTTACATGGTTTAAATTATTTCGTGAGCCGCCAGGAATAGCGCCTTGTTCTGCAAGATCACGTACACGTGGTAAGACGGGTACGTCATCCTTTCTAATGGTTAATGCTTGATGACTTTCGGTGGCCATTTCAGTGAGGTGGCCTAACAGCCCAAATCCGGTTATATCAGTACATGCATGAACATTAAACTGATTCATGACTTTTGCCGCTGATTTATTGAGTGTTGCCATGACGCGAGTAACATTTTTAGTTTCTTCTTCTGTCAATAAATTCTTTTTAATGGCGGTGGTCGAAATACCCACTCCGATTGGTTTCGTGAGGATAAGTTTATCGCCTTTTTTAGCTCCGGCATTCGTGTGTATATGCTCAGGATGAATAGTACCAGTTACTGCAAGACCAAACTTCGGTTCTTCGTCATCAATCGAGTGACCCCCTACAAGGCTACAGCCTGCTTCTTGTAATTTATCGCTTGCACCGCGTAAAATCTCAGTGAGAATCGCTTTATCCAAGGTAGAAATAGGGAAAGCCACGATATTCAATGCGGTAATCGGCGTTCCACCCATTGCGTACACGTCACTCAACGCATTCGCAGCAGCAATTTGGCCGAAATCATAAGGATCATCAACAATCGGGGTGAAAAAATCAACGGTCTGGACAATTGCCAGTTCATCGGTTAATTTATAAACGCCCGCATCGTCACCCGTATCTAAACCAACAAGAAGATTAGAATCTTTTGTTGTTGCGGGAAGTTGTTGAAGTACCTCACGTAAGTCACTTGGACCAATTTTACAGCCACAACCGCCTTTTTTTGTAAGAGTGGTTAATTTTACTTGAGTCATTTTTTTTTGCCTTCTTTCATTCGATTGATATCGCTACTTACAGTTTAACACGCTTTTTATTTGAATGGGATTTCTTTTAAGGTTGTTAAGTAATATATGATATCGCATATGGATAACTTTACAGCCGAGTGTAATGGACAGCCACAAAAGTAGTTCCAAAGCTTGCATAGCTCAAATTTATTCTACAGATTTGAATGACGCATAGGGCGACTACCTTTTTACACTTCTGAAACACGAAATTCAGCACCACGGACAGCAGATCCGGTATATGTATGGAAACAAACTTCTTTTTCCCAAGAGCTGGAATGAGCGGCCTACAGTTTAATTATAAAGATAGTTGTACCCCATGACTTCATAGTCGATGATGTCATGGGGTATTTGTATGTTTAAAGTATTTTTTTAACAGGGGACTGTATACCAAAAAAATTCTCAAAAGGGGTTGTTTCATAATTTTTCAATGTTGCTGATTTAGTGTCTCCGCAAAACTCTGGATTGCATCTTCTCGAATAGCAGATACATCCTTGTCAATTTTCGTCACTTTTTTTGTGATCATTTTTTCTGCGAAATTCATGTCACTGAAGTCAAACGCTCCTCCAAAACAGTCTCTTACCAAGGCTTTGTCCTGTAATTCGGTCGGGTAATTGACTTCCAGTTCGTTTCTCAGTGTATGCTCTTCCTGCATGCCACAAATAAACAGGCCAATCGTTTTTTGTTCTAGTTCATTTAAATGGGTTTTCGCAAAAGTATCCACTTCTTTCAATATCTTTCCTACATATACTGGACTGCCAAGCACGACTTTATCGTATTTTGAAAAGTCAACTTCAGTCTGCTCCTTCAAATTGACTCTCTCAGTTTCTCCATCTAAGTGTTCTTCCAGCAGTTTCGCACATTTTTCAGTACAGCCATGTTTACTCGCATAGGCTATCAAGGTTTTCATCTTATTTCCTCCTCTTGTGGATCTAGGGCATTTTTAATGGCTTTTAGATAAGCTTGGGAGGTGACCGTCGAACCGGTGACCTCATCCGTACCAGTCTATTGACCTTCCAGAACATTTTCCAGCTCAGCAGCACTTCTACCTTCCAGTGGGATATCTCTATCAAGACCACGTGCCGCATAGATGGAAAACCCAGCAGCAACGGTCAGTAGTAATCCAATCAGCACCGCAAAGTCTTTGAGAAACTTTTTCGTGTTAGTCAACTCCTTCCTTTTAGCTGTACGACAAAAATTTGGGACAATCACAACAGAAATGGGAAGATTAACAGTAGAGGATCTACAGGGGCTATTTCAGTCCAATTATAACTCTTTGAGAGATAATTAGGCAAAGAAAAATCTCTCAAGTCAGCATATTCTATTCAACCTTAATTAACTCATAAAGATGTGTTACGCACCAAAAATAACACTCTAAAAGTTTCCCAAAGCTAGTCAACTGTTATTTACTTTTATGACTCCTTTGCGATTTAGAAAGAGAGGAAGAGCGATAAGAGCTAATAGAACACTATGCATGTTTATAGTCATATCGAATGTGCATGTGGAAATACTTTCGAAAAAGTATCTATGAATCACTCACCGAATAAGGTATCGTGTTGTTCCATATAACGATTACCGGTTGGGAAATATGAAATATCAAAAGTGTTTCTTTATCTAAAATCCGATAAAATGATATAATGAATGACTACATACGAAGAAGAAACTCAAGCGATTGAGCGTCAACTAATACGTTGAAAAGGGGGGGAAGTTCCATGAAGAATCAAGAGCTCTTTACAAAACTGGATGAGATTTTAAATTATATCAGTGTGGAGATAGGTGAACGTTTAACGGGGTCAGAAAACAATAAGAAAGTCGAAACGTACGTAGAAAACTATTTCAAAAATCAAGGTTACGACGTCAAGTTACAGCAATTCGATTGCCTGGATTTCAAAACAGCAGATGCCAAGTTGACTTTTAAAGATGAAACTATTCCAGTTAAGCCTTCCTATTATACAACTGGGTGCAGTGTATCTGGTGAATATGTAAAAATCGAAACGGTGGAGGAACTGAAAAGAAGTGATTTGACAGATAAGATCGCAGTCCTACATGGCGATTTGACAAAAGAACAGATCATGCCAAAAAGTTTTCCTTTTTACAATCCAGAAAAACATCAGGAAATCGTTCAGATACTGGAAGAAAAAAATCCGGCAGCCATTGTTACGATCGTTGAGAAGGATGGATCCATTTTTGAGGACGGCGACTTCGCCATACCCAGTGTTTATGTGTCAAAAAATGAAGGCGAGGTATTACTTAAAAATAACGGGGAAATAAAACTGGTGATCAACGCAGCAAAAGAAGATTCTCATGGAGCCAATGTTATAGCCCGACTGAATCCAAAAAAGAGACGGAAACTCGTTGTAACGGCTCATATGGATACGAAAACAGGGACTCCGGGAGCTTTGGATAACGCTACTGGCATCGCCATTCTATTATTATTGAGTCATTTGATCAAACCAGAGGACATCGATTTCTGTCTTGAACTGTTATTACTGAACGGAGAAGATTATTATTCAATACCGGGACAGTTGGCATATATGGAGACTTACCTTCAAAAACCTGAGGATATCCTGCTAGCCATTAACTGCGATGGCGTCGGCTTGAAAAAGAGTTCAACGGCTGTTTTTTTGACAGAATGCGATAGTGCAACAGAAGGCCTACTGAATCCAATCATACTTAACTCAACAGGTATGGACTTCATAGCTCCCTGGTTTCAAGGCGATCATATGTTGTTTGCCTTGAAACATATACCGACCGTTGCTTTTACTTCTACTGGGATTTTTCAGATATTGGATACTATCATCCACACAGAAAAGGATACAGTTAACTTGGTTGATGATGAAAAAGTCATTAGGGTCGTTCGAGTGATTGAAGAAATCATAAAAGTATTTAAAAAATACTGAATCGAGACTAAGTTAAGTATTTCGATGCAACAGCTCTAAAATAATAGGATATAAAGAAATGAGAACCTCTTATTATAAGATTCTTTTTTGTTGATAAGAATATGGTTATTGAATTTAAAGGTTAAAAACGCAGATGAAAAGCCCTTACATTGGTTTTTAACCCGAATACTAGTAAAAAAGTTATAAAAAGCATTTGCAATGCTAGTAGTAAATAGGGTATATTATTAGAATTGCAAATAAGATGAAGATTAAGGGGAAAAAATGGATATTTTTATGGAAATCAATGAGACGATTAATGGGATTGTATGGGGTTGGCCGCTACTAGCTCTTATTTTAGGAACAGGTATTTACTTGACGGTAAGGACGGGATTTATATCCTTCACTAAATTTAGTTATGTTATGAAACAAACACTTTTCAAAATGTTTGCTAAAAAACAAAAAGGTGAAGGGGAAGTAACGGCCTTTCAAGCAGTGGCCACAGCTTTAGCAGCTGCAGTCGGTACGGGAAATATTGCCGGCGTCGGTACGGCCATAGCTATAGGTGGACCAGGTGCGATTTTCTGGATGTGGCTTGCGGCCATATTTGGAATGGCGACGAAATTCGGCGAGGTTGTCTTATCCATCGAGTACCGAGAAAAGACTGAAGAGGGCCACTTTGTAGGTGGACCGATGTACTACCTTGATAAAGGAGCAAATAAGAAATGGCTCGGTGTACTATTTGCCATTTTCGGTACGGTAGCAACCTTTGGAATTGGGAATATGGTTCAGTCCAATTCTGTTGCGGCTTCACTTAAAAGTACGTTTGATATCGATCCTTTAGTGACGGGCATCGTTTTAGCGATTGCTGTCAGTTTAGTCACTTTTGGTGGTATCAAGAAAATCGGGCTGGTTACCTCGGTGCTAGTGCCGGTAATGGCAGCCGTTTATATTGCTGGAGGCTTAATTATTATTTTTCTTAATATCGAACTTGTTCCTGCGGCATTTGGCGTTATATTCCATGATGCCTTCACTGGAACAGCAGCAACTGGTGGTTTTGTTGGTTCCACAATGGCAATGACCATCCGCTTCGGTATTGCTAGAGGGGTCTTTACAAATGAAGCTGGGCTGGGAAGCGCACCTATTGCTCATGCAGCGGCGACAACAGATCACCCTGTCAGACAAGGTCTTTGGGGCATTTTTGAAGTCTTCATCGATACACTTGTTATATGTACCATTACAGCTCTAGTTATTGTCATGACCGGTGTATGGGAAACTGGCTTGGACGGTGCCGCTTTAACAACGGTCGCGTTTGATAAAGGGATGCCGTTTGGCGGAAAAATCGTAACATTCGGTTTGATCTTCTTTGCATTCTCGACATTATTGGGTTGGTCATACTACGGCGAACGTTGCATGGAGTATTTATTCGGTCCAAAATCAATTGTGATATACCGACTCATTTTTCTTCCACTCATTGTAGTCGGAGCAGTTGGCGGATTGCGCGTCGTCTGGGCTATTGCAGATACATTGAACGGCTTGATGGCATTGCCTAACTTGATCGGACTGTTACTGTTGAGTCCAGTCATCGCACGCTTGACCAAGGAATACTTTGGTAAAGAGGGCATTTATCAAAAAGAGCGAAAAAAAAGTTAAATGAGAATAATCATTTTAAGTAAGTAGCGAGAAATATAAAATAATAATGAATTTTTGAAAAAGAACCTCTTTTCGAAGAGGTTCTTTTTTGTATTAATAAAATTGCGTATTTTTATCAGAATAATCCAATATTATTGAAGGTGTTATTTGATAATGTATAAATCAAAAAAATACAGAAGCTAACCTGAGTCACTCCTTATTAATTTAGATCGCTTAAATTAATATTCTTCTCATAATGTTTCCAAGACCTAGTAAGTCAATCAAATCTAAACATATACTGGTTAGGTTTTTTCAATAGATAGAATAGTCTGTGCCGAGAATATGTGAACTTATTCTGCAAATGATTCCTTTAATAGTATAAAACGAAAATCACACAATGGACTTTAGCCTAAATGGAATTTATAAAAAATAGGAAGACTTTTTATAATAACAGCAATTTTTATGTATGTATTTTAAAACTGAAGGAACTGAGTAGTAAAATAAAAAGACTAAGGAAATGAATAAACTAAATTTTTAAGGTGATTTCAAAAAAGCACATCTTATCAAAGAGATTCTTTTATGTGCCTTAAAATTAGTTGCACAAATAATTGAATTGATTTGTAAGTTTATTACTTTCTCTTTCTATTATAAAGTAGGTGTAGGAAAAGATTAACGTCACAATATAAGGAGTGAAAAATATGTTAAGCGAATTTTTAAAAGGAAATTCAAACTTTATAGATAAAGTATCATCCTGGGAAGAATCGATAGTAATTGCTTCTCAGCCTTTAATTGAAAAGGCTTACATTGAATTAGAATATATACAAGCTATGGTAGAAAACGTAAGAGTAAATGGATCATATATTGTGATAGTACCTGAAATTGCCATGCCTCATGCAACGACGGATAAAGGTGTCAATAAAACAAGTATGTCATTTTTGAAGTTAAACGAACCGGTTATTTTTCCTGGAAATCATGAAGTGAAACTTCTTTTTGTGTTAGCTACTGAAGATAATACGACTCACTTAGAACTACTCTCAGACCTCTCATCAATTCTGATTGAGGAAGAGATTAAGGAGATGCTGAAGTCTGCTAAAAATGAAGAAGAACTAGTTAGGGTAATTAAGATGGTGGAAGAATGAAATTAAATGTGAACGGATTTAATATAGAAGCAAATTATACTGAGCAGGAGATACAATCAGTTTTTTTACCCCTTTTAAAAGAAATCATTAAAAAACGGGAGAAGAAAGGAAAAAGACTAATTGTTTTTCTCGCCGCACCACCGGGAACTGGAAAAACCACACTGAGTCTCTTTCTGAAAAAAATCTATGACGAAAATTTTTCTTCTTTCACTTTTCAATCAATTTCTATAGACGGCTTTCACCATAAAAGAAACTATTTATTATCAAACTATATTACTGATGATAATAAAAAGATCCTGTTGAATGATATCAAGGGTAGTCCAGAAACGTTTGATATCGAATCGTTGAAAACAGCTTTGAGTGAGTTGGAAGATAGCTCAGTATTGTGGCCGATGTACGATCGGAACAAACACGACGTCAGTGAAGAAAAAACTGAGGTTGATGCAGATATTGTTTTGATCGAGGGGAATTGGCTGCTTCTGAAGGAATATAAATGGAAAGAATTGATCGATTTTTGTGATCTCAGCATATTTATCCAGGCAGACGAAGCTGTATTAAGAACGAGGTTAATCGAAAGGAAAATGAGGGGGGGAGTAAGCTTGAAAGATGCTACCACTTTTTATGAACAGAGTGATAATAAAAATATAAACAGAGTACTCACGAATCATAACACTCCGGATATTACATGGATATTAAATAATAAAAAAGAAATTGTGAAAGGTTGATAAAAATGATTGATACAGGAACTGAAAATATAAAGGCAAGTAATCGAGCTAAGGTTCAAGCTTTCGGTGGTTTTCTAACCAACATGGTTCTCCCTAATATCGGCGCATTCATCGCCTGGGGGATTCTGACAGCTTTATTTATCCCCACTGGTTGGTTCCCTAATGAAGATCTCGCAGCTATAGTTGGTCCGGCTATAACCTATTTACTGCCATTACTTTTAGCACATACTGGAGGCCGAATGGTCGGAGGACAGCGTGGAGCAGTTATGGGAACTATTGGTGCAATCGGATTGATTGTAGGATCTGAAATTCCAATGTTCCTAGGAGCGATGGTTATCGGTCCTTTAGGCGGCTGGCTTATTAAGAAAGTTGATAAAGTAATTGTTGATAAGATACCAGCTGGCTTTGAGATGGTGGTGAATAACTTTTCCATCGGTATATTAGGATTTTTATTAATGCTCTTCTCGTTCTTTGTTATTGGTCCTATTATTGAATTAGCTAATTCTTTTGTAACTGTTGCAATTGAGGCGTTAGTTTCTACAGGTTTTTTGCCGCTTCTTTCACTTATAAACGAACCAGCTAAAGTCTTATTTTTGAATAATGTTATTGACCAAGGAATTTATTATCCATTAGGTTTACAGGAAACTCTAGAAGTTGGGAAATCAATCTATTTCACTGTTGCATCTAATCCGGGACCTGGACTAGGGTTATTGTTAGCGTTTACGTTTTTTGGTAAAAAAGTTGCCAGAAGAACTGCACCAGGTGCAATTATTATTCACTTCTTCGGCGGTATTCATGAATTGTATTTCCCTTATGTTTTGATGAAACCGATAACAATTTTAGGGATGATTGCTGGTGGTATGTCCGGGATACTAACATTTCAAATCTTCGGGGCAGGTTTAGTTGCTGGACCAAGTCCTGGTTCTATTTTTGCCTATCTCGCACTGACACCACGAGGCAATTTTATTGGAATCATAGCGGGAGTACTTGTTGGAACAGTCGTTTCATTCTTAGTTACTGCTGCTATTTTAAAAGCAGATAAAAGCATAGATGATGAAGAGGATGAATTTGAAGCTTCTGTTGAAAAATCAAAACGAATGAAAACTGAGGGGAAAAACTTATACGCTTCGGGAACTACAGCAGTTGCTCAACCGGTTAAAAAAATCGCTTTTGCTTGTGATGCTGGATTAGGAAGCAGTGCACTAGGCGCTACGACCTTCAAGAAGAGGCTGAAAAAAGTTGATTTAGATGAAATCGAAGTTAAAAATTATCGTATTGAGGATGTTCCTGAAGAGTCGGATATTATCGTCGTACACAAAAATTTACTTGAAAGAACACGCATGAAACACCCGAATACAAGAATTGTCACTATAGAAAATTATATTGAGGATTCAAATCTACAGGACTTATTAAATGAATTGAAAGAGGGATGATTAGATGAGAACCAAAGCTGTTGCACTCTACGGAAAAAAAGATTTAAGAGTGAGAGAATTCGATCTTCCTGAAATCGGTGAAGAAGAACTGTTGGTAGAAGTCATTAGTGATACGGCTTGTTTATCTACTTATAAAGCAACCATTCTTGGAGAGGATCACAAGCGAGTTCCGGAAAATTTAGAGGAGCATCCAATCATTGTCGGCCATGAATTCGGAGGGTTTATTGTAAAAGTTGGAGATAAAATAAAAGAACAATTTAACGAAGGAGACAGGTTTGTTCTTCAACCGGCTATGGGCCTAGATAACGGTTATTCTGCCGGTTATAGTTATGAATTTTTTGGAGGTGATGCGACATATTGTATTATCCCAAAAGTTGCTATCGACTTAGGATGTGTGCTTCCTTATAATGGGACCTATTTTGCTAATGGCTCACTTGCAGAACCGATGTCCTGTATCATTGGTGCATTCAACGCGAATTATCACACAACACCTTATGTGTATAAGCATGAAATGGGAGTGAAAAAGGGAGGACAACTTGCTTTACTTGGTTGTGGCGGTCCGATGGGGATTGGTGCTCTCGATTATGCAGTAAATGGCGACTTGGGCATAAAGAAAATTGTGGCTACAGAAATAGATCAAAAAAGAATCGATCGTCTGAAAAAATTGATCCCTCCGAGTGCTGCGAAGGAAAAGGGCATTGAGCTAGTGTATGTGAATGTAGGAGAAGTTGAAAACCAGATGGATCATTTAATGGAGTTGTCGGATAATCAAGGATTTGATGATGTATTCGTATTTGCGGCAGTGGAACCTCTGCTTGTTTTAGCTGACAGTATTTTGGGAAATGACGGTTGCCTGAATTTCTTTGCAGGTCCTACGGATAAAAAGTTTACAGTACCAATCAATCTGTATAATGTTCATTATGCGTCCACTCATATTGTGGGGACTTCTGGAGGATCTACGGATGACATGAAACTATCGTTAAAACTGACTGAAGAAGGAAAAATTAATCCTTCAATGATGATTACACATATAGGCGGCTTAGAAGCGACGCCGGAAATGATATTAGGAATGAAAAATTCTAGTGCCGGTAAAAATGCTATCTATCCGCATATCTCGTTAAAGTTAACAAGTCTGGAAGAGTTCGAAGAAAAAGGGAAGACTGACCCTGTCTTCATGGAAGTTCACAGATTAATAGAAAAACACGACGGAATATGGAATGAAGAAGCAGAAAAATATTTGCTTGAAAATCTAAGTGATCAATGACAATGGTGGTTTAATATTCAGTATTATTTTTGTATCGAAACTGTTAAAATAGTATAGACAACAAACTTAGGTCGCTGCAGTATCTAGGATGATCATCCTAGATACTGCAGCGACCAGTTTTCGAATCTATAACATTTGTTATTTTTATTTTATCG